>JBKPTT010000203.1:0-26640 GCA_046735635.1 Acidobacteriota bacterium | reverse complement strand
GAATCATCCGGAGCCGACTATCGGCCTCGGCATCTCGTGTGGCCACGACCACCGTCTGCGTGGGAGCGTGCCGCCGAATCAGCTCGTCGGGCGTGCCGATGTCGATGATTCGGCCGCGATCGATGATCGCGACGCGATCGCACAGCCGTTCGGCTTCTTCCATCAGGTGCGTCGTCAGGAACACCGTCTTGCCGCGCGCGCGAATGCCGCGCACGAGTTCCCAGATCGCGCGCCGCGCCTGCGGGTCGAGTCCAGTGGTCAATTCGTCGAGAAACACGAGCTCGGGATCGTTGATCAGCGCCAGCGCGATGAAGAGCCGCTGCTTCTGCCCGCCCGAGAGCGTCATGAACCACGCGTTGCGCTTCTCGCTCAGTCCGAGCTGTTCGAGCAGCCGGTCGCCATTGACGTGGCGGCGATACAAGGACGCCCACAGGCCCACCGCCTCTTTGACCTTGATGCGCTTCTGAAGCTGCGCCTCCTGAAGCTGCACGCCGATTCGATCCTGCAGGACATAGACATCGCGCACGGGGTTCAGACCGAGCACCGAGATCTCGCCGCGGTCCGGTGACCGGAGTCCTTCGACACATTCCATCGTCGTCGTCTTGCCGGCGCCATTCGGGCCGATCAAGCCGAAGATCTCGCCTTCGCGCACGTCGAACGACACGTCGTCGACGGCGACCGACGAGCCGTATGTCTTGCGAATCGCAGAGACCCGAACGACAGACATGGTCATAAATCGGGGATTCGGGATTCTACCGCGCAGCGGACAGCCAACCTGCGCATGGGCTTGCAAACGGGCCCGCTCCACTACAATCACCGGAGCCATGAAATTCCATCGTTTGCTGTTCATCGCCACCGCCGCGCTCCTGCTGCAGGATTCCTCCACCGAAGGAAAACGATGGTGGAGTCATATCGAATATCTCGCGTCCGACGCGCTGGAAGGGCGGGACGTGGGGTCTCCCGGGTTCGAGAAGGCGGCCGCGTACGTCGAACAACAGTTCAAACAGATCGGACTCAAACCGGGCGGAGTCGCCGGCTACCGACAGCCGGTCAAGTTCGAGTCGCGCGTCCTCGTTCCCGATCAATCGAAGCTGTCGCTCGTTCGCAACGGCGAGGAGCAGCCGCTCGTGCTGCGTGAGGATGCGACGCTGAGCGCGCGCGGCGAGCTCGACGGCTCCATTGACGCGCCGATGATATTCGTGGGCTACGGCCTGTCAGTTCCCGAGGCGAAGTGGGATGACTTTGCGGGGCTGGATCTGCACGGCAAGGTCGCCGTGTACGTGAACGTCGTGGCTCCGCTCGATGCCTCGGACAACGTCAAGTCACACGTCGGCTCGGCCGGTGAACGGTGGGCGGTATTGAGGAAGGCGGGGGCGATCGGCATCGCGACGCTTCCCAACCCGCGTCCACCGGTCGGCACGAATCCAGATGCGGCGGCGGATGCGGAGCCAGGGAGAGGGAATGCGCCGCAAGCGCAGCGCGGGGCCGGGCCGGGAGGCGGGCGCGGGACGCAACCGACGGTCGTCCTCGCCGATGCGGATCTGCAGGACCAGGCCGGCGAGATGGTATCCATTGCCTTCACGAGAACCGGCGCGGAGAAGCTCCTGGCTGGAAGCGGTCATACCGTGGACGAGCTCGAAGCGGTGATCGCCGACAAGAAGCCACTGCCGCGGTTCCCGCTTCCAGCAAAGCTGCGGGCACAGGCTGCCGTCAAACGTACGCCGGTCGATTCCGAAAACGTCATCGGAATCTACGAGGGGTCCGACTCGCGGTTGAAAGAGGAATACGTCGTGATGTCAGCGCATCTCGATCACGTGGGCATCGGCCGCGCGGTCAACGGCGACACCATTTACAACGGTGCGATGGACGATGCGTCGGGCGTCGCCTCGGTAATCGAGATCGCGCGGCTTCTGAAGGAATCGGGCGCCAAGCCAAAGCGCTCGATCGTCTTCATGGCACAGACCGCGGAAGAGAAAGGGCTGCTCGGTTCGAAATACTTCGCCGCGCACCCGACGGTCCCGTTCGAGAACATCGTTGCAGACATCAACCTCGACATGTTTCTTCCGCTCTATCCGTTGAAGGTCATCGAAGTGCAGGGGCTGACCGAGTCGTCACTGGGCGACGATGTGCGGGCGGCCGCGAAAGAGCAGGGCGTGGAGGTGCAGACCGATCGGGAGCCGGAGCAGAACCGGTTCATCCGCAGCGATCAGTACAGCTTCATCAAGCGCGGGATTCCTTCGCTCGCGTTCAAGTTCGGGTACGAATTCGGCTCGCCGGAGGAGAAGATCCGCCGGGACTGGGTTCGCGACGTCTATCACAAGCCGAATGACGACCTGAAACAGCCGGTCGATAGCGACGGCGCCGCGAAGTTCGATCGCGTGATCCTCGGCCTTCTGCGCCGCGTGACGGACGATCCGGCGCGACCGACGTGGAACGAGAGCAGCTTCTTCAAGCGATTCGCCCTCAGTGGACGGTCAGTTCCCGACCGTCTTTCACCCTGAGTCTGATTCGCTGGATTGCGGTGAAATCGGCGAGGGGATCGGCGTCGAACACGAGGAAGTCGGCGGGAGCGCCTTCGACAGGGCCGAACGGGGCCCGGTTCGGAAAGATCGTCGCCGCTGCGTCGGTCGTCAACGCTCGCAATAGCGCCGCTGGGGTCATGAGCCGCGCTTTGTGAATCTCCAGCGCTTCCGCGATCGACGTGGTTCGGAACTGATCGCTGCCGATCGCAATGGTCACGCCGTGCGCCGCCAGCACATCGAGGTTGTGCTTCAGGAGTTCGAGCGTCGGTTCGCGCTGCTGCATGTGCTCTTTTTGCTGCGCCACCGCCTTCAACGTCTCGTAAATCGTGGTCACCGCGCGTGCCTTGTTGCGCCCGGCTACTGCCGCCGCCTCGTCGCTGATGCGGTATATTCCAAATCCCTTCGATGCGATTCGTGCAGGATCTGGCCAGAAGCCTGGCAGATGCGCAAAGACGTCGGCACCTGCTTTGGCGGCGACTTCGAAGTCGTAAGCGCTCTCCACATGCGCCGACACTCGCAACCGCGCGGCGTGCGCGAGTTGCACGATGTGTGGGACGAGCGCGGGATCCAGTCCATGACGGTCGCTGTCGGCCGGACGCGGGATGCCGGCGACGCGGTCCTCCGAATAGACCAGCAGGAGCTTGATGAAGTCTGGGCGTGCGGCAAGCACTGCGGGCCAGGCGCGGTTTACATCCTCGACCGACGCGACGCTGTTGAGGAATCCGCCGTTCAAATCGGCGGTGGTCATCGCCCCCTGCCGGATATTACGGTTGACGAGGGCGGTCGGATGTCCTCCTGGCGCCGTGAAGTCGCCGCCGGCGATCGCGAGGTCGATCGACGTCGGCACGTTGACTTTCGCCGCGAGCCGCTGGCGCGCATCCGGCGTGTTCGCCTGCGACATCACGTAGAAGATGCCTTGCTGCAGGTAGGTGCGAATCGACGCGTCGGCGTCGCCGCTGGTGACCTGGTGTGTGTGGGCTTCGCCGAAAGCGCCCGTCACGTAGCCGCTCTCGAGATCGACCGTCCGGTCGATCCGGTGCGGTCGCCGCAGCGTGAATCGATCGCCGATCGAATACACCGTCATCCGATGGAAACGCGTTCCGTCGAACCACTGTCCGTTCGTCCACGCCGTCACCGTGGGCACCTGCGCCGACAGTAGTACCGACGCGGCGGCGGCGATGAACCCCGATGTCACTGCGCGAAGTGCTTTTCGACCCATTGGAGCCCCTGACCCCAGTTCTCCTCGACCAGTGATGCGGCTTGCGCGACGCGGCCGCGTTGAAGCAGGTGGATGACGCGATCGTGCTGGTCTGCGGACGCGCGAATGGCAGCGGCACTCGAGAAATACCGGTACTCGTATCGCGCCGCGACGATTCTCAGGGGGCTCAGCAACGCGGCGGTCCGCGGCGTTCCGCACCGGTCGATCAACGCCTCGTGCCAATCGCGATCGGCCCCCAATGCAAGGGCGGCATTCGAGGCGCGCCGGAACCGGCCGTTGAGATCGCGCAGGCCGGACAGGTCCGCCGGGCGGCCGCGGCGAACGGCCATGCCCTCGAGCGTTGCAATGAGGGGGTACAACTCCCGTGCCTCGTCGACTGACAAATCGGCCACGAAAAACCCGCGTCCGGGACGGCTGACGAGAAGGCCTTCGCCTTCGAGCGCGAGCAGCGCCTCGCGCAGCGGCGTGCGGCTGACGCCGATGCGCGCGCTGAGATCGCGTTCGACGACGTTGGCGCGGGGCACGAGGTCGTTAGCGACGATCAGTGCGCGGACGCGGTCCTTGGCGGCATCGCGCAAGCTCGTGCGCCTGATGGGTCCGTGGGTCTGATCGAGCGTGAGTGGCATATAGAATATTGTATACCAAACCGGTCTTGCAGCCGACGGCGGGGTCTAAAGACGACGGCGGGGTCTAAAGACCCCGCCCTACATCACGTTCGGGGTGAACTGCCCCCCGTGGACGATCGTGTCCAGCACCTCGTTCGTGCGGGCCGGACAGGCGCGGCCCTTGTCGGGCGTCAGGTTGTCGTGCTCGGACTCGATCATCGGCAGCGCCTCCACCGGGCCCGGAATCTGATTGATCATCGTCCACACGCCTGCTGGCGGCGAGATCGTATCGATGAATCCCATGCCCACGAGGACCGGCGCCTTGATCCGCGACGCGAAATTGACGGTGTCGAAATAGAGCGCCGTCTTCATCACGTCCGGGTTGTCGGATGGCCAGTTCGGATACCCGGCCTTGCGGCCGTGGAGATCGCCGTTTGAGTCGGCGCCCGCGGGCACGCACACCAGCACCGCGCTGATCTTGTCGGGCCGCAGACCGGCGAGCGCAAGGCTTTGTTGACCGCCCATGCTCCCTCCCGTCAACACGACGGTCTTGCCGTCCCAGTCGGGGCGCGACAGCACGTAATCGAGCGCGCGCGAGTCGCGCAGGTACATCTTGAGGAAGTACGACGTCTCGCGATCCGTGTTGCCGACCGCCTGGTAGGCGCGCGGCACGTTCCCCGAGGGATCCGACGGCAGTTTGTCGTGGGAATCGACGTTGACCATCAGCCACCCTTCCGCCGCGCGCTTTGCCGCCGCGCTGGCGTTCAGCGCATAGACGCCGGCGTACTGCAGCTGAATGAGTGCGGGGAGCTTCCCCGCTCCCGCCGGCTTGGCCACGTAGCCGTGGACTTTGGATCCAAGCGCGTCGATCTCGAAGATGTTCATTTCGACGCCGACAACGTCAGTCTCCACCGGCGTAAGCGTCGCGTTCATCGGAACTTTCGCCTGCGCGGCGAGCTTCGCATCCCAGAATTGGTCGAAGTCACCGGGACGAGGAACCGACAGTCCGATTCTCGTGGGCGCGACCGCCGCGCCTACGGCGTAGAAGCCGGTGTTGCGGCCGGTATTCCCTCCGGTGAACCGTGGGCTGTCACCGGCCGCCGCGGCAGACGCGGGCGTCAATTCTGCGAACGCCTCGATCGCGACGTAGATCATGCCCGGCTGGTCGCTAACGACCTCGATCGAGCCCTTCCCGCTCGAGAGATCCAGCTTGCCCTCCTTCAGGACGACGGCGTTGTTGCGACGAATCGTCCACTTGTAGGCGTAGGACGGCGGCGTTGGGCCCGGCGCAACAGTCCAGCCAACGGTCTCGCCCACGTTGTAGATGCCGTTTGAATGATATGGGGTGAACGCGAGCTGCTGCTGGATCGGCGCGCGCTGGGCCGCAAGCGGGGCGCCAAACGCAATGACGAGGACGAGAAGCCGTAAACGCAGGCGATTCATGGACGCCATGATATAGATTCGCCGTGCAAACGGTCGAATCGGCGCAACGCGAGGCGGGGCTGCAGCACCAGCTCAGCGCCGGTCAGATGGCGATGGTTGCGGTCGGTGGATCGATCGGAACCGGCCTGCTGCTCGGATCCGCGGCCGCACTGGAAGCGGCCGGCCCGGCGGTGATCCTCACTTTCTTCATCGCCGCCGCGATCACGTGGATCATGACGGTCGCGCTCGGCGAGCTCGCAAGCGCCCATCCGGCGGCCGGATCGTTTCAGCTGTACGGCGACCTCTATCTGGGTGAGTGGGCAGGGTTCCTCGCCGGCGCGGGTTACTGGGCGGCGATCGCGATCTCCATCGGCGCTGAGATGGTGGCGGCCGCCACCTACATGGCGTTCTGGTTCCCGGCCGTTCCCGCGATCGTGTGGGTCGCGATCGCGTCGCTGCTGCTGCTCGGCGTCAACCTGCTCAGCGTCGGCCGCTACGGCACGTTCGAGTACTGGTTCGCGATGATCAAAGTGTTCGTGATCGGCGCCTTCATCGTCCTTGGCGCGGCACTGCTGGTGGGCGGCCGGACGCCCGCGCAGTACACGGCACATGGCGGCTGGTTCCCGAACGGTACGTTCGCGATGCTGCTCGCGCTGCCATTCGCGATCTACACCTTCGCCGGCGTCGAATTCGTCGCGGTGACGAGCGGCGAAGCGCGTTCGAGGGAAGAGATCGGCCGCGCGACGAGGCTCACGTTCGGGATTCTCGCCGTCGTGTACCTCGGCGCCATCGTCGTGCTCACCGGCGTGATGCCCTGGAACCATGCGGGCGTTCACGAGTCGCCGTTCGTCACCGTATTCCGGACGGTCCGTATTCCCGGCGCCAGTCACCTGATGAACTTCGTCGTGCTGACCGCGGCGCTCTCGGGTGCGAACGCGGCGCTCTATTCCGCTTCACGGACGCTGTTCGCGCTCGCCCGGAGCGGGTGGGCGCCTCCCGTTCTGGGCAGGCTGAACACCGCCGGCTCCCCGACCTACGCGGTAATCACCTCCTCGTTCTCCATCATCGTGGCGCTCGCGTTCGAACGGTGGGCGCCGCAGCAGGCGTTTGTCTCCATCCTGAACGCCGCGCTGTTCGGGCTGCTGCTGTCGTGGCTGGTTTCGCTGGCGGCACACGTACGGTTCCGCCGCGGCGCCGTGAGCTCGCTCGTCGGCTTCGCCCTGATCGTCCTGGCGATCGCGAAAACCTGGTGGGATTCGCGCCTGGCGTTGGTGAGCGGGCTCGTCTATCTCTTCGTGCTCAACGCCTCGTACCTGCTTCTTCGGAAACCGCACCGTGAACGTACAATGGCGCGATGAGCGATGACCTCCTCCGCTATCGCTCGGAATTCCCGATTCTCGATCGCACGACGTATCTGATCAGCAACTCGCTCGGCGCGATGCCGCGCGCGGTGTTCAATGCGCTGCACCAGTTCGCCGAGATCTGGGCGACACGCGGCGTTCGCGCATGGGAAGAGCGGTGGTGGACGCTTGCCGCCGACGTCGGCGATCAGATCGGCGCGCTGATGAACGCGCCCCGAGGTTCCGTCGCGACGCACCCGAACGTGACGACCTGTCAGGCGGTCGTGGCGTCCTGTTTCGAGTTCTCGCAGAAGCGCAACAAGATCGTTTACAGCGACATGAACTTTCCGTCCGTCATGTACTTTTGGGAAGCCCAGCGCAGCCGCGGCGCGCGCGTGCACATGGTGCCGACGGCCGACGGGATCACCGTACCGACTGAGCGACTGCTGGACGCCATCGACGAAGAGACGCTGCTCGTTCCCATCTCGCACGTCATCTTCCGCAGCGCTTATATAAATGATGCCGCCGCCGTGATCCAGAAGGCGCACGCCGTGGGGGCGCACGTGGTGCTCGACACATTTCAGTCGCTTGGAACGGTTCCAGTCGATGTCGAGGCGTTGAACGTCGACTTCGCCTGCGGCGGCGTGCTGAAATGGCTCTGCGGCGGCCCCGGGACGGCGTACCTGTATGTGCGCCCCGACCTCGGACGGACGCTGACGCCAACGTTCACCGGATGGTTCGCGCACGAGAACCCGTTTGGTTTCGAAACGGGGCCCACGCGTTACGCGTCCTCCGCCTACCGCTTCATGAACGGCACCATCCCGATACCCGCGCTCGAAGCCGCGCGTCCCGGCTTGAGGATCGTCGCGGAGGCCGGCATCGATCGAATTCGTGCGAAATCCACACGCCAGACTTCACGGCTCATCGAGCTTGCCGATCGGCACGGCTGGAAGGTCAACACCCCGCGCGATCCCGATCGGCGCGGCGGCACAGTCTCGATTGACATGCCGCACGCCGAAGATGTCTGCCGGGAGCTGCTGAAGCGGGATATCCTCGTCGACTGGCGGCCGAAAGCGGGAGTCCGGATGTCGCCACATTTCTACACGCGCGACGACGAGCTCGATACGGCCATCGAGGCCGTCAAGGAGATCACGGTAGCCTCGGTCCGGTCATGACCGTCTCCTACGACAACTCGAAGGCCGTCTTTCAGGGCATCAAGGACGCCGGCGTCACGTCAGTGTCGGCGCTGCCGGAAACATGGCTCGGACTCTTGCTGCAGCAGGCCGAACGCGACCCGGATATGCGGCTGATTCAGGTGGCAAAGGAGGAAGAAGCAATCGGCGTCGCGGCTGGCGCGTACTTCGCCGGCGAGCCCCACATCCTGCTCATGCAGAACCACGGCTTCCTCGCGGCCATGAACGGCATCGTCTCCCTGGCCCTGTTGTACGGCATCCCGCTGTGCATGCTGATCGCGCTGCGAGGCCACTGGGGCGAGCCGTACCCGTGGCACACGCGCGGCGGGATCGTCACCGAGGGGGTGTTACGGGCGTTGAGCATTCCGTTCGAGTACGCACGCTCGCCGGAAGAAGTGGGCCGGCAGATCCGAGAAGCCTTCACGCTGTCGCAGAGCTCGCTGTCGCCGGTCGCACTCCTCCTCACGCGCGATCTGATGGAAGAGCGGTCGTGAAGCGCGCCGAGTGCATCGCGATGCTCTATCCGGAGCTCGACGACAAGCCGGTCGTCACGATCATGGGCGCGTGCGCCCAGGAGCTGTACGACCTCGGACACAAAGAGAACTTCTTCTACCTCCAGCATGCGATGGGCCTCGCATCGTCGATCGGGCTCGGGCTGGCGCTGCACCTGCCTCACGAGAAAGTGGTCGTCCTCGACGGCGACGGCTCGGTGTTGATGAACCTGGGCACGTTCGCGACGCTCGCGCGATATCGGCCGCCGAACCTCGTGCACATCGTGTTCGACAACGGCAGCCTCCTGTCGACCGGCGGATTCGATTCACACACGACGTCGGGCGTTACCGATCTCGCCGCGATCGCGCGTGGCGCCGGCATCGAGTACGTTACGCGGGTCGATTCAGCGATCGCATTCGGCGACGCGGTGCTCGAGGCCTTCGCGCGCAACGATCTGAGCGTCATCGTTGCAAGAGTCGCGGCAGTCGGTCCGAACCACTACGGGATGGATCTGCACCTGCCGGAGAACGCATTTCGATTCAAGCGCTGGATTGCTGCCAGAAAACCGGTGGAGATGACATGAGTGGTGTGCTGACGCAGCTCCTCGATGAGCTCAATCGCGGAACGCTGAGGATCATCGATCTCACGCAGCCGCTCGGACCGTCAACGCCCGTGATCGGATTGCCGCCGATATTCGCCCCGTCGCCGGGCGTGACGATTGACGTCATCTCGAAGTACGACGCCAAGGGCCCAGCCTGGTACTGGAACACTATTCGGATGGGGGAACATACGGGCACGCATTTCGATGCCCCGATTCACTGGATCACCGGAAGCAATCTGCCAAACAATGCGTGCGACACCATACCGGTGAGCCGGTTCATCGGGCCGGCCTGCGTGATCGACGTCACGCCCGAGGTCGCAAACGATCCCGATTTTCTGCTCGGGGTCGAGCACGTCGAGCGCTGGGAGGCCGCTCACGGACGCATCCCTCGCCGTGCCTGGGTTTTTCTGCGGACTGGATGGAGCCGTCGAATGGATCCGGCGGCGTTCATCAATGCGCGCGACGACGGCCCCCACAGTCCCGGATTCGATGCGCGCACGTCCACGCTGCTCGCGAAGGATCGCGATGTGCTCGGCGTGGGCGTTGAAACGATCGGTACCGACGCGGGACAGGCGGGCCGATTCGACCTGCCGTTTCCCAATCATGCGACGATGCACGGCGCCGGAAAATTCGGGCTGGCAAGCCTGTGCAACCTCGACCAACTGCCCCCGACCGGTGCGGTCGTCATCGCGGCGCCGCTCAAGATCGTCAACGGCAGCGGCAGCCCACTGCGCGTGATCGCGATCACGGAAAAGAAATGCTGATTTTTGATTGCTGAATGCTGATTTATTGCCGATTGTCGATTACGCTCGCGAAGGTTTGCAATCAGCAATCAGCAATCGTAAATCAGCAATCGTAAATCAGCATTTCTGTTCCTTTACTTGAGCATGTTCTTGTCGATGCCACCGAACCTCCAGCCGTTTCCATTCTGACCGTATCCATATTGGACGCTGATCTGATCGCCCTGCTTCAGCGACTCGAACTCCGCCTGCGTGAGCACGAACGTCAGCCGATCGGTCGATCCATCATCCGAGTAACGGCTCACGTCGAATTGCTGGTCGCCAATCCGAAGCACGAGGATCTCGCCCGACGGAAGGAATCGGCGATTGCTCGTCAGACTGAGCTCGACGGCCGGTTCGCCCCGCAGGAGCGACGAAGACGGCACTGCGCTGATCGAACTCACCGAGTTCTGGTCTGACCCCGTAACCTGCGGGAGGGCACTGTCATCTGTCGGCAAAGCCGCAGGCGCCACAAATGACGCGCTGATACCGAGCGATGACACTCTGATGTTGGCGAGATAGATCTCGTCCGAGTTGGTGTCGTCGAAGATGAAGCGCACGGCGCGGACCTGCGACAGAGTGGCGCCTCCGAACGCGCTCAGCGGAACTCGCGCCGTCATGAGAATGGGATGCGCAAGGGTGCCCGCGAACTCGGTGAGCGAGCCAACGGGCCCGGTGAGCGACACATAATCCTGCAACTGAACGGCCGATGACACCTGTCCGTTGCCGGCCACGAGCTGAATAGAGAAGTTCGTCGTGTTGTGAGAATCCGGACCCGCGTTATGGCACAAGAGATCGTGGCACTGTCTGGACACGCGAAACTCCAGGGTCTGCTGCGCGGACACATCCAGCGGCGCCGGAGCGTTGCTCTGGAAGTACACAGTCGGCCCCGAGTTATTCCACGAGACCGCGGCTGCACGTTGCGACCCGTCGTGCTGCGAGACGCCGCCGAGCGTGAATTGAACGCCGTGCGCGGTGTAGGTGTTGGTCGGAACGACGGGGAAATCATCGAAGACCTTCGTGATCGTGGCGCTCGGAGAATCCGTGTATCCGCGGTCAACGCGAGTGACGTTCGACACGACCGGGGGAAGCGCGAATTGCGGATCGAAGTTCTGATTGAACGCCGGCTGCGCGCCAGGGCCAACGTTGCCGCGCATGAACGCCAGGAAGCTTGCCGACGACGCGACGCGCTGCTCCGCGGATCCCAGGAGACGCGGGAACAGCTTTGTCTGTCCCAGGCACCCCGCCGAATCGCTGAACTGCCATTCCGTGTTGTAGAAATTGTGATTCGTGCCCCAGACGGTGTAGGTCGCCTTGAAGCGCGCAGGGTTCTCCGTCGTAATCAGCATCATGCGATCGAACGGTTTCACGCCTTGCAGGTTGAACACATCGCCGTCGCAGTTGGGCAGCAGGACGGTCCAGGCCAGGCCGTCCGCATTCAGGCGGTTTGGATTGGCGCGCGGTCCCGTCTGGCCGTCGACCGGCCCAATCTCGAACAGCGCCTCGAAACCAACCGTCGTGCCGATTCGAGCGGGCCAAGCGCTGCCGGGCGCACGGTACTGCTCGTAGGCGGCGCGCATGCCTTCGCCGCCGCGCGAGTGCCCCATCAGACCGACGTGCGAGAAGTCGATTTTCTGGTACAACGCGCTGCCCGACGTGCCGTCCAGTTCCACGAGGTACTGCAGATGGCGAAGGACGAGGCGGCCGCGCCGCAGGTTCAGGCCGCGATCCAGCAGCTCGCCGGGCGCCGCGGTTACGCCACGGTTCGCGTTGATGGACACCACGATGTATCCCCAGCTCGCAAGCGGCCGGGCAAGATAGTCGTAACCCGCGTGATTCGGAATGACGACGTATCGCGGCGGACACGAGCCGGTCAGTGTGTACTGGATGTTGTCGTCGCGGCGCGCGGGACCAAGTCCATCGTCGGTGCCGCACGTCGCATGATTTCCGTGAAGCAGGACCACGAGCGGCAACCGGCCACTGTAGCCGCCAGGTATGTAGACCCGTGCCCAGAGATCGATGGGGATTGGCGCGACATCGGTGTCGAGGATCCCCGGGATGTAATACTCGAACGAGCTCACCGTGACGCCCGGCTTGTTCCCGGTGGCGTCCGGAGCCGTTTGCGCTGAGGCTGTGGCAGCGAGAAGTGCAACGATCCACGGAGCGATTGCAGTCATTCTCATGAAGACCCCCTTGGAGCCCTGTCGAGTTCGATGAGGATGATAGATCCGAAGCGCACGAAGCGAGTGCACGGCGAGTGCACGATCTCTCGGGCTAGCCGATTCGTGAGCAGCGCAGCTCACGGATGTCCGGACGCGATCTGCCCGAGGTTCGTCGGCAGATCACCGGAAGCGGCGAGTACGTCGCGTCTGATGTCCCGCCTCGAGTGATAAGATGGCGTGCACTCGACGGCATGCCGCTCAGTCCCGGCTCGCGGCTCGGACACTACGAGATTCAGTCCCTCCGCGGTGCGGGTGGAATGGGCGAGGTGTACCGGTCGCGTGATGTCCGCCTCAATCGGACGGTCGCCCTCAAGATCCTGCCTTCCCATTTCGCATCCGATCCTGAGTTCCGTGAACGGTTCGAGCGCGAGGCTCGGTCGGTCGCCGCGCTGTCGCATCCAAATATCTGCGCGCTCTATGACGTCGGCGAAGTCCCGAATCCAGAGGGCCATCACGATCAACCCGTGCCGTTCCTCGTCATGGAGTATCTCGAAGGCGAAACGTTGGCGGAGGCGCTCAACCGAAAACCGTTGCCCATGCCCGAAGTGCTTCGCACGTCGATCGAAATCGCGAATGCGATGGACAGGGCACATCGCGCGGGTGTCGTGCACCGCGATCTGAAGCCCGGCAACATCATGCTGACGCCCAGCGGGGCGAAGCTGCTGGACTTCGGCCTGGCGAAGGTGCGCCAGCCGGCATTCACCGGTGATGGCCTGAGTACGACCGCCCGTACGCCGTTGACCGCGCGGGGCGCGATTCTCGGAACGCCGAACTACATGGCACCGGAGCAGGTCGAGGGGAAGGAAGCCGACCATCGAACCGATATTTTTGCCCTGGGCGCCATCGTCTATGAGATGGTCACCGGTCGAAAGGCGTTCGAGGGGCCCAGTGCGGCGAGCGTGATGGCTGCAATCGTCGATCGTGACCCGCCGCCGCTCACCGCGGTGCAACCGCTCGCTTCGGCCATGCTCGAACACGTCGTCGCGCGATGTCTCGCGAAAAATCCCGACGAGCGATGGCAGAGCGCCGGCGACGTCATGCGCGAACTCGAGTGGACCATGCAGCCGTCGGCGGACTCGGCCGCCAGTTCGCGTCCGATTGCACCACGTCAGCGCTGGTGGCCCTTTGCCGCGACGCTCGCGTGGGCGCTGATAGCCACGGTCGTCGCGGCGGTCTCGTCCACTCGAAGGCAATCAGTTGAACTGCCAGAGCAGCGGCTCGACATGGCCACACCGCCGACTCAGGATTCGCTGTCGCTGGCGATTTCTCCCGACGGTGAAAAGGTCGTGTTCGTTGCCACGACCGACGGACGGTCGCAGTTGTGGCTGCGTTATCTGAATTCGCTGTCTGCGCAGCCACTCCCTGGCACCGAGAGTCCTCAATTTCCATTTTGGGCGCCCGACAGCCGGTCCGTCGGGTTTGGTTCGAGCGGCTGGCTCAAACGTATCGATCTGGATGGAGGCGCCGTTCGCAACCTGGCCAACGCGCCGCTGTTTCTTGGAGGCACCTGGAACACCGACGGCACCATCCTCTTCGTACCGAATACGAATTCGCGAGTCCTTCGAGTGCCGGACGGCGGCGGCGAACCTGTGGCTGTGAGTCCGCCCCTCGACCCTTCGGACCATCATCATTTCCCACACGTCCTTCCAGATGGCCGTCACTATCTTTTCTACAGGCTCGCGCCAAGTCACACCGCGATCCGCGGTGTCTACATGGCAGGCGTGGACGGAACCGCACCCCGCCGACTGATCGATGCCGATGCATCCGCCTTTTATGCCGAAGGCCGGCTCCTCTTCGTGCGCCAGGGAAAACTCTTGGCCCAGCGATTTGATCCGTCTTCGGGCATCCTCGATGGACCTGTTGCCGAGGTCGCGGATCAGATCGCCACGGGCGGATTCGCCGGCGCGACGGTTGTCGCTGCGTCCGCTTCGAGGAGCGGCACGATCGCATACCGGACGGGCGACGTCGGCTCGACGGTCCGGACGGATTTGAAGTGGGTGGATCGATTCGGTAACGTTCTCGAGAGGATCAACTCATCCGGCATCGTGATGAACGCCGCGCTGTCTCCGGACGGCCGGCGCATCGCATGGTTCAGCGCTGCCGACATCTGGCTATACGATCTCACGAGCCGAATATCCAGCAGGTTCACGTTCGATCCCGCCAGCGACTTTGCTGCCATCTGGTCGCCAGATGGACGGCGAATCGCATTCGGCTCGAACAGGAGCGGCGTCTTCGATCTCTATGTGAAGAACGCGACGGGCGAGGGCACCGAGGAGCTGTTGCTGTCGACTGCGGAACACAAGCTGCCAACCGACTGGTCGGCTGATGGCCAATTCGTCCTCTTCCGCAGCGTGAATCCGAAAACGACGTTCGACGTCTGGGCCGTTTCGGTAGCCGACCGCAAACCATTTCCGATCGCGAGGACGCCGTTCGAGGAGCGGGACGGTCAGTTTTCTCCCGACGGAAAGTGGATAGCGTATCAGTCGAATGAATCAGGACGATTCGAAATCTGGGTTCGGCCGTTCCCAGCGCCCGGCAGCGACGTGAAACCGGATGAGCGGTGGCAGTTGACGACCAGTGGGGCGACGCAGGTGAGATGGGGACACGATGGCAATGCGATCTTCTATGTCGGAGCCGACGGCCGGCTGATGGCGATGCCCGTATCGGTCGACCCGGGAGGCCGCGCGATCTCGCACGGTGCCCCCGTTTCGCTGTTCCAGGTAGGTGTGCCGCCCTACGGGGGCGGAACGGCGCTCCCATGGTACGCGATTTCGCGCGACAGTCAGCGCTTTCTGACGACTACTTTCCCGCAGTCGCTCTCCAGTAATCCGATCCGGCTCCTTCTCAACTGGCATCCGCAGCGGTAAACACGGAAGCGGTCGAGGAGGTCACGGACGGTCGAGACGGCGTGTCGTATGATTCCGCCGATGCCACGATTCGTGCTCACCACGTCACTCTTGTTGCCGCTATGCGTACTCGTCGCTTCGCACGCGTCCGTGACCGCGTATCAGAATGCTCCGCAACAGACGCGGGTGCCGCAGCCCAGGCCCGCCGATCCGCCGCACGAGACCTTCTTCTACCAGAACGGTCCGCTCAAGCTACAGGCGTACTTCTTCAAGCCGCAGGGACCAGGCCCGTTTCCGCTCGTGGTCTACAACCACGGCTCGCGCGCAAACGAAGAACGCATTGAATGGCCGGTCTATTTCGTCGCACGCCTCCTCATACCCGCGGGATATGCGCTACTGGTGCCCGAGCGCCGTGGATACGGCCGATCGGACGGCGCGACTTTCACGGAGGAGATCGGCCCTGACGAGCGCGGAAAACGTTTCGTGGATCGCATGACGCGCGAGGCAGAAGACGTCAATGCAGCCGTTCAGTACGCGACGAAAGAGCTGCCGATCGATTCGAAGCGCATCGTGATGATGGGCTATTCCTTCGGCGGCATCGTGACAACGCTTGCGGCCGGCAACACCGATTCGCTGCGCGCGGTCGTGAACCAGGCGCCAGGCGGCCTGAACTGGAACCGGAGTGCCGAGCTGCGCAGCGCGCTGATTGACGCCGCGACGCGGATCCAGGTTCCAATGCTTTGCATGGCCGCCGAGAACGACATGACGACCGAGAACGCACGCGTCATCTGCGAGACGGCGAAGGCGCGGGGCGCCAGCGTGGATGTCCGAATCTATCCGCCGTTCACGCCGCCCACGAACCCGAATCCCCGCGCCCCCGGCCACGCGCTGTTCTCTCCGCTGGGCGTCGACGTCTGGAAGCACGACGTCCTCGCGTTTCTTGGCGAACACACGCGCTGATCGCGGTCGCCTGATTTCGGACACGCGTCGGGCATTGGCGAATGGACAGCGAGCCGACCTCGATTCCGCCCGCTCATCCCGCAGCTGCGCGACTGCGCCAACACGTCGAGATGCTCGCTGGCACGATCGGCGAACGGAACATCTGGAAATATGCGGCTCTCAATCGCGCGGCGGAATACATCGAAGCGCAGCTGACCGCGGCGGGTTATACGCCCGAACGGCAGACGTTCGAAGTGTCGAAACTTCCGGTCAGCAATGTCGAAGCCGCTCTCATCGGCACCGATCGCCCTGATGAAATCGTCGTGCTCGGGGCGCATTACGACTCCGTTCCGGGGTGCCCCGGCGCAAACGACAACGGCAGCGGCATCGCGGCGCTCCTGGAGCTTGCGGATCGATTCTCGCGTCACCCGCGACGACGCACCGTGCGTTTCGTCGCGTTCGTCAACGAAGAGCCCCCGTTTTTTCGGACGGGACAAATGGGAAGCGTGGTGTATGCCAACGCCGCGAGGACGCGCGGCGATCGCATCGTCGGGATGCTGGCGCTCGAGACCATGGGCTGTTTCTCGGATATGAAGGGAAGTCAGACCTACCCTCCGCCGATTGCGTCGTTCTATCCCGACGTCGGGAATTTCATCGGCTTCGTTGCCAACGTGCGTTCGGCGCCGCTGCTCTGGAAGGCGCGACGCGCGTTCAAGCGCCACACCTCATTCCCATTGCAGACGGCGGCGCTGCCCGCGAGCGTTCCGGGCGTTGGCTGGTCGGACCATTGGGCGTTCTGGCAGGCAGGGTACCGAGCGATGATGATCACCGACACCGCGCCGTTTCGTTATCGCTGGTATCACACGGGCAACGACACGGCGGACAAAATCGATTACGACCGGCTGGCAGTCGTGGTCGACGGCGTCTACGCGGTAACCGAAGCGCTCACCGGATAGTCCTTCGACTCTCGGGACTCCTGCGAACGCGCGCGAACGGCTCGACCTTCCCCTTGTTGTCGTCGTCCATGCGCCCCTCCCAGTCAGTCTTCGGCGAGCCGGTCCTCTTGCGGCCCGGCACCGTGCGATCTACTGTCGGATCATGACGATGTCTCAATCACGCCAGCTCGGCTCTCACGGCCCGACCGTGTTTCCACTCGGGCTTGGTTGCATGGCGATGTCCGGCATGTACGGACCGTCGGACGAAGACGAGAGTATCGCAACAATCCACGCGGCTCTCGACGCAGGTATTACGCTGCTCGACACGGGCGATTACTACGGTGCGGGACACAACGAGATGCTGATCGGGCGCGCGCTGGCCGGTCGGCGCGACAAAGTCGTCCTTTCGGTGAAGTTCGGCGCTCTGCGCGGGCCGGACGGCAGCTGGATTGGACTGGATACCCGACCGGCGGCGGTGAAGAACTTTCTGGGCTATACGCTCCAACGGCTGGGCGTGGATCACATCGACATCTACCGCCCGGGCAGGCTGGACCCCAGCGTGCCGATCGAAGAAACCGTGGGCGCGATCGGCGATCTGGTGAAAGCTGGATACGTGCGCGCCGTAGGTCTATCCGAGGTCGGCGCCGAGTCGATCCGCCGCGCGCATGCCGTCCATCCGATTTCCGATCTGCAGATCGAGTACTCGCTGGTGAGCAGGAAACCGGAAACGCAGATTTTTCCGGTGGTATCGGAGCTCGGGATTGGCGTGACTGCCTACGGCTTGCTGTCGCGCGGGCTGCTCAGCGGTTCGCGCCCGAAGTCGGCGCGTGATTTGCGCGCTCACCTGCCGCGCTTCAGCGGCGGCAATCTGGAACGCAATCAGCGATTGGTCGAGACGCTTCGACAGCTCGCGGCGGAAAAGGGAGCGACGGCTTCCCAGCTTGCGATTGCGTGGGTGCTCTCCAAAGGATCCCACATCGTGCCGCTGATCGGGTGTCGCACCCGGCCGCAGCTTACCGAGGCGCTCGGCGCGCTGCAGGTCAGCCTCACGCCGGACGACGTGGCGCGAATCGAAACCGTGCTGCCGGCGTCCTCTGTCGCGGGCACACGCTACGACGAGCACCAGATGCGCGTCCTCGACAGCGAGCGTTGAGCCACGAACACGCTGCGATCCTCGGCATCAGTGCAGCGTCGTGAGCTGACGATCGATGCGCGCCAGCTTGTCGGGATTGCGCACGACACGAATCGCGGAAATCATTCCGCCGTCGATCGCGAGCACGAAGATCGATTCCAGCCGGCCGGCGACGCGGAGGACCACCGCCGGCTCGGAATTGACATCTTCGAGCGTCAAGGCTGCGTCACCGATGACGCCCGTTGCCTGGGCAGTGCGATGCAGGCCGACCAGAAACTTGAGCACTTCGCCGCGGCCGGCGAGCGGGCGCCGCGCGGCCGTCGCCTTGCCACCGCCATCGCTCCACATTCCAACGTCGTTCGTCAACAGCGTCGTCAACTCGGATGCGTCGCCAGACGAAAGGGCGCGAGCGAAGCGCTCGGCGACGGCACGCCTCGAGGCCACCGTTCCGGTCAGCTGCCGCCGTCCGGACGCGAGCCCTTGCTTGGCGCGATGAAGCAGCTGACGCGAGTTCTCCACCGTCGTCCCGAGGATCTCGGCAATCTCGGAATGCCCGTACTCGAAGACATCTTTCAGCAGGAACACCGCGCGTTCCTCTGGCGACAGCTTCTCGAGGAGAACGAGGAACGCGAGCGTCACCGACTCCGATCGCTGCAGCATGATCTCCGGGCTCCCCAGCTCCGACGTGAGCACCGGCTCTGGCAACCAGGGACCGATGTACTCTTCCCGCGTCGCGCGCGCGGACCTCAACCGATCCAGACACAGCCGGGTGACGACTGTCGTCATGAATGCCGTTGGCGAACGAACCGCGGAACGGTCAGCGGTGTGATAGCGGATCCACGCATCATGCAGCACATCCTCTGCATCCGACGCGCTTCCGAGCATCCGATATGCGATCGAAAACAGGAGCGGCCTGTCCTTGTCCAAGAGTTCCTGTTCCATCTTTCACGCCGCATGGCGGAACATCCGCGCCAGACCGTCCCGCATCGTCGGATATTTGGGCCGCCATCCAAGCTCCGCCTTCGCCAACTCGTTCGACAACGCCAACCGCGTCGACATGACGCGCGATAAGTACGGCGCGACAAGCCGAGGCAGCCACCCCGGCACCCTGAGAGGCGCTGGCGAGCCAGTGAACTCCGCGAGCGTCTCGACAATTTCTGTGAAACTCACGGGACGGTCGTCAACGATGTCGTAAACGCTGCCCGAGGGAGCTGCATCGAGCGCGCGTACCGTCGCGGTCACTGCGTCCTCGAGGTGGATGACCGGCAGCTGACTCAGGTCGCCGCGAACAACCGGCAGGCGACGCTTCCGGATCATGTCGATCATCGCAGCCGTCGATGGCGTTTCCAGGCCATAGAACAGGCCATAGCGAAGGATGACACCCTCGAGTTTGCCACTCCGTGTCGCGTCGAGAACCTGCGTCTCCATCGATCGAACGGCGTCGGCAGCTTCGTCGTTCGTCGCTGTGACCGCCGGTCCGCGCGGTGCGAGCGGCGCAAACGATCCGACGATGAACCGACGGGCGCCGGACGCGACCGCCGCCTGCAGCAGATTGCGCGTGCCGTCGATTCTCAGACGGTTGGTTGCAACCAGATCGCTTGCTCGACGTGGCGCGTCCTTCGGGAGTGCTGTCAGCTGATGAATTACGTGAGTGGGGCGCGCCCTTCCGACGGCTTCGATCAGATCCTCACGGTTCAACGCGTCCGCAACGGCGACGGACGCGCCCGACGCGCTGAGCTCGTGCTGCTTGGCGGCCGACCTGGTCAACGCGGTGACCTGATGACCTGCCGCACGCAGCGCGCGTACGAGGGGGATGCCAATAGTCCCTGACCCTCCGGCAATGAATACGTTCATGTCGCGATCTCCATCTTCTTCGCAAGACGCAACGCCAGGCTCAAACCAAGCACCTCGGTCACGACGAGCAGCCCGGCGGTGGTCGCAAACAGTGGCTGCCACGTACTGTCGATGTGCGCCACGTGATCCGGACTGTCGAACACGAAGTGATTCATGACGCCAAAAAGCAACGACCCTGCCATCGCGATTGCGATGGTCCATGCCCCGAATCGTTCAGCCACCCACAAGAGGGCCAGACCGGCCAGCGGCCCGCCGAGGATCACCACGAAGACGAACGCGGTCGCGAGCGGTGACAAAGGAACGTGAGCGCCGGTATGGGCCGCGCCATGCATCATCGAAATGATGAGGTGGGCGGTAATGGTGACTGCCAACCAGAGCCGCGTCGAATTGAGAAATGCGGTCATGCCCGGTTGACGATCGACTGGGTCAAAACGTGACAAAGGCGATTCGGGGATGTTACTGGCGCCTGAGGCCGAGCGTACGTATCCGCTTGTGGAGCGCCGTCCGTTCGGTATCCAGCAGTCGCGCGGCAGCGGACACGTTCCAGTCGGTCTGCTGCAGCGCCTGACGGATCCGCTCGCGCTCCGCGGAGTCGCGCACCTCCTGCAGGCCGGCGGACGGCCGCGCAGGCGGTCCCGCGCTCACCTCCAAGGGAACGGCATCCACGCCGATCCGGTCGCTGGTCGAAAGAATGGCCATCCGTTCGACGACGTTCCGCAGCTCGCGGACGTTGCCTGGCCAGGGATGCTGCTCGAGCAGCGCGATCGCGTCCGGATCGATTGCGCGCGCGCGAAAGTTGTTTCGCGCGCAGAACTCCGACAGGAAGTAGCGTACGAGGTCCGCGATGTCCTGCGCCCGCTCCCGCAGCGGCGGCACACGGATTGGCACGACGCTCAGCCGGTAATACAGATCCTCGCGAAATCGTCCGGCGGCCACGAGTTCGTCCAGGCGGCGATTGGTCGCCGATACCACGCGCGCCGCAACACGTATCGTCTGCTCGCCGCCGACGCGCTGGAGCTCGCCGTCCTGCAGCACCCGCAGCAGCTTCGCCTGCGACGCCTCGTGCAAGTCGCCGACTTCGTCGAGAAAAATGGTACCGCCGTCGGCAAGCTCGAACTTGCCCCGCCGCAGCGCCGCCGCACCCGTGAACGCCCCCTTTTCGTGACCAAACAGCTCGCTTTCGATCAACTCGGTGGGTATGGCGGCGCAGTTCACCTTGACGAACGGCCCGCCGCCGAAGGGGCTCTCGCGGTGAATGTATGCCGCGAGCAGCTCTTTGCCGGTGCCGGACTCCCCCGTCAACAGAACCGCCACGTCGGATCGCGCGACTTGTCCCGCCTGACGAATGACGGCCTGGAACACCGGCGCCGACCCGATCATCCTCGGCGCGTCGCCAACCAGCTCGCGATAACGCTGATTCTCGCGCTGGAGATCCGACCATTCCAGTGCGTTCTTGACGACGAGCAGCACCCGATCGCGCCCGAGCGGCTTCTCGAGAAAATCGAACGCGCCGGTTTTGGTCGCTTCCACCGCGTCGGCAATCGTGCCGTGACCCGAGATCATGACTGCCACCGCCCGCTCGTCGGACTGTCGGAGCATCCGGAGGAGATCGATGCCGTTGCCGTCGGGCAGCCGCACGTCAAGGAGATAGACGTCGGCAGCCGCGCGGTTGACATTCGCCGCGAACGCCGACGCGGACTCGAATACGGATACGCGGTGCCCTTCGCCTTCGAGAATCAGACGGAGCGATCGGCCGATGTTCGCCTCGTCGTCGACGATGACGATGTGTCGCTTGCGCGTCATGAGGGCAGCGTCACCCTGAACCCGGCTCCGCCCAGCTTGCCCGGCAGCACCGTCACGTCACCCCCCGAGAGCAATGCATTCTTCTTCGCGATAGAGAGGCCGAGTCCCATGCCGTTCTTCTTGAAGCTGATTGTCGGCTCGAACAGCCGGGCCGTGACGTCGGCGCTCAATCCCGGACCGGAATCATGGATGTCGATGGACACCCGATCGCCCTCGCGGCGGGTCGTCACGAGCACGTTCCCTCCGGGTCGCACCGCCTCCGCCGCGTTCTGAAGCAGGTTCGTCAGAATGCCGCTGACGAGATCGGGGGCAGCGTGCGCCCGCGGCCGGTCGTCGTCGAGGCGCACGTGATACGTCACGCCAGGGTACGCGGGGCGCAGCAACGCAACCCGCTCGTTGACGAGCGCGTTGATGTCGAGCGGTTCCGGGTGCACCGGGGGCTCGCTCGCAAATTCGGAGAACGCGCGCACGCGGCGCTCGAGCGACTCTATTTCGCTCACCACGATCTGGACGGCCTGATCCATGAACGCCCGCTCGCCCGCTGGTTGGCGTGCCTGCATCTCCTCGACCGTCAGACGGATCGGCGTCAACGAGTTCTTCAGCTCGTGAGCCGTTTTCCGAGCGAGCGACTGCCAGCTTGCCATCCGCGTGAGGTGCACGAGCCGCTCGCGGTTCTCATCGAGCTGATCAGCCATGTGATTGAACGCGTCGATTGCCCGGCCGACCTCGTCCCGGGCCGCACCGAGCGGATGTCCATCGGCGTGCAACCTGCGCGACCAGTCACCTCCGGCGAACTCGGTCAGCGCCGCCGTGAGCTGCTGGATCGGACGGCTGACGCGATTCGCAATGAGAATGAGCGGGACCAGCGAGATTACCCAGATTGCGCCGAGCAGTACCAGCAGCGTGAGTGTGAAGCCGCGCCGGAGATCGCGCGCATCGATGGCTTCGACGAGGCTGCGCGTGTCCCGGACCTGGCTTGACAGCTGCTGCATGCTGACACCCCCGAGATCGCGGCTGTAGACCTGGATGCCGGGTGCGTCGGGAGCCTCCGTCCGGCGCATGTACTCGATTCGTTCCCCGTTCGGTCCGGTCACGCCGAAACGCTCCGGCTCGCCGCTGTCCCAAAACGACCGCAACGGCTCCGGCCATGTGCCGGCGTGCCTGGCGTCGTAGGTCGCGGGCGCCGTCCGGCCCGCAAGCGCGTCGTTCTTCAACGAATCACGTTCGCGCTGGTAGAACTGCTTCGCCGTCTTCTCGAGCGTGCGAGACAGCCGATCGAGATCACCGGTTGTCGCGTACCCGAGGCTGCGATCGAGAAGTGATGTGGTAATCCAGGCGGTCGCGGCCAGCGGCAGCAACGTTGACGCGAGAAACACGGCAATCAACCGGTTGCGGAGAGTCATTCTCAGGATGACGAACGAGGCGGCAGCCGGAACGGACCGCCCTCGAGCACGCGCGGCGGCGATTCGGCCTTTCGGCGCCGGCTGAGCGCGTCGATCAGCGCTTGCAGCGTGTAGCCGGATTCGGCGGGATCGGATGTCGCGTCGGCGTCGAGGATGCGGTATTCGAGCCGGACCCAGAACGGCGCGTCACGGCCGAGCGAGCCGAGTGCGCTCACCGAGATTGTCAGGTGCTCGACGCACCACCCCTCCGCAGCCGCGAGCGCGAGATGCGAGACCGACTGCGCACCACCATCCACCGTCGTCGCCGCGAATCGTTCCTCCCACAGATCGTAGCTCAATGAAAAGATTCTCCGCACGACGGCCGCCGGCGCCTTCCCCGGGCTGGCGAGCACGATCGCCCCGAGCTCCACGCGCACCGACCGCCCATCTTTCAGCCGGACGAGCGGCTCCCCCTTGAGAAAACTGAATCCAGGGGCGTGGACCTTGAGCGAGTCGCCAACCGTTTCGATCGTCAGCCCCTGGGCCGATACGCGAGCCGCAGTGCACACCACGGCGACCAATAAGATGGCGGCGCATCGACCGGGCGCTACCACCGCCCGCCGACTCCCGGGATCCGCAGGCCCAGCGCAAGGACGGCTGTGAGGTTATCGGTGTTCAGCGGGAATCCCACGACCAGGAATGCCGGGCCTCCATGGAACCCGAACCCGGAGGAAACCCGGACGTGTGCTCCCGTGTTCGCATCCCAAGCCGACCCGACGTCGAGGAACAATGCCAATCCGGTGTATCGGTACTCGATCGATGAATACGCGACGCGATCGGCGCCGGCTGGTGTGATCTCGTATTTGTCCCAGCCGCGAAGCGTGATCGCATCACCGAGCGCGAAACGCTCGAATAGCGGCGGATCTCCCGAGATGCGTCCGGCCATTCCGCTCGCCTGGACATGATGGCGGCCGAAATCGAATCGATACGCTCCCTGGGCGAAATATTTCGTGTAGGCGAGGTCGCTTTCGAGACTACGCGAGCCGCCCCGCACGCCGAAGGTGGCCACCGCGCGGTGCGAAACGTCAGCGCTCTCTTTCCACTGCCGATCGAAGTCGATCGACGCGACCGCCGCGTTTGCCATCTGCGAATCGGTCGCCGGGGCGAGCGCCTTGAGTTCCGAAATGCTCACGCCTCCGGCAAGGCTGACGTTCGGCGTGAGAGCAAACTTCAGGAGCGGCGTAATCGTCGTTCGCGTGTCGTACGGCGCCGGTACTTCGGGTTTGAGCGGCAGCGCCTGGAGGGTCTGCCCGCGCCAGTCCTGATCGAACCATGACCACTCGAAGCTCGCGCCGAGCCGCCGGGTGCCCAGTTTCCTCGTCTCGAAGCGTAAGCCGACGCCGGAGTATTCCTCGACAGAGTCCTCCGAGTTCGCGAGGGCAAAGGTCGGAACGACACTGATGTTGCGCTCGCCGATGTTGAAGTCCCAGTACCCTCCCCATCCCTGATCGGAGTGGTAGATCAGGTTCGATCGCAGCGGCTCGAACCGCAGCCAGGGTGGCGGCTCCTTCTTTCGCGCCTCGTACAGGAGCCTGATCCGGCCGACTTCGCTTCCGCGCTTGATGCTGCGCGAGACGTCGTACCGCGGCAGCTCGCGCTCGATGCGCTCCTGCAGCCGCTCCGCCTCGCCCGAATCGAGTCGTTTGCCGACCAGCGCGCGCAGATCGTTGCGGAGCGCCTCGCTGACTTCGCTGTCGGGGACGCCCGTAATCTCGGCCTGCTCAACGATGTAGCGCGCGTTGACGTTCTCGTCGCGATCCGGCTGATCCTGCCGGCGGACGATGAAGAACACCCGGGCCTGTCCATCGGGATCCATGACCGCTCGAACCGCGGCCACGTATCGGGGCCGCTCGGCCTCGATCCGCGCAGCGAGTTCGTCGAGACGCTGCTGATTGAGCGGCGTGCCGGCGAGGTTGTGGATCGCCTCGCGCAGCCCCGGGCTCAATCGATCGATGTCGAACCCGGTCACCTGGGCCACCGCAATCGTGGTGCCCTCGGCCACGGGGTTCTTCTGATCGGGGATTGCCTGCGGCGACATCGCCAACAGGGTGACGAGAAGTCCTATCGTGCGCATGCCTGCGGCGAGAGCAAGGAATGAGCCCATGTTGAAGCCGTGTGCGTGCAACAAGATAGCGCAATCGGCCCGTGACGGCTGGTCACACCTGTACGCTCGCCGGCACACCCGCCGACTACACCATTCGACAGGAATCGCTGGAATCCCTCATCGGGAATTTCTACGCTTTCTTCGCGTGACAAAGGCGAGGCCGACTGACGCGAGAACCAAGGCGCCAAGCATCGCCACCGTTCGCTCCGGGTACATGCCCGCCCGATGGAAATCGTCGAGCGCCGCCCCGACGTGCAGCACCCGGAGACGGGCGTTCGCTCGGTTGACGTACGCATTTCGGAAGCTCGGGTCCAGCTCCAGGGCTCGATCGAATTCGGCAATGGCCTGTGCCGGATGTCCACCCGCCATGTAGACCACACCGCGGTTGTTGTAGGCCGTTGGGTAATTGGGACGCAGTTCGATGGCGCGCGTGAAATCGGCGATGGCGCGATCGCCGTTACCGCCCTTCCAATGGTACGCGTGGCCGCGATCGTTGTAGGCCTCCGCGTAGTCGGGTCTCAAGCCAATCGCCATGTTGTAGTCGGCGATGGCGTCGTCGTACTTGTGCGCATCCGCGTTGGCCTCGCCGCGCTTCAAGTAGGCCTCGGCCTCGGCGAACGGCTCTGTCGCGACGCCACGGAATTGCGCCCCGGCAACGCTCGGCAACACGACCCAGAGAAGGAAGGCCCAGAATCTGATGCCACGAGCCTGCATTCCTCCGAGGGTATCAATTCCACGGCGCGACACGACAGCCGTCATCGTCGATTCGGTTGCATCGCGGTCCGGCTTCCTCTTCTGCCGGGGCAGTCAGGCATAACTGACAGTTGACGCGTGGGCTGGGGGCGCCAGACTCGAACCATGCAGAAAAGCATGGTCGCAATCACGCTCCTGGTGATTGCAGTCTCCGTTCCGGCTGCAGCGCAGCCCGAACCCACTCGTCCACCGTCCATCGGCACCGTGGTACAGGAGATGCCGCGCGATCTCTGGCACTTCATCTCCTGGGACACCGCCGTCGTGCTCGGGATCGGCGCCGGTGCCGCCGGCATCGGTCACATCTGGGACGATAATCTTGCGCACGAAGTCGAAACGAACGTGAGCCTCAACAATGCGATGGAACCCGGCCACACCTACGGCGCATTCACCGTTCAAGCGTGCATCGGGGTGGGGCTGTACACGGGCGGCTGGATCGC
>JBKPTT010000202.1:0-10436 GCA_046735635.1 Acidobacteriota bacterium | reverse complement strand
GGGGAGCTTTCACGCGGGGAAGCGCGCGCTGGCGGAGAGCAACCCGGACCTGCTCCTGCTGGACGTGCGGCTGGGTGAATACAACGGCTTGCAGTTCATCTCAACGGGCGAGAACCACGTTCGAGCGATTCTGGTGACCGGTTACGACGATCCCGTCCTGCGCGCGGACGCTGCGAGCTTCGGCGCGCGCTTCCTGCTCAAGCCAGTGGACCCCGCAGTCCTTCTCGGCGTCATCGAGGAGGAACTCGGGTCGCGCGTGCGCGCCGACGCGAGTTAGCATTACTTTGTCAGATCCGCGGTGCGGGAGAGTGCTCGCGCAG
This sequence comes from Acidobacteriota bacterium, assembly GCA_046735635.1. GTDB lineage: Bacteria > Acidobacteriota > Vicinamibacteria > Vicinamibacterales > 2-12-FULL-66-21 > JALZOC01. The sequence goes on along the minus strand of JBKPTT010000202.1, from coordinate 10,116 downwards.
AGACCGCACGGATCTCGCGCGGAGAACGCACAGATCTCGCGCGGAGATCGCGGAGATCCCGGGACCGCGTGCGTTCGCCACGGCCGGCCTGCGGCCGGCCGCAGGGAGGGGGAGAGATCCGCACAGACAAGCGGCGGGGGGCGGTGCGCCGTTTGTCTGCGCGGGTCTCTCCCCCCTCCTGTCGCGCCACGCGCGACGTGGCGAACGCACGACCCTCCGCGTCCTCAGCGTTCTCGGCGCGAGATCATGACTCCGCTGCTCGCCCGCCGATCTGAACAGAGTAGTACTAGTGGTCTGTCTGCGTCAGTTGTAATGCGGATTTCGGAGCGCGGCGCCCGGATGGCGAGACACGACGACGGAGAATAGGGGCGGTATTTGACGGAAGAGCAACGATGGCAACCGGGATGCCCCCGCCTCAAAGCCGCGCGACAAATAACGCAGACAGGCCACTACACCCCGTGGCCATAGCCCGCTTCGACCATCTGTCCATCGCTCGCGAGCGCGGGTTGCGGCGTGCGTGCCTCCTGCATCGGCTCGACCAGCGCGGGCCGCGGCGCGAACGGCTCCCGCTGCTCCCGCTGGTGCTCGCTGGATCGCCGATCCATGTCGGCGGGCTGTGTTCGATCGTCCATATCGTCCCCCTGATTGCGTCGCGAAAAGCAAAAGGGCCATCACCCGTTGTGGATGATGGCCCTTTGTCGAATCTGCGTGCTGTGCAGGCGCGGCTACATCATCCCCTCGTTGGAGAGGCCGATAAGGCCCAGTAGAAGGACCCGGCCGGTGACCCGCACGTTCTTCAACACTGTCTCTACTGTAGACCTGTCCCGGCGCCGCAGTCAAGGCTGGGACGCTGCTCACAAATTCTTGGTCAAAAAACGTTCGCAAGCCGTCAAGGCCGCTGAATGTTGCCCTATACTGTCGTGCCTTGTCGTGATATTCATCCTACACGACTGCCTGGCCAAGGGCGTGTAGATGTCCCCTCGAGAGAAGCGCACCGCACAGACCGTGATGCACCGCGTACTCATCGTCGACGATTTCGAGCCCTGGCGGCGCCATCTCTCGACGGAGCTCGGGAAGAACCCGCGATGGCATGTCGTGGGGGAAGCGGCGGACGGCCGCGAGGCGGTCGTGGCCGCGCAGGCGCTCGCGCCGGATCTCATCCTGCTCGATATCGGCCTGCCCACGATGAACGGATTGGAAGCGGCGCGTCGCATCCTCGCGCATCGGCCGGAATCGCGGATTCTCTTCCTGACCGAGCAGCACTCGCTCGACATCGTCGAAGCGGGTCTCGAGCTGGGCGCGCGCGGCTATCTGTTCAAAATGGACGCCGGAAGGGATCTCCTTCCCGCGATGGAATCGGTCGTCAATGGCGGGCGCTTCGTCAGCGCAGGCGTCCGCGGTCGCGTGGCCGACCCGCCGCGCGACGGGCCACGGCACGAGGTGCGCTTCTATTCCGACGAGAGCGCGATGCTCGACGATTACACGCGCTTCGCGGAAGAAATACTCGCGTCGGGTTACCCGTTCATCCTCGTAGCGCCCGAGGCGCGCCGGAACGAAGTCGAGCGCCGGCTCCGCGCCGGTGGCCTCGATCTGGACCGGCTGATCGCGGGGGGCACGTACTTGTCGGTCGATCCAACCGGCATTCTCTCAGCTATTACGCGAGACGGGTGGCCCGACCCCGCGCGTTTCCGGGACACCGTTGGTCCGGTGATCGTGAGCGCCGGCACCACGTCTGGCAGGCGCGTGACTGCTTGCGGCGAATGCGCTCCGGGACTCTGGCACCAGGGAAAGCGCGAAGCCGCGACCTGCCTTGAGCGTCTCTGGGACGAACTTGCCAACGAATGCGATTTCGACACGCTCTGCATGTACCTGCTCGACGCGCCAAAGCTCGCAGACGACGATTACGCCCACTTCCAGCAGATTTGTGCGACTCACTCGTACGTTGGAGTGACGTAGATGTAGGGCGGCGCTTTATGCGCCGCCGTCCGCTACCCGTTCGCTGAAGGGTGGGGGAGCGGCACCCTGACGTGAATACTGGCGCCCTTGTGCGGTGCCGATTCGATTGCCAGATCACCACCCACCAGATTCACGCGCTCCTGCATGCTGACGAGCCCGATGCCCGGCACGAGCTTCGCGCGATTCACATCGAAGCCCACGCCATGATCTTTGACGACGAGTTCGAGGACGTCGCGTCCGCCGCTGAGCTGGACGTCGAAGTTGGCGTCGCCGCTGTGTTTTGCGGCGTTGTGCAGGGCTTCCTGAAGGATGCGATAGAGGCAGAGGCTGACGTCCGATGGGACGCGCCGCGGAACATCCCGCGCCTCGAAGCGGACCGTGACCTTCTGCTTCTCGGCGAACTCGTCGCAGAACCGTTTGCAGCCTGCCGCAAGCCCCAGCAGATCGAGCTTTGCCGCGTGAAGATTGTGCGAGAGCGCCTGGACATCCGTCGCGATGTCGGCCACTCTGCGGCGCAGCCGCTCCTTGTCCTCCGTGGTCGCAGGCGTGTCCGATGACAGATCGAACGACAAGAGCGCGAGCCGCTGACAGATGTCGTCGTGAAGCTCCCTGGCGATCCTCGAGCGTTCCGCCTCCTGTGCTTCGATCAGCTTGCGATTGACGACCGACAGCGCTTCGCGCGCCTTTCGCTGCTCGCTCGTGTCGCGGGCGATCTTCGCGACGCCGACCAGTGCACCCGCTCCGTCGCGCATGGCAGAAACGGTCAAGGATACGTGCACAAGGACGTCCGACTTGGTCCTTCGGGTGGTTTCACGGTGGATGATCCGGTCGCCGGCCCGCAGTTCCTCGAGCGTGTTGCGGTCCTCGTCGCGGACGTTGGCCGGCAGCAGCATGCTAACGGGCCGTCCGATGATTTCCTCGGCCGTGTACCCGAACATGCGTTCCGCGGCGGCGTTCCAGCTGCGGATCGTGCCGTTCAGATCCTGCGACCAGATCGCGTCCTCGGACGATTCGACAATCGCGGCGAGGTGCAGGCGCGCTTCCATCCCCGCCTGCTCTCGAATCAGCCGCTCGCGATCCCGCTCCGCCTGCCTGCGTTCGCTGATCACCGCGGCGATGACGAGCCCTGGCAACGAGAGCCCGATGAACAGCACGTCGAGAATGACCGCTTCGGCGAACGTCGTGTTACCGACAAACGGTCCGTAACCGAGCGCGGTAAGGACCGTCGCGATGCCGGCGGTCGCCAGAACCGACAGCGTCACCCCGGCGATTCCAAAGCGGATGGCTCCCCACAGCACGAACGGGAAGACTGCAAAGGGAAGGCGGATCGGAAACATTGGCGCATCGCCAAACAGCACGAAGCAGGCGCCGCAGAGCAGCGTCAACAGCGCCACGAACTCGACGACGCGCCGCGTGGACGGGAACTGCAGCTGCGGAATGGTAAAGACCAGCGGCGTGATCAGCAGGACGCCCGTGCTGTCTCCCAGCCAATAAATCAGCCAGGATGAAAACAGACCGGCGTAGGCCTGCACGCCGGTCGCATACAGCGAGAGCGTGCCCAGGACGGAGCTGATGAGCGCGCTCCCGAACGCCCCCACAAAAATGAGCCCGAGCGCATCACGCAGCCGCGGCAGCGTCGGCTGAAAGTCGGGAATTCGACGAAGCAGAAACGCGCCCGTCATTGCCGCGAATGTCGCGCCGACGGCTTGCCCAGCGGCGGCAGCAGCGGACACCGATCCCTGAACGGCAACCACGAATGCGCTGATCACGATCGCAGGCCAGACGCGATACCCGTAGGTCAGAAACGCGGCAAGCGCGACGCCGTACGCAGGCCAGACGGGACCGAGATTGCTGCTTCTGATGCTGGTGGTCGCCTGTCCAAGTTTGCCTGCGAGGAAGTAGGCGACGAATGCGATGACGAGCGGCGCCGCGGCGTGAACGGCCGGCAGATTCCACGTGTCGTGCCTGACAGCGCCCACTTCATCTGACGTGGCAAACGGTGGCGTTTTCGAAGCAGATTGAGCGCGCATGAGGCTGGCTCGCAGGGCGAGCTCATCGCGCTGCATTATGTGCCAGAGATCGAGGGAACAATACAAAGAAAAGGGCCGTCAGGATGACGGCCCCGTGAAGTCGTGCGGCGCCAGGCCAATAGTGGAGCGTACTCGCTGAATTGGGACTGTCGTGCCGGGTCCTGTCCGCGAACAGCCCCACTTTGTGCTCGCGCCGCCGCAAAATGTCAATGAGCCGTCGGCGCTGCGCGCAAAGCGGGGCGGCCCCGTTCGCGGCCACCCGCGGAAGGCAGTCCCAATTCAGTGGAGACCTAGTACGAGAAAGTACCAAAGAAGGAGGATCGCTTGTTCGGATCGCTCCATTTGGTACCCAGCGCGACGCCGGTGAACGCGTTTTCGGTCGTGGTGCCCATCGCCGCGCTGTCGACGGCCGCCAGCGGATAGAACCACTGTTTGCCACCGCAACTTGGGTCGTGCTTCAGCTCCTTGAGGATCGCGAGCCGGATGGACCTGGCCTCCACGCGAATCGACTTGCCCTCGTCGACGAACTGAATCGGAGTAGGTGTGACCTCCACGACCGTGCCGACGACACCGTTTGCGAGTTGCTGGGCCATCGCCACGAGCGCAGCGCGCTGAGCGGCAGTCGCCCGATCGTCGACGTACAACGCGGACTTCGTGTGCGCGACGTCGCCGCCGATTTCGCGTACGCCGAGGTTCGTGTCGCCCGCCACCGCGGCCACGACGGCCAGGCCGTTCAGCGGCACGCCGTCGAAGGATCCGCGATCGACCTTCCACGCGAGCAGCGCTTCGCGTCCGGCGGTCTCCGCTTCACCGTTCATGATGCAGCCGCCGGTGAACACTTCAGCGGTCCTGGCTTCGACATAGGAGCCCTTGAGAGATCCGTCGGAGACGCCGCGCGCCACGAGAGGCGCGCCGAAGAGAGATGCCACGGCCGCCGTTGTGATGAGACGTCTCATAGAGCCCTTCCGTCATTTCGCCGGGGCGGGTCTAAAGACCCGCCCCTACATGTGGATTCCCGGTAGGGCGGGGCCTTCAGGCCCCGCCAAAATCATGATCTGCAGCCCCTACATGTGGATTCCCGGTAGGGCGGGGCCTTCAGGCCCCGCCAAAATCATAATCTGCAGCATCCGCGTCCGCCCCGGCAGCTGTCGGGACGCACCGGGTGGCCGTCGGGGCCGAAACCGGTCTGCGTATCCACGCACCAGTATGCGGCCGACTCATAAGAATCATAGAACGTTGCTTCCGCCGGGTCCACCACAGCGGCGACGTACATGCTTTTCGTCCGAAGTCGAAGGCAGTGGAGCCCGACAGTGATCTTGGGTGATGTCAGCGATTCCATCGGTCCTCCTGCTTCAGACGGTTTTCGCCGCGCCGCCAACGCCCGCGGCCTCCAGAATGGCGCGCTTGACTGCCGTTTTCGCCACCTGAATCTTGTACGCGTTCTGGCTGAGCGGTCGGGCATCGCGCACCGCCGCCTCGGCTGCCGCAGTTGCCGTCTCTTCGGTGACGGGTTTGCCAGCAAGCGCGGCCTCGGCCGGCTGCGATCGCCACGGAACCGGAGCGACGGCGCCCATGACCACGCGCGCACTGCGAACCGTGTTCCCATCCATTGAGAGCAGCACGGTCGCGAATGCAATCGGCCAGTCGTGCGACGCCTTGTAGCGGACCTCGTAGTGTCCGCTCTTCACACCACCCGGCGGCGGAAGAATCACATGAGTGAGCAGCTCGTCTGGCGCGAGCACGTTCTCCGACTGCACGTTCTGCAGCGTCGGCATCGTGAAGTACTCAGCCGCAGGGACCATCCGTTCCCCTTTTGGACCCAAGAGGCGGAAGGTTGCGCCGTAGGCGACCAGCGGGACAGCTAGGCTCGACGGGTGCACGATGAAAGTCGGCCCGCTCCCGAAGATGGCGTGAAACTGGTTCTCTCCCGCGGGCGAGAAGCACACGTTGCCGCCCTTCTTGAAGCAGACGAATTCCTCGTTGCGGTAATACCAGCAGCGCGGACGCTGATTGAGGTTCCCGCCGACGGTGCCCTGGTTGCGAATCTGCGGCGTGCCGACCTCGATCGCCGCCTGCGGGATCGCCGGATACAGCCGCGCGACGTCGGCGTGCTCCGCGAGATCCGCGACCTTCATCGCGGCGCCGATCTTGAGCCCGCCGCCAGGCATCGGCGTCACGCTCGCCTCGAGCGCGCCCTTCACGTTGACGACGCGGTCGGGCTGCGTGATGTAGTCCTTCATCCGCGCGAGCAGATCCTGTCCGCCGCCGATCGGGGCCACCTTGTCGCGCTCGGCGCTCAACGCACGGACGGCGTCCTTCTCGTTCGCGGGGTTGACGTACGAAAACGCTTTCATCAACGTCCTCCTATGCCCGCTGCTGCTGCGCGAGGGTCTGCAGGATCTTCGCCGGTGTCAGCGGCAAGCTGCGCACCGTGGCGCCGATGGCGTTCCGGACCGCGCACGTGACGGCCGCCGCCGTCGAGACGGTCGGCGGCTCGCCGATGCCGACAACGCCGCGCTCCGGCATGTCGATCAGCCGGACGTCGATCCGCGGCACGTCCGACATGCCGGCGAGCAGATACCACTCCATGTTCGGGTTGACCATCTGTCCCGTGTTGCGATCGAGGATCCGATCCTCGAACAACGCAAAGTTCAGCGACCCGATGACTCCGCCGTACACCTGGCTCTCCGCCGTCAGCTTGCTGACGACAAGGCCGCAATCCTGGATTGCAAGGACCCGGTTCACCGTGACGATGCCGGTCTCGATGTCGACGGTGACTTCGGCGAACTGGACGCCGGAGGTCGTCACCGACGAGAGGCCGGGCTGCCAGTTGCCGTCGGCCGAGATCGGCTGCGGGCCAATCAGCTTGCACGCATCCGCCCATGAGACGCCTTTGCTGTCGTTGTCCTTGACGTGGATGCGCCCGTTCGAGGACACGAGCGAGGCGGCCTCGACGCCGAGCGTGGGCGCCACTTTCTCTTTGAGCGCATCGAGCGCGTTGATCGAAGCGATGCGCACCGAAGGACAGACCGACGCCGCCGTCGTGCTGCCGCCGGAGGCGCCGCTGACGCCGTACATCGTGTCGCCGATCTCCGGACGCACCGCGGCGGGCGAAATGCCGAGGCTCTCGGCCGCGACGACCGCCATCATCGTTCTTGTGCCGGTCCCGAGATCCTGCGTGCCGCACTTGACGACGACGAGGCCATCGGAGGAGATCTCGCACTTCGCCTGCGACGGGCCTCGGCCGCCACCGCCCCACGTGTTGATCGCGACGCCCATCCCCTTCTTGATCGGACCCGGCGTCGGATCGCCCGTCGGATGGCGTTTGTCCCATCCGAACTCCTTCATCCCCTGCCGCAGGTACGAGGCCCACATCGCGTTGGGCGCCTCGGGCGGCAGGTTCTTGATCCGGAACTCGATTGGATCCATCTTCACCAGGTCCGCGAGCTCCTCCATCAGCATTTCGGTGATGAACGACCCCTGCGGATGGCCGGGCGCGCGCATCGGGCGCTGCTGGCCGGTGTTGATGTAGACGTCTTTGTGCGTGCGGCGGCGATTCGGGAATTGGTAGATGTAGGGAAGCGGGAAGCCCGAGGCGGCGCCCGCACCGCCCGTGCCCCACGATTCGGCGTCGAATGCCGTCAGCATGCCGTCGGCGGCAACCCCCGCCTTGATGCGTGCCGACGCGGACGGGCGGTTCCCCGTCGCGAGATGCTCTTCCTTCCGATCGAGCATCAGCTTGACGGGCGCCTTCGCTTGCTGCGCGAGCTTCGCGCAAATCAGGCCCTGCGCGTCGGGTCCCATCTTGCTGCCGAAACCGCCCCCCATGTAGTGGGTGATCACGCGCACGTTCGCCTGCGGGATGTTCAGCGCGGTCGCGAAATTCTCGCGCGCGGTGTTGATGCCCTGCGTCGTGACCCACGCCGTCAGGTGATCGCCGTCCCACTCGCAGACCGTGCCGTGCGATTCGAGGCACACGTGCGTGATCACGTGGGTCGAGTACGTCTGCTCGATCGTGTGCGCGGCCTGCTTGAGTCCCGCCGCCAGATCACCGGCTTCCTGAGTCGCGCCCTGGCGGACGTTGCCCCCTTCGAACACGGAAGGCGCGTTGCCCGTGAGCGCCTGATCGACCACGCTGATGTGCGGCAGGACCTCGTAGTCGACCTTCACCAGGCGCGCCGCGTCGATCGCGCGCTCCTCGGTGTCGGCTGCAACGGCGGCGATTTCGTCCCCTTGAAACATCACGGTGTTGCGCTGCGCATTCGCGGGGTCCCGCCACACGATCGCCGCTTTCACTCCGGGCGCTTTCTGCGCGGCGGAAAGGTCAACCGCGACGATCCGCGCGTGGGGATGGGGGGATCGCACGATGCGTCCATACAGCATTCCCGGGCGGCTGATGTCGAATGTGTATTTGGCGCGGCCGGTGACTTTCTCGGGCCCGTCGAGGCGCTTGACCGACGTGCCGATCGTGCCCTTCTTCGGGAGCCACGCGTACTTGGGATCCGCGGGTGGCTGCGGCGGCTGTCCGCCGCGCCCGCCTCCCTGACCTTGACCATCGAAATTCACTGAGGGGCTTCGCCCCTCAGACTCCCCTACACGCTCACTCGCCGGGGCCCCTTCGCCCCGCTCCGTTCGCGTGGCTCGTTCGCTCGCGCTCACTCGCTCAACCACGCGACACCCCCTTCACGCTGGAGACCGCCTCGAAGATCCGCGAGAACGTTCCGCAGCGGCAGATGTTCCCGTCGAGCCCCTTGCGAATCTGGTCCGGGGTCGGGTTCGGGTGCTTCTCGAGCAGCGCCACGCTGGCCATGACGAAGCCGGGGGTGCAGAACCCGCACATCAGCGCATCCTTCTCGCAGAACGCCTGCTGGACCGGGTGCAGCGTCGTGCCCTGGGCAAGGCCATCGATGTTGCGAACTTCCTTCCCCTGGCACTCGATCGCGAGGGTCGAGCAGGAGTAGACGGCGCGTCCGTCCACGATCATCGTGCACGCGCCGCAGGTCCCCCGGTCGCAGACGCGCTTGTTGCCAGTCATGTCGGCGCGCATCCGTAACGCGTCGAGGAGCGTCACGCGCGGCTCGATCATGAGATCGACCCGCTTGCCGTTGACGGTCAGCCGCACCGGGACTTCGCCCGGACCGACCGCGCGAACTCCGGCAGTTTGGGCGTCGATTTCTGGAGGCGAGGTCGCGGCGGTCACCGCGCTGACGACGCCTGCCGTTTTCAGGAAATCGCGGCGGCTGACGGAGAACTCGCCGGGCTTCTTGCGTTTTCCAGCCATGAACTTTCCCCTTCAGCAGTGAGGGTTGTGACTGGCTAGAGTCTAGGGCGGGTTGGGCCATCGACGCAATCGCTTACATCGCCGTTCCACAGCGCAAAACGCGACCGATCTGCTGTCGAGCTTCGGATGAGCCGGGCGTTCCGTTCATCAGACGCTGGAGCCGATGTACCGATCCCGCGGGTTTTACGTTTAGTCAGACGGCGGGTGGCGGAAGTCGGAGAGGTCGGGAAGGAGCTGAACAGTAGAAAAATTGCCGATTTTTTCGGCTTGTTTTCTGCCATAATTTGAAACCCTGCTTCGAAATCGCACAGTTCGCGCACACTGCGTCGGAGGGCGTAGCGTCTGCTACTGCGCATTGAGCTCGACGTCCTAGCCAGGTCGTCGCTCGTCGCAAGGTCGGTGTTGCTGCAGCATCGCCTGATTCAGCGGTTTTCGGAGGAAGCCCGTGTCCCGCAAACATAACGTGAGGACGGACGGCGACGAGACGCGTCTTTCGAGCGTACCTCCGTCGGGGGACGTCGACGCGACGTTGGCCTTCCCGCATCTGGTGACGAACGAAGCTTCCGGTGACGCGGATCTCACGCGTCTTCCTTCAGGCGCAGACCTGACGCGTCTTGGCACGGATGCGGACGCGACGCAGCTTGGATTGGGCGCGGACGCGACGCAACTCGGACTGGATGCCGACGCGACGCAACTCGGGACGCCCGCGGCGAGTCCCGGCACACCCGATGATTTGACGGTGCTCGGTCCCGCTGGAGGGAACGCACCGGCGTTCGAACCGGCCACACCATCGCGACCACCGACGGGACGCCGCGACACCTCGCGCGGTCTCCTGGCGGCGCTCGAGCG
>JBKPTT010000201.1:0-12786 GCA_046735635.1 Acidobacteriota bacterium | reverse complement strand
CCGAGGAAGTGGCCGCCCCTCGTCGCTTTGGCCGGATCCAGCGCGAGGGGGCGCCAGAACTCCGACTCTCCGGCGAACGTGAAGCCGGCGGGCATCACGCCGACCACGGTGACGGGCATACCGTTGAGCGTCACGCTCTGTCCAAGGACCTTTGAGTCACCGTTGAAACGCCGCTGCCACAGGCCGTGGCTCAGGATGATCACCGTATCCTTCCCCGGCATGTCCTCTTCCGGACGGAAGGCTCGTCCGAGCCCGGGCGCCACCTGCAGAAGATCGAACAGGTCCCACGAGACGAGCGCTCCCTGCACGCGTTCAGGACCACTGACCGTTTGAAGCGTCACGCCCGTCGCATTGTAGGCGGCGATGTGCTCGAACACCGTGTTCTGCTGACGCCAATCGAGGAAGCTCGCAGGTGCGACCGAGAATCTGCCGAACTTCTGAAGAATTTCGTGGACCCTCACCAGCGACTCCGGGTCCGGGTACGGGAGTGGCCGCAGCAGCACGCCATTGACCACGCTGAAGATGGCGGTCGTTGCGCCGATGCCGAGTGCGAGCGTCAGGATGGCGACGGCCGAGAAGCCGGGCGTCATGATCAACTGACGCAACGCGTACCGAACATCTCGAAGCAGGTTGGACAACACCAGGAGTCCTCCTCGGTAGCGGCGGTTTGATGGTGGGTCACCAAAGGCGGTGAGCTGTTCCAGGCGCGGCTCGATCAGCCGGTCGAACCGAGAACGGGCATGACGACGATCCGCCAGCCACACCTCTTGCGCCATGCGATCCCAGTCGCGAATCTGGTCGTGCGCGTACGCCTCGGCGTCCGCTGCGCTCGATCCGCGGGCGAGCGCGTCGCGGTAGAAGTCGTCAAGCTGCGCCGCCAGCTCCCGGACGATGCGGGATTCCCGCTCGGGTGTGAGGCCTGGCAACTTGAGCCGCGCACGGACGAATGCCGCCCAGTCAGCGTTCGATTCCGCTGGTCTCTGCTCGCTCGCCACCACCCTGACCTCGTCGGGACGTCGCGCCGATTCTGAGTCCATCGAAGGGTCAGGCATCGCCGACGCCCATCACCTGGTTGACGGCGGTGACATACGCTCGCCACGTCCGTCGCTGGTCGGCCAGCTCCCGCCGGCCCTCCGATGTCAGCCGGTAGAAGCAGCGTTCCCGCTCACCCGCTCGCTCGATCCAGCGGCCTTTGATCCATCCGCGGTTTTCGAGCCGCAGGAGCGTCGGGTACAGCGTCGGCAGCGCGAATTTCAGACGCCCGCCGGAGCGCGCCTCAATCAGCTTGCCAATCTCGTAGCCGTGGCGCGGGCGCGATTCAATCAGGGAGAGCACGAGCATTTCCGTGCTGCCCTTTTTGAGCTCCGAACTGAACATCACCTCAGGAGCCTCCCTATATGTAGCGACGCTTAGTATGCAGTAAGACGGTCTCGTGGGCGGTAAGGTTTACTCGGACGGACATTCGGGGACGAACCGGGAGAGGCAGGCGCGGAGTCGAGCGATGTCAGGCAGGCCCTGTTGGCAGCTTCGCACTTCGGAATATCTGCATCCAAAGTGAACGATCTTCCGGCGTCAGCACCTCCAGTTCCTCGAACAATTCACGCGCGAATTCGACGTCCGCCAGGCCACTGGCCGTAATGAGCTTCGCATCGCGAACGGCCGGCGCCTCGACGTAGGTGTCGGCGTCCGCGTACGCTGGCACGTGCGACTGCAGGTACTTGAGCCCGTTGCTGGTGTGCCGACGACCGCGCAGAAGTCCGACTCTTGCGATCGCGACCGTCGCCCCGCAGATGGCCGCAATAGGAACGCCAGCCCCAACAAGCTGCCTGAGAAGCATCTCGAGCTCGGGCTCCACGGCGCCCTTCTCCCACCTGTCGCCGCCCGGCAGAATGAAGACGGCGACATCCGAGATGTCGACCTCGGCAACGGTCTTGGACGGCAGCACGTTCAGTCCGCCCATCGAGCGGACTGGCTCCAACGTCAGGCCAACCGATTCCACCCGGAATCGGCCGTACCGCCGCAATTCGGCCACGGCATGCGCCGGCTCCCAATCGGCGAACCCTTCGACGACGAGCAGGTAGACCGCTTTCGACATCGTTCGCACACCACTGGACACGCCGTGACTTCGACTGGGCTGACGCTGCGGGTTCGGCCGCGGCGACCAATGATCATGCCGACTGGCGTTGGGCTGCAAGCTGTCTCACGCGCTCGCGGGGAAGCATCGTTGCCGACGTTTGTCCCGCCACTCATCACTTTCGCTCCGTGATCACTCCTTCCCTGAGGCAGACTCTTGCCGGAGAACCATGACCGATTTTCGCTACGCTCTTCGGCTGCTGCTGAAGTCGCGCCTGTTCACGATCGCGATTGTCTTGACCAGCGCGCTCGGCATTGGCGCCTCGACGACCATTTTCAGCGTCGTCAACGCGGTGCTGGTGCGGCCGCTGCCATTCGGGGATCCCGAACGGCTGATGCAGGTCGCCGAGAAGAACGACAAGCTGCATCTGCCCGCGTTCGGCGCGTCCGCCCTGAACTATCTCTCGTGGAAAGAGCAGACGCGCACCTTCGAGGATCTCGGCGCGATCGAGTTCTCGACGTTCACGCTGCTGGGGCACGGCGATCCCGAGACATACAGTGGCAACGCGATCACGCCGTCGCTGATGCGGCTGCTCGGGCTGAGCCCCGTCGCGGGGCGCAGCTTTGTCGAGGGTGACGCCAAGCCGGGAGCTGCCCCGTTCGCCATGATCGGCGAGGCCTTGTGGAGACGGCGATTCGGCGGCGACCCCTCGATCGTGGGTAAACCGGCCATCCTCAATGGAGTGGCGTACACGATCGTTGGCATCGCTCCGTCTTCTCTGACAGTGCTCACCAACGGCGACGTGTGGGTTCCGCTGGTGATCGACCCGCCGAAGGAAATGCGCCTCAATCACGTCCTGTTCGTCGTCGGTCGACTGAAACCTGGCGTGACACGAGAGGCCGCGCAAGCGGAGATGGATGCGATTGCCACGCGAATGGGTCAGGAATATCCCGAAGTCCGCGACTGGGGAATCAATCTCATCACCTTCACCGATACTTTCGTCAGCACCCAGCTTCGCCGAGCGCTTCTGATGCTGCTCGGCGCTGTCGGCTTCGTGCTGCTGATCGTGAGCGCAAATATCGCGAACCTGCTGCTCGCGCGCGCGACAGCCCGCCGTCCGGAGATCGTCCTGCGCGCGGCCCTCGGCGCGGGAACGGGTCGGGTGATTCGTCAACTGCTCATCGAGAGCCTGATGTTGTCAACGGCAGGCGGAATCCTCGGTGTCGGTGGCGCGTTGTGGGCAGTCCATTTCCTGGAGTCCTCGCTGCCGCCAAACGTGCTCCCCATTCCGTCCATCGGTATCGATCGCACCGTTCTCGGGTTTGCAGCGGGCGTCACGTGCCTGACCGGACTTCTGTTCGGAATCGCGCCTGCGTGGCATGCCGCGAGCACCGACATCAGCACGGCGTTGCGCGATGCCGGGCGATCGTCGAGCGGCAGCAGCCGAGTGCGGTTCCGTCGCGCGCTTGCGGGTGCCGAACTCGCGCTCGCGACGGTGCTACTCGTCGGCGCCACTTTGCTTATTCGGAGCCTGGTCCAGCTCCAGCACGTGCCGCTCGGCTTCGATCCCGGAGGGGTGATCTCGTTGCAGGTCTCGCTGCCGCCGACGAAATACCCGATGGCCAAGCGCGTAGCGTTCTTCCGCGAACTGCGAGAGGCGCTCCAGACAATCCCTGGTGTCGTCCGCGTCGGCGTGTCGAGCGGGATTCCGTTCGGCGCCGGCAACTACACGACATCCCCTGTTTCCGTCCCCGGGCGATCGCGCCTGCCGCCGGGCACCTCGGTGCCGATCGACTGGCGCACGGTGAGCCCGGGATACTTCGAAACGATGAGCATTCCGTTGCTGCGAGGGCGCGAATTCACCGATAGCGACACGACCGACGCACCCCCGGTCATGATTCTCAGCCGAGCAACGGCGCGCGCGTTCTGGGGAGACGAAGATCCACTTGGGCGGACCGTCCGGCGTGTCGCCGACGCGAAGGATTTCACCGTGGTCGGGATCGTCGGCGACGTGCGCAGCACGTCGCTCAACAACGAATCGCCGGCGCTGTACTATTCGTCCGGCGTGCGCGTCTGGACGTTGATGGACGTCGTCGTCCGGTCGAGTGGCGACCCCGCACCGGTGATTGACGCGGTTCGACAGCACGTGCACTCGTTGGATCCGGACGTCCCGATCGCGAACCTTCGCCCCATGGCCGAGTGGGTGTCTGGCAGCGCCGCGCAGCCGCGCTTCAACGCCACACTGCTTGGCGTGTTTGCGGTCGTTGCACTGCTGCTGGCCGCAATCGGGACCTACGGCGTGCTGGCCTACTCGGTATCGCTGCGGACCAAAGAGATCGGGCTGCGGATGGTGCTGGGCGCCGAACGCAGAGCCGTGACGCGGCTCGTCATCCGCGAGGGAATGACCGCCGGCCTTGGCGGAATCGCCATCGGCCTCGCGGTCTCTGTCGTCGCCAGCCGTGTCATCGGCGTACTGGTGTTCGGGGTCTCCGTTCGCGACGTATCAACGTACGTCGCCGTCTCCATTCTTCTCGCGATTGTCGCTCTCGCGTCGTGCGCCGTCCCAGCGATCCGCGCGTCGCGCGTGGACCCGTTGACCGCGCTTCGACTGGAGTAAACGGCTGGAACCGTCGCGTCCTATCCTTCTCGCAGTACGGCGGCGGGGTCCAGCCGCGCTGCGCGCCTGGCCGGGATCCACGCAGCGAGGGCGCCGACGACGACCAGCACGGCCGCGGTGCCCGAGAACGTCATCGGATCGCGTGCCTCCACCTGGAAGAGCAGGGGCGCAATGAACCGCGCCGCCGACCAGCTACCAGCCACGCCGAGTGCCAGCCCGGCCGCGATGAGAACGCCAACGCGACGGAAAACGAGACGCGCAATGCCCGCCGGACGCGCACCGAGCGCCATGCGCAGCCCGATTTCCATTCGACGCGCGCTCACCGCGTGCGCGACGATTCCGTAGAGCCCGAGTCCT
This sequence comes from Acidobacteriota bacterium, assembly GCA_046735635.1. Lineage (GTDB taxonomy): Bacteria > Acidobacteriota > Vicinamibacteria > Vicinamibacterales > 2-12-FULL-66-21 > JALZOC01. The sequence goes on along the minus strand of JBKPTT010000201.1, from coordinate 7,738 downwards.
GCCAGCAGCAGCGCGAGCGCACCGAAGAACCCGGACATCATCGCAACGAGACGCTCCTGGGTCGCGGTCGCGTCGACCACTTGATCGAACGTCCGGGATGTGAACACGATATTCGGATCGGCCTGCGTGAGCGCAGCAGCGACGTCGCGCTCGACCAACGCACGGCGCCGCGGCATTGCCTTGATGGTGAGTACGGCGTTGGAGTTCCACGCTTGCGGTTCGCGCTGCCCCAGGGGTACATACATCGTCGGCAGCATGCCGTCGCGTGGCGTCGTGTACACCGCATCGGCAACGACACCAACGATCTGGTAGCGCGGCCCGGTATCGGAATCCACGCGAAGCGTCTGGCCGATCGGCTGTCGGTCCGGCAGATAGCGGCGCGCGAACGCCTGGTTGACGATGGCCACGGGCGGACTGCCGATACGATCGCCGTCGTTGAAGTCCCGCCCGCTCAGCACGCGGATGCCCATCGTCTCGAACCAGCCCGGTGTGATCGCGTTGCGCCACACGCGACGGCGTTGATCCTCCGGGAGCATGGGATTGTCGCCAACCGCCACCCTGTTGTTGCTGGCCCACCCGCCTCCCGTCAGCGGCCGCATCATAGAAACGGATGCTGACACGACGTCCGGAGTCGCCGCGGCCGTTTGCCAAAGCCGCTCGACACGCGCGGCGCGCTCCTCGGGTGGAATGCCGCTTGCGGAAAGGTTCAACTGAACGACGACGAGCGGCGCGGGGGAAAAACCAAGCGGCAGCTGATTGAGCGACGCAAAGGTTCGCAGAAAGAGTCCAGCTGCGATGACGAGGATGAACGATACGGCGAGCTGCGCGACGACGAGCGCACCGCGCACCGCGAAGCGCCGATCGCCGGCCATGGCGCGACCTGCGCTCTTGAGAGCCTCGCCCGGAGCAACGGCTTTCACGCCGATCATGGGCGCGACGCCCGCGCTGATCGCGCACAGACACGTGAGGGTGGCCGTGAACGCGAGCACCCGCCAGTCGAGCGTGAGGTCCAGAGAGACGGTGCTCCCCAGCTGCTGAACGAGGAGAGCGCTGCTCCACCTGGCAAACAACAGCCCGAGCGCCGCGCCGCTTATCGCCAACAGGAGGCTTTCGACAAAGAGCAGCCGGGCCAGCCGCCAGCGCGACCCTCCGAGCGCCAGCCGCACGCTGAACTCTCCCCGCCGCGACAGTGCACGCGCGAGCAGGAGCGTCGCGATGTTCGCGCAGGCCACGAGCAGCACCAGCCCCACGGCGACGACCATCACGAAGAGCGGCGTCTCGAATTGTCGACGCAGGCTTGAGGCCCCAGCTGCTGCCGGTGCCAGGGTCAACGCTTCGGTGAGATAGCGCCTGGCGAACGGCGAGTCTCCATGAAAACCAGGGATGACCGCGGCCCGAATCTGCGGCTGCACGCTCCGCAGCAGCGCGTTCGCAGACTCGATGGTCTGCCCCGGCTTCAGGCGCACCATGATGTCCAGCCACGACGCGCCAACGATCTCCAACTCGCTCTCCGACCCCCGAACGATCGGCTCTGCGGCGAAGGGCAGCATCACGTCCACGTCCCGGCCAACGTCGACGCCAGTGAAGCCCGGGGGCGTCACACCGACGACGGTAAACGAGAGACGCCGGGGATGCAGGGTCAGCTGACGGCCGACGACATCATCAGCACCACCGAAGTGCTGGCGCCAGAAGCGATGGCTGATGACACCGACAGGACCGTTCGGTGACGCCGCGCTGTCGTCGGCTGGCGTGAGCATCCGGCCCCGGAACGCCTGCACGCCGAGCACATCGAAAAAGTGCCCGCTGACGTAGGAGGCGTCGACGGGCAGAGGCTTGCCAGCTTCGGCAAGATTGAAGCTCTCGCGAGACCACGCGAAAGCGCCCTCGAAGAGTTCGGTATCGCGAGCCTCGATCTCTCTCCACACCGGGTAGGACCACGATCCGGAGGTGAGCAGCGCGAGCCTTCCTGGTTCCTGCACTGGCAGCGGTCGGATGATGAGGCTGTTGAAGATCGAGAACAGCGACGTGTTGGCGCCGATACCGAGCGCGAGCGTGCCGATCACCATCGCCGCGAAGCCCGCATTCTTGCGCAATCCGCGAATCGCGTCGCGAACATCCTGCCAGCCGCTGTCGAGCATCCGCATGATCCACGCGTCGCGCACGTCCTCGACCGCGAGAGTCACATTCCCCATCGCCCGGCGGCTTGCCCGCGCCGCTGCAGTTGGTGCGAGACCCGCTCTCTCGAGCGCGTCCTGACGGTGAGCGCGATGCGATTCAATCTCTTCGCGCAGCTCCGCGTCGTAGTCCGAGCGCCGCAACAAGTACAGCAAGTAGCGAAGGAACGCGCTCATAGATGGACCTTTCAACCTTACTGCGCGTGGGGCCCCACCCCCACGCGCTCTCGCTCGGCGGCTTCGCGCCTCGCTCGGGCCGCAGGCGCTCTGCGGTGGCCGGGCCTCACGTCGATGCCAGCACGCGCTGGATCGCGCCGACCATTCGATCGAACTCAGCAGTCTCGGCCGCGAGCTGCCGCCGGCCGGCAGCGGTGAGCGTGTAAAATCGCGCGCGGCGGTTGTTCTCCGACGTGCCCCACTCCGCCTTCACCCAAGCGTTGAACAGCAATCGCTGGAGCGCCGGATACAACGCACTCTCCCCGACGTTGAGCACGTCATCCGACGCCAGCCGCAGGTGTTCGACGATGCCGTAGCCATGCTTTGCGCCGCTCACAAGCGCCTTCAGGATCAGGAGCTCGAGGGTGCCGGGCAGCAGATCGGAGGGGGTATTGGTGAGTCCCATCACTGATTGATGGGAATCTACACCGGCCGACCCCGCAGGTCAACTGCCATCAACGCATGAGGGGACCTCGGCTGCTGAAGGCCAGGCAATTCGGATCGATTCACTCCATGGAGGTCCACATGCGATGAGTCTCGATGACTTTGCCGCCCTGGAAGCACACACCGCGTGCGCGAAAGTACCAGTGCGACGGACTGCGGCTGTAGATTGCGCAGGTACCGTCAGGGCGACCCAACGCCCGGACGACTTCGTCACGCGTCATACCAGCGTGAATTCCGTGACTGCGGCACTCAGGCGCGTCCGGCTGACCGAGCGCACGGGCAACCACGGCGTTCGACTCCATGTTCACGAAGCGGCACGCTCCTGGTGTCAGGTAGTACAGGACCTCGCCGAGAGGCGCACCAAGGCGTGCGTGCACCGACGATTCGGAGTCGCCCTCGCGCACCGACGTGAATGACCGCTCGGTGAAGCTGTGCGCAAACTCCGTGTCGTCGCGCAGGATCAACCTGACGACTCGCTCACGTACGGGATCGCCTGACGCGATCAGCCAGACGCCAACGGCCCACAGCGGAAGCCAAACCGTCCACGCGCGCGTCAATCGCAGTGCGAAGGCCGCAACCGGCGCGAACATGACGAGCTCCGTCAACGACACGATCAATCCGTACGGTGTGAAGAAAGCCAAACCGATCGGGGCGACCGGTATCGGACGCCACGAGGCGAAGTGGCGCGTCAGATCGAACGGCCACAAGAGCGCGCATCCGAGTCCGCCGTCGGTCATCGTGTCCAGCAGGCCGTGACTGACCAGAACGGCGGTTGCGATTCCCCACACGCGCAACGCCGGCCAACGAAAGCGTCGTGCCGCGAGTCCGACATAGGCCCCGACGGCGAGCGCGAACGCGAGCGAATGGGTGGCGCCGCGATGCCCCCACGGATCGCCATACTTGACGCCGAGGCTGAAGCCGACGACGTCAGCATCAGGCAGCAGCGAGAGCGCCGACCAGCATGCCATCGAGCGCCACGTCGGCACAGCCGCGCGTTCGGCGCTCGATAGCCGCGCCGCCGCCATGCCGACCGCTACGTGCCCGATGCTCGCCATGATTCGCCCTGAGGATCTCCGGCAAGACGTTCTTCCTTTGAGATTAGTTGGTCGCGTGACGCACTCATCGAAAATCCAGGTTCTCGGTGATGCGCGTACCATCCCTGCCAAACGCATCCGCCAGCATCCGGATCCGCCGCCTGGCCTCGTTCAAGTCGGTGTTGTTCAGATTGATGTTCAGTAAATCGATGTACCAGGGCAGCTTCACGTCGTCCAGGACATAGGTCTGCACGATCTCACGAGCGACGGGCAGCGTCGTCCGCTTTGAGACGTCGTGCACGTCGCGGTTGCTGGCGCGCAGCAGCTTGTCGTACTCCTGGTCGAGCAGCTTCTCGAATACCTCGCGTGTGAACGTGCCGCCCGCCTTCACCCCGATGTCATCGTCGGCGGTGAGCGACGCCCCCTTGTGCAGCCACTCCCAGAGGATGCTCAATCGGATCTCGCCGGTCGCCATATCCTCCATCAGATACAGCACATCGTCGTTGCCGAAGAAGTCGGCCGGCTTCAACGCCGCGGCCTGCAGTCCCTGCAGGAACGCGTTGCCGTATTGGAGACCGACGCTGAGCAGATCGCGGGCGCCACGAATCGTGCGCGGCGCGTTCTCGAGCAGGATCAGGCCGTCGGCATCGGCGCTCTCGTAGGTGAGCGGAGGAAATTTCCGACCGAGCTGATTCTCTTCGCCAACCTTCTCCCATACCGGCCGGACTATGTGGACCATTTTCCAGTGAGCGACCCATTTGCCGCTCGCGCCTTCGCGCTGTTCGCGCTCGCCGCCGGCGACCGCGCGCTTCATCGCACTCGTCACGCCGGCCTCCGAGCCGACCGGGATATTGGGCTCCATGCCACCCTGCCACAGCGCGTACTGGCCTCTCGCGTCCGGCGTGTTCACGGCGCGGCGCACCCGGTCCTCGTAGATCCGCATGTACCCGTAGGTCATCGTGATGGCGTCGATGTTCGGATTGACAAACGCCAGGTCCCAGGCCATCGCGTCCGACACGCTGTTGATGTAATCCCAGCGGCCGGTATTGAAGCCCACGAAGTGCAGGCCGAGGGCGACGCGGATCTCCATCAGCTGGAAGCACGCCTCGATCTGTTCGACCAGCACGTAGACCTTGATTGTGCCCACTGCCAGACCGAGATGTCGCTCGAGCGTCGACAGCATGTCGTTCCAGAGCGCCGCCTCCTCCGCCGTTTGAATCTTCGGGAGGTAGAGGACGATCGACGACCCGGCCCGGCGAAGCTGCTGATAGTTGTTCACCGCGTAGAGTGTGAGATCGACGATCGATGCGGAGAGGCTCTCGCCGTTGCGGTGCCGGACGTGCCGGTCGTCGAGGTGCAGTCCGCGGGCGCGAAAGATCGTCGTAGTGAATTCGAGCTGCTTCCGCCAGTCGGCGATGATCTCGCGGCCGAAGAACCCCCTCGCCCAGGTGTTCATCTCTCCGGCAACCTGCTCGGCGACTTTGAGGAAGACAGGGTCGCGGTGGATGGCCAGCTTCAGGTTGCGCTGGTTGTCGAGCGACATCGACGAGACCTGGCCGAGCGCATCCTCGCCGTCGAACATCCAGCCGTCGGCGCCCGACAGCAGCGCGTACGCGACGTTGCGCAGAGCGGTTTCGACCGCTGCGCCCGGCCGGGCTGCCGGGCCGGTGCCTTGGATCCACTGCCGGCGAAGATCGCCGGGTATGTCGCTGCCGATGAACCTGCCCTCCCGCGCATCCTGCACTTTGATCTGCGTACGCGGAATGAGCGACGTCGGATCGAGGAACGCGATACGCCGTCGATCGCGCATGCGCGCGGCACGCCTGGCGATTCGCGCCTTCATCACCGCCTTGCGTTCGGCGTCGAGCGGCACCAGCGCAGCGAGCGCGGCCAGCGCCTCGGGCGTAAGGACGTCGGCATAGCTGCTTTCGAGGGTGCCTCTGATTTGGACAGGTGGTGATGGCATAACCTTCTTATTCGCTCGCTAGCGTTGTCTCGCCTGGTCACGCAGGAGCACGACATCCGAGTCGATGCGCTGACGATTGACAGCGAGTTTCAATCCGTCAGGGGACCATCGGAAGTTTCCCACCGCCGCGCCGGAGAATTTCATCAGTTCGCGACGGGGCGAACCGTCGAGCGGCTGGATCTCAATGGTGTCTATACCGTGCTCGCGCACGCGATACGCGACGGCGGATCCATCAGGGGTGAACCTGATTGCGCCGAGGGCGTCGGGGGCCTCGAGCGGCCTGGGATTGGCAACGCCCGGCGTGATGAGCATCAGGGTGCGGGTCAGTCCACCGTCCTTCGACCGGGTCGCCGTGAGCACCGCGAGAAGCTTGCTGTCTGGCGACCAGTCGAGGTTGCCGAGAGTCACCGTCGGCGACAGGCGCTCGGGGGCACCACCGGTCGTTCGCACGCGGAAGATCGCCGACTCGGCCATGAACGCAACCCAGTTGCCGTCGGGCGAGCACGCGGGCACCGCGGTGACTCGAAAATCGGTCAACTGTTGCGGCTGGGTGCCATCCGCGTTGATCCGCCACACGTTCTGAGCCGTCGAGTTATTGCGGAACGGCCAGACGAACACGACGGCGCCGCTGCCACCGCACACATCAACGGCATACGGAGGCGAGTTCATATCCGAGACGAACAGCGTTCGTTCGGGACCGGCGGCCGTGTGCATGAGGAGTTGATTGCCGCGTAGGTACAAGATGCCGCCATCGGTGGTCCACGCGAATCCGCGAATGGTCTCGCGTGCGTCCAGAATCTGAGCGGGCGCGCCCCGCCCATCGCCAGGCCAGACCTCAAGCGTCGCTGTGGTCCTGCCGACTACGCTGACGAGGCCGTCCGCCGCGGCCGAGAGACTCAAGCCGACATAGTGATTCGTGTCGTTCGTGATCGTGCGGAATTTCCCCTCGGGGTACGACACGGCGCCGATCTGATGACGGGTCGTTCCGTCGCTCTTCGCACCGTACAGCAATACCAGGCTGCGCTGGTTGGATGACCACTGCGGATGGAACAGCTGCATGTCATTTGTGGACATCACGACGTGCTTCTGCCTGGTTGCAAGCTCGAACACGATTAACTGACCGAGTGCATTGGCCGTTCGGTTCAGGGTATAGGCGATTAAGCGTCCGTCTGACGACCAACCGGGCTTCGAGACGTACCCTCCTCCAGTGATTGGCTCGGAGGTCAGGATCTGCTCGTTGCTGCCGTCCATGTCCGCGACCAGGAGGTTCATGGCGCCAAGCCGCGGAGAATTGGCCCGCACGAATGCCATGCGAGTGGAGTCTGGAGAGAACGTGATGTCGGTGTCGACGTCTTTCGCGATCAGCTGACTCGCGCCGCCCAGCACCGGCGTGCGATACAGGTTGAATATCGCCCGCGACTGCCGGTCGCTCACCCGCGAGTAGATGTAATTACCGTCGGGCGAGAACGCAATGCTCCCGTAGGAGGCCTGTACCGGCGCGCCGATTTGCGTGTTGCTGCCCGTCTCGATGTTTCGGAGCCACAGACTCTCCGCGTCGTCGGTCCGCTGCACGATGGCGATGAACTTGCCGTCTGGCGAAATCGCCGAGTACGCGGCGCCGCCCGTATTGGTGACCTGTGTGATCGTGTAGCGCTCGAACGCCGCACGGGATCCCCGAGACCACAAGTAATACCCGGCAACAGCTGCCAGAGCAGCGGCCAGTGCCGCGGCTCCGACCAGGGCCGCGCGCCGCGTCGATGACGCTGGCCGGGGTGGCGCAACCGCGCCGCGCGCGATCCGCTGGAGATCGGCCCGCAGCTCGGCGGCGTTCTGATATCGCAGCTCGCGATCTTTCTCGAGAGCCTTGGTGATGATGTGCCCGAGTCCATCCGGGACGGCTCGCG
>JBKPTT010000200.1:0-6469 GCA_046735635.1 Acidobacteriota bacterium | reverse complement strand
CGTCGTGGATCGATTTGCAATCGATGCGTTGCTGGGAGAGAACGAAGCTTTCTTCGCACAAGCGATCGAACGCTTCAGAGCTGGCGCATGATGGTCGTTGCGGATCGGGTGGGGCACCGTCCCCCGGGCGGTACCGGCGACTCAGCGCGCGCCGAGAGATGCTGCCAAGCCCAGGCTTTCCCCACCGGTTACCCCGTTGGACAAGTCGCAGCGCATCGCTTCGACTGTTCGTTGCAGTCCCTCGCGAAAGCCGACTGTCACTTGGTAGCGGAATGCAGACTGGGCGGCTCCGATATCGGCGTACGAGTGGGGCACGTCGCCGATCCGGGCGCGGCTGAACGCGGGTGTGACGGGCTCCCCGATAATGGCCTGGAGTTCGTTGAGCATGTCGAGAACCGACACGCGGTTCCCGCTTGCGATGTTGAAAATGCGACCCGCCAGACCTGGCGCAACGCAGGCAGCGAGATTGGCCTGAACCGCATTCTCGACGTAGGTGAAGTCGCGCGTCTGGGAGCCATCGCCGAAAATGGTGGGCGTTTCCCTGGTCAGCAGAGACCGGATGAACAGCGGAATCACTGCCGAGTATTGCGAGTTCGGGTCCTGAAGCGGCCCAAAGATGTTGAAATACCGGAGAATCACTGTCTCGAACCCGTAGAGCTCGGTGAACGCGCGGCAGTAGTTCTCGCCAGCGAGCTTGCTGACGGCATACGGAGAAATCGGGAGCGGCATCATTGTTTCGCGTTTGGGCAGCTCCGTGTTCCTTCCATAAATCGAAGAGCTGCTCGCGTAGATGAAGCGAGCCACCCGGGCGTCGCGGCTGGCGTTGAGGAGGTTCAGCGTGCCGACCACGTTGACGTCGTTCGACGTGATCGGGTCGCGGATTGAGCGCGGTATCGATGGGAGCGCTGCCTCATGGAGTACGAAGTGGACTCCTTCGACGGCCTCGCGAACCGTGTGATAGCTCCGCACGTCCCCCTCGATCAGCTCGAGGCATGGATGCGGAGGCACGTTCTGCCTGCTCCCGGTCGAGAAGTTGTCGAGTACGCGCACCCGATCGCCGCGTTCGAGCAACGCCCGAACGATGTGAGCGCCAATAAAGCCGGCTCCGCCGGTGACGAGATAAGTGGCCATTGTCTGCCTTGAGAGAGATCGTCGGGCTTCGCTGCTACCCCATTAGCAATGGGCTAACCCATTGCAGGGCTGGAATTCCCCCGGGATCATCCAGCTCGGCAGGGCGCGGTCCAGGGTCAACCAAAGGCGCACGCTCGCTGCCGAACAACTCCCGAGTTCAGGGTACGGATCCTACGCCCAATATGCAACTTTTCTGCCGCCCGGGGCCAGTCCTTCAGGAACACGGGATGGCACCGCCAGAGATCGCACGATGAACCTCTGCGTCGTGACCTTCAAGGAATGCTGGGAGGACGCCGAGTCCGGGCAGTGGGTTTCCACCGGGGGCTTTCCTCACCAGATGGCGGGGGTCGCATCGCTATTCGATGGGGTCACCCTGGTGGTCACGCGTGGCTCACCAACCGAGGGCGGAATACCGCTCCCGAGCGGCGCGCGGGTGATCGCCCTGCGGCCACCAATAGGAGATGACGCGAGGCGGAAGCTTTCCGTGATGGCCCGATTGCCGTACTACCTCGGCATCATCGTTCGCGAAGTGCGGCGGGCCGACGTCGTGCATACTCCGTTACCGGGCGATCTATCCCTTCTCGGATTCTGGACCGCGCTTGCGTTTCGGAAGCGGCTCATCGCCCGGTTCGCAGGGTCGTGGGTGCCGAATGCCCAAGCCACGATAATGGGGCGCCTCACGCGCAAGTGCATGCGGTGGTTCGCCGGCGGCCGCAATGTGATGTTCGCTTCGGGTCAGGGGTCCACTCCGCCGGCATCCGGGATCGAATGGCTGCTCAATACGGTACTCACCGAGGCTGAACTGCACTCCATCGCGGAGGGCGCTGCGGCCGCGGACGCTCCGCGAGAATCCCCAGCTCATCTGGTGTATATAGGCCGTCTCTCACCAGAAAAGGGGGTCCACGTCCTGATTCGTGCCATGGCCGCGCTCAACGGGCGTGTGCCTTGCCCTCCAATGCTCACCATCATCGGTGACGGTTCCGAGCGTGCCGCACTCGAGTCTATGACGCGCGAGTTGAACTGTGAGCACGCCGTTCGGTTCCGCGGGCAACTGGATCGGACTGGTTTAGCACTCGAGCTCCGCAACGCGGATCTATGCGTGCAACCGTCCCTGACAGAGGGATCGAGCAAGGCATGGCTCGATGCCATGGCCTATGGAGTTCCAGTTCTCGCCTCGGAGGTAGGTGCCGCCGCGGCGATTGTCGGCGAGGGCGGCCGCGGATGGGTCGTTCCGCCGGATGATGTCGACGCCTTGGCGGACCAGATAGTCCGGATTCTCATCGGTCCTGATGATTGGCCGGCCAGACGGCGGCGTTGCCGCACGTATACGCGCAGCTTGACTCTCGAGGGATGGACTAACCGAATCGGTGAGACTTGTGCCCGCCAGTGGCAAATGCGTCTGGTGGACGGGAAGTTGCGGCCGTGAGCGACGCAATCCGAAGTAAGACGATCGGCGGGGATAGTGGCGCCCTTGGATCGGTATGCTGGTGTTCTGAGCAATCGGCCGAGTTGTGCTTCCGTACGAGCCGCTTCGGACTTCTGCGTTGCCGCCGGTGCGGCTGCTACCGTACGGACCCGCCACCCCTCGAGAGCGCCGACGACGCCTGTCGCTTCTATACGGAATATTACGGAGAGTCACGGGCAGTTCCAGCGATTGCGGCCCCTCGCTCGCGATTTTGGGAAGTCGTTGCACGCGTACCCGAGTTGGGGGCGCCGGGAGAGCTCGCTGTCGATGTGGGCTGCGGCGACGGCCACCTGTGTGCACAGCTGCGAACGGCCGGGTGGCGTTCGGTGATAGGGCTCGATGTTGCAGCGGGGCGGATTGCGGCGGCCCGCAACCGCTACCCCGATATCACGTTCTCCCACGGTTCCATTGATGCTCTTGGCCTCTCAGTTGGCTCCGTCGACCTCATGGTGATGGACAACGTCGTCGAGCACCTCACGGACCCATTGGGTATGGTCCGACAACTAGTATCATGGCTACGCCCGGATGCTGGGCGGATGGTGCTGATCACGCCAAATATGGAGTCGGGTCACTTCCGGTTATTGGGTCGCCGTTGGACGCCGGAGCTGGCGCCGCACGCGCATGTCTACCTGTTTACCCCAGCTGCGCTCGCGCAGCTCGCCTCGGCCGCGGGACTCGAGGTAGAGAAGAGTGGGACCTTCCATTTGCCGCTCGTTCCCTGGCCGATGTGGAGAGAAACCATCACAGGGGGGGCCGTGAAGGAAATGGTGTGGCGACTGGGACAGGAAGCCGGCGCGGTCTATGGTCGACTGCTCGGTGCCGGCCCCATGCAGTTTGTCGTGGGACGACGTCGATCTAGCCCTGGCTGCAATTGACCCCGGACGCAAATTGGCCGCGCGTCAGCTTTGACTGCGACGTGCTGCCGATGTGCAGAGTTGTCTTAGCATCTCTGCCATCTTGAATGCTTCCCGCCCGATTGCGGGGGAAGCGCCGGAGGTTTCGTCTGGGGCGGAAGCCTCGACGCCCCTGAATGCCGCTGCCCGTCAGTAGAGCACGTACACTGAGTCCGGGACGCGCTCTTCCACCTGGGATGTTTCCAGAAACCGGCGGCTCAGCCGCAACAGCCTGACGAGCATTTGCCGGAGTGCCTCTCGTGCCGGCTCGGGGGTCCAGTATTGGCTGAGGGCCGCTGCTACCTGCTCGGGGTCGCCATCCGGAGTATCCCACGCTGATGGAAGTGAGAAAATCTCCTCCCGCGTTGCGGGGAAACTGTGCTCCCGCCAAGTGCTGGCCGACCGACGAAACGTCGTATCGATTCGGGCGTGTCCGTTCGTACGCAGCTGGGTGGCAATCGGAAGAAAAGCCTCGGAGTACGTTCTTTTTAGGGCTTTCAACAGTGCCCCTGGGGGCGCAATCGGAGGATCTTCCGCATCGCGCTCAACATGACCCTTGGCCTCCGGCCACAAAGGCTGCTCCTCCTTGATCAGAAGCGCATTTCCCAGCATGAGCACGTCCATCTCTGTTCGCATAAAGCAACGATATGCGTCGTATGGGGTACACACGATGGGTTCCCCACGAACGTTAAAGGAGGTGTTCACGATGACGGAACAGCCGGTGAGGTCTTGAAAAGCACGGATTAGGTCGTAGTACGCCGGATGATCGGGCCGCGAGATGGTCTGCACCCGGGCTGAATAGTCCACGTGCGTGACGGCAGGAATGTCGCTGCGTGGCTGGCGGACGATCTCAGTGAGATCATCGCCCGGAGGCCGCGTGAATGCCCGGCGCCGCTCATCCTTCACTGGAGCGACAAGCAGCATGTAAGGGCTCTCGCACTCCAACTCAAAGAAATCAGAAACGCGCTCGGCCAGGACTGTGGGTGCGAAGGGGCGGAAAGACTCTCGGTACTTGATCTTCAAGTTGAGCTTTGCTTGCATTTCTTCGCTGCGCGCATCCCCCAGAATCGATCGCGCCCCCAACGCGCGAGGCCCGAGTTCCACCCGGCCGGCGAAGTATCCTACTACCTTGCCGGCCGCTAGAAGACGAGCGCCTTCGGTCGCGACCACCTCAGGCTGCAACACGCGATGTGGGTAACCATGGGTCTCAAGAAATGCCCTGATTTCCTCATCGCTGAATCCGGGCCCCCAGTACGATCCTCCTTGGAGCGGCCGCTCAGCGGCAGATCGTACCCGAGGGCAGCGGAAGTAAGTATGGTACGCATCCAGGGCCGCCCCCAGCGCTCCCCCGGCATCGCCGGCGGCAGGCTGAATCCAGATCTCTTCGAAGGGACCTTCGCGGAGGAGGCGCCCATTTGCCACGCAGTTGAGCGCCACCCCGCCGGCAAGACACAGGCGACTCGCGCCGGTCAGCTGATGTGCGTACCGCCCCATGCGGAGAATGCATTCCTCGGTGATCGCCTGTGCCGAGCGGGCAATATCCATCTCACGCTGGGTGATCCAACCATCCGGCTTTCGCGCTGGTCCGCCAAAGAGCTCGGCGAACCGATGGTTGGTCATGGAAGGCTGGGAAAGGAAATCGAAGTATTCGAGGTTGAGCTCGACCGAGCCGTCCGCTTTGATGTCGACCAAATGGTCTAGGATCGTCTGCACGTATTTCGGCTCACCATACGGCGCCAATCCCATCATCTTGTACTCGCCCGAATTGACCTTGAATCCAGTGAACTGAGTGAATGCCGAGTACAACAACCCGAGTGAGTGCGGAAAGTTCATCTGCCTGAGAATCCGGATGTCTCCGCCTGAGCCGAACCCGATGGTGGCAGTAGCCCACTCACCGACGCCATCAACAGTCAGTATCGCGGCCTGGTCAAAGGGCGACGGGTAGAAGGCACTGGCCGCATGGGAGCGATGGTGTTCCTCATGCAGCAGAGGCCCCTTGTACTTGAGGTAGTCTCGGATGAGCGAGGGGAGACGTAGCCTCGAAAGTGTCCAGGAAGGCATGACGCGAAGCCAGGATTCCTCGCCCTCGGGGGCGACGGCCACTTGAGTGTGCAGAAGGCGCTCCAGCGTCATGGGCGTGCTGTCGTAATACACCACGGCAGCCAGGTCCTGCTGATGGATCCGCCCCTCTTCGAGGCAATAGTTGATTGCCTGATGCGGAAACCCGCGGTCATTCTTCTTTCTCGTGAATCGCTCTTCCTCGGCAGCAGCGATGATCCTGCCGTCTTGAACCAGACACGCAGCCGAATCGTGATAGAAACACGAAATTCCGAGTATGGAGAGCGGTCGCGGATTCGGTTGGTTCGCGTCGGTTGTGCGAATCTGAACGCTGCGCCGGCGTGGCAGAAGTTCGCGCTTCAGGATCTCGTGGGAGATGAGGCCCGCAATCCGCCGGTTGCCCTCCTGGGAGAAGTGGCCGTTTTGTCTTAAGGTGACGTCGAGTCGCTCCTGCAACGGCAGCGCTCGAAGTGGAGAGGTCAGATCCGCGACGTGGATCTGTTTGGCCGGGTCGGCCAATCCTTCGTAGAGTTCTTGATAGATGGGCGCGAGCTCGTACAGGTAGAAGTAGTAGGTGGGAATCGGCAGGATCAGCACGGGCAGACCGCCCGTCGCGAACTCTCCCACAAGGGCTTTCATTAGACGCCAGCCACCGCTATCGGCCGACTCATAGTCCGGATGTGGCTGGAAGCGACTCAACCGCAGCACTTGCGAGCGCGTGCGGATGGCCAACTCTGTCTCCGGATCGCCTGCGAGGCGGCGCAGCGTCGCGAACCGTGGATCGTGGCGATAAGCCTCCAGGGCCCGTTGAAGCCAGGTCGGGCGCTGATCGCCAATCCTAAATCGATCGTCGGTCACTGTATCGAGGTGCGGGCGTTGGAGGGGAACCGGAACGTGATGCAAATGCAGGTCCCCGTTCTCC
>JBKPTT010000199.1:0-9904 GCA_046735635.1 Acidobacteriota bacterium | reverse complement strand
AGGCAGAGGAGCTGCACGCGGCCACACCGGCCGACAGTGCGCCAATCGCGAAAATGGTCAGGAGCTGTTTCATCGGTTTCTTTCACCCGGGAGAATGGTTAATGAAGGCCCGCCGCGCGCCCGGAAAACGTCGCGGCGCCTCCTGTTGTCGCTCTCCCCAGTTAAAACCACTTGAACACAGCTCAAATTTCCACGTGCGCGAACTCGTGTGAAGGACAAGAACAATGCGAGCCCGGATTTGAAACGGAGGAAAACGGGTTAAACGGGCGCCAGACCGGCGACCGCCATCATCGTGCCGGCCGCGATCGCGTGGCCCGGCGCGACATTGCGTCAGCGATCACTCGCCGCCGCCGCAGGCGCGCTGCGCGATGTTGCGCAGCATCCCTCCAAAGATCACGGCGTGCACTGGAAGGAGCGCATACCAGTAGAGCAGCCCGAACAGTCCGGTTGGCTCGAACACGGCCGTCTGGTAGACGAGCGCGCCTGCACCCTCCGGCCACACCTCGAACTCGAGCCAGGCGCGGCCCGGCACCTTCATTTCCGCGGCGAGCCTCAACCGTCGGTTCGGTTCGTACGCCTCCACCCGCCAGAAGTCGAGGGTGTCGCCGACGGCCGGCGCGTCAGGGTCGCGCCGCCCGCGACGCATCCCCACGCCGCCCATCAAGAGGTCGACCGCCCCACGGAGTCGCCACAGCCACGTGCCGAAATACCAGCCGCGCTCGCCCCCGATTCTCGCGATGGGCACAAACGCGCGGTCCGCGTCGACCGCGACGTGAATCTGGCGTCGGTCAACCAATTTGCCAGGGAATCGCGCGTCCGCCCGTGACGACGTGGCTCCTCCCGAGGACCGCGCATCGGACCACCGCGTCAGCGCGAAGGCGCGATCCTCGTAGCGAATGGCGCGACCGATCGCTTCGCGCAGACCGATCGGTCTGATCGGGAAGACCGCGAGCGCCGTGCGATCGGTGACGACGGACCGGTTCTTCAGTCCCTCGATCAGTTCGCGTCCCACTCGTGCGTACACGGGCGTGACGAGTCCGAGCCAGAGACTCGACAACCGAGGGGTCAGCAACGGCACCGAGATCATCACGCGATTCAAGCCCCGCTGCCGCGCGTACTCGTGCATCACGTCGCCGTAGCTCGCTTGATCGGCCCCGCCGATTTCGAACGTGCGGCTCTCGTTGTCGGGCAGCTGAAACGCAGCGGCAAGATAGGCGAGCACGTCATCGATCCCAATCGGCTGCGCCAGTGTCGAGACCCACCGGGGGCAAATCATGACCGGCAATCGCTCGACGAGCGCACGGATCAGCTCGAACGACAGGCTCCCGGACCCGATGACGACCGACGCGCGAAATTCCACGACGGGCACGCCACTGTCTCGCAGCGCCTGCCCGGTCTCGATCCGGCTCCTGAGATGCTTGCTGAACGTCTCGTCGCCCGTTGCGAGGCCGCCGAGGTAGACGATCCGGCGAACCCCGGCGCGCCGCGCCGCTTCGCCGAAATGACGGGCGGCGGTGCGATCCGTTTCGCGGTAGTCCCCGTGCGCCCCCATGGAGTGCACCAGATAATAGGCCACGTCGATGCCCGCCAGGGCGCGATCGAGTGACGCCGGGTCGAGAAGATCTCCGGCGACAATCTCCGTCGTCGGCAACACGCGAGAGGCGAGCGCGGCCGGTTGCCGCGCCAGACAGCGAAGCCGAACTCCCGCGTCCTCGAGGACAGGCACCAACCGCCCCCCGATGTACCCCGTCGCGCCCGTCACGAGTACGAGTGGCTTCTCCAACGTTCCCGGTTCGTCGGGCGTCACGGCTCGATGCTTCGAGGCGTGAGGTGCTGATCGCCCTCTGTTGCGCGTCCGTCGGCGAGCGACGTGAGTCGCGCTCGCAGCTCCCCGGCTCGCGCCTGGTCGAACCCACCGTGATGAAGCCACTGCACGATTCCATCCCCGTCAAGGACGATCAAATAGGCATCGTCTTCGTGTTCCGCAGAGTAGGCGACCCGTTTCTTCCAGTCGCCTGTGCCGCCGTAGACGGTGATGACGCGCTCATGAAGCTCTGCCGGCGTTCCACTGCGCATCCCTCGGTCGATGAACCACCGCCCGAGCGTCGCGAGCCCGCCGATCATCGGGACTTCGAAGAACGTGACGTCGGTCCTCGAACCGATCGTCGCGCCGTACCAGCCACCCCACGCCTCCACCGGAAAGCGAGACTTGTACGTGAAGCCCATCGCGACGAGCGCGATCTTGCCCGACGACGCCCGCGGTAGCTCTACGTCGCGGCCCGACAAGAACTGTCCCTTGAGTACGGGAAGCCGATCACCGACTCGCAAGGATTCCAGCGTGCGACCGGCTCGAAGTGTGGTCATAGACATGACGAGTACTCCGGTGAAACATACGGCGACGGTGATGCGGGACATGATGTTCAGAAACGCCAGTCGACGCCAAGGATTGGAAAGATGCCCTGCTGGTCGCCGAATTGCTGGGTGTTGCTGCGGCGGTTCCAGGTGTCCTGTGCAGCCGCGGCCGTGCCGACGATGGGCCAGCATGACGGCCGCCAGCGCACGCGAGACGCGCGGATGCAACGCGAAGGGACGACGTTTCACGGTTGTCACGCCACGCGTCCGCCGACGCGGACGAGTTCCCTCTGGTAGGAGTTGTAATCGGAGAGGACCAACCCTCGCGGCTGAATGACGGAGGCGTGACGCTCGGCGCCGCGTCCGCCGGCCCACAACTCGACGCCCTTCGGCAACTCCCGGACGATCATCCTCAGCTCTCGTTCGCGCGCCTTGTCAGCTGCGGCGGTCGTCAAGCCGAGCACCAGCACCTGGGCGCCTGCGGGCTCGATGCTGTCGACAATTTCGCGCGCGGGCAGATCGGCGCCGAGGTAGGAGACGCCCAACCCCGCGCTCGCCGCCAACATCGCCGCACCGAGCGTCGCGATCTCGTGGCGCTCGCCCGAGGGCGTCGCAAACAGCAGGCGGACCGATGGCTCGCGACGCGCGTACAGCCGGAGAAACGCGCCGAGCAGGTTCCGCATCGTGGACGACATCAGGTGCTCGTGTGCGATCCGGGTCCGCCGGCGGTGCCAGTCGTCGCCGACCTGCGTGAGCACCGGCATCAGCACGTCCTGGAGGAGCGCGAGCGGGCGCAGAACCGCGGCCAGTCGGGAGAGCTCGTGGTCGAGACCAAGGGCGTCGTACTCGCGCAACGCGGTGAGGAGTGCAGTCGTATCGAACGGCGGCCGCTGTGTCGCAGCGGCCGAGGGCAGGGCCACCGCGGCAGCCGCGCTGCAGATGTCGCGCAGTTGATCATCGCTCAGTCCCGCCAGTCGTCCGATGCTGTGTCCCTGCTCGACGGCGCCGTTGAGGAGCCGCAAGCGCGCGACGTCGGCTTCCGTGTACATCCGGCCTCGATCGTCACGGGTCGGGGTGACGGCACCGTAGCGGCGCTCCCAGGCACGCAGCGTGTCGATGCCGATCCCGGTCAGCTTGGAGACGGCGCGGATCGGATAACGCGCCGCGGGTCGTCCGCTCATCGAGCCACGAGCCGCACGGCCGCCGCGGCGGACGCCAGCGTTCACCATGCCGTGTCGGCCGGCGTCAGCGCGAACCGCCACTGGCGCAACGTCGAGTCGCTGGTGAAATCGTAGACGCCGTACGCGGCCAGCCCGAACAGGCCGCCGCCGGTAGCTGCGGACCAGACGGTCGACGCCCGGGGCATGACGAAGAGCGCAATCCCCGACCCGAGCAGGATGTGGACGACGAACGCCGCGCGCCAGTTGGGCGCAACGCCGCTCTCGGCGAGACGGACGATTGGCGCCAGCTGTTCGCGGTACGCCCACGACGGCACGTTTGATCGCCAGACTCGTCGATATCCCGGTTTCTGGAGCGCCACTGCTCCTCAGCGTATCGCGAGGGCGCGTGTGTTGTCAATAGCTTGTCATGGACAATATCTTGACAGGACGGGCCTGCCAGTCCTCAGCCTCCTTGAAGACCGTTGCGGTGATCAGTGCCGGGCAGCAGGCGCAGCCTCGCGGCGTTCGCCTACAACATGGTCCACGTTCGTCGTCCTGTCTCGTACTTGAATACCCGCGTGCGGCCGGTCGCACCCAGGACGCGCACGGCATACTGGGCGTGCCGGCCCTGGAGATACAGCGTTCCTGACGTCGCCGTTCCATCAGGGCTCATCGTCAAGATCTTCGACGTGCCGATTCGCACGCCCTCGGTGCCCGTGTTGCGGACGCCGTCGACGTCGGGCAGGTCGGACGCGAGCCCGAATCGTACGTGCGGGAAATCGTCCCCAATCATCCTGGGCGTGCCCTCGAGGGGATCGATTCCGACTTTGATCTCCGCCGTGCGGACGCCGTTGCCGTTTGCGTCGACGTACCGCGCCACGCGGTAGTCGGAGGTCGAGGCTTCGAACCGGAGCGCGACGGCGCGCGACCGGTTCACGGCGTCCATCCGACTGCCCACGATTGCCGCCGCCATGTACTTCGCCGCTGCCGCGGTGCGTGCATTGTCGAGGGCGTCGCCGGTGAGCGGAAGCGCGACACCGGCGAGCACCACCATCAGCGAAAGCGCGAACACCAGCTCGATGACCGTGAGCCCCCGTTGCGGATTACTTCTGACCCGTGCCATGGTCGGCCTTGTCCCCGCCAACCGTGATGAGCGGCTTCAGCCTCAAGAAGCTCTTTTCGCCCACGCCTTTGACGTTCATCAGCTCCTCGATCTTCTTGAAGCCGCCGTTCTTCTGACGGTACTCGACGATTCGCTGCGCCGTGGACTTTCCAATGCCGGGCAGCGCATCGAGTTCGGCGGCCGAGGCGGTGTTGAGGTTGATCGGACCGGCCGACGCAACCACTGTCTTGGCTGCCTTCGGTTTCTGAGGCTTCGGCGCTGAAGCTGACTGCGCGGACGGCATTGACGCGGACGCACATAGGAACACGATGATGAGCAAGAGTCGGCGCATGTGGCATTGCCTCCATTAAGAAAAGAGATGAACGGGGCTGCCGCGCACGTGAGGTTCCAGAGCAGCAGGCCGTGCAGGCCAGGCTCACGACGGCAGCCGCGTGAGGAGGAGGCAAGCACGCTGCCGCGGCTGGCGGATGCGGCGGTGTTCATCGAAGGCACTGCCGTGACAGCACTTTGGCGTGCGGCACCCGCCACAGCGGACTTCCAAGGGAAGGCGGCGGCAGTGAAAACGTCAACGGCGGTTGATGATCGGAAGGTCCAAAACGGAGATAATCGAAAAGAAATGCGGAGACTACTGCCCACGTTCGGTCCTGCGCTCGCGGTTACCGTCTGCCTGACTACCACAGCCTGCGGCGTGTCGCCAACCGTGCCGTCGAACAACGCGCCATACAGCCAGACCGACGTGCGGCTTGGCACTGGCGTTCCGGCGGAAAACGGAAAGGTCCTGACCGTGAACTACAGCGGCTGGTTCTACAAGACGTCCGCCGTCGAGAACAAAGGTCCTGAGTTCGACACGAGCACCGGCCGTGAGCCGTTCAGTTTTACGCTGGGAGGCGCAGAGGTGATCGAGGGCTGGGATCGCGGCCTGTCGGGGATGCGCGTGGGTGGTGTCCGGCGACTCGTGATCCCCCCATCGCTCGCGTACGGGTCCCAGCGGTTCGGACCCATTCCACCCAACGCCACGCTGCTGTTCGAAATCGAGCTCTTGGACGTGCAGTAGGCGGCGGGGGTCAGACCGGGGTCAGACCGGGGTCAGACCGCCTGCGCCCACCGCAGTAGTCTGACCCTGGTCTGACCCTGGTCTGACCCTGGTCTGACCCTGGTCTGACCCCTCCGGCGCTACCACACGTGCACGCGAAGGCCGACCATCACGTAGTTGACGCTGTCGCTGAGCGACCCGAGCACGTTGTCGATGGCTTGTCCTTTCAACTGGCCGTGGCCGGCTTCGACATTGATCGCGACGGCCGGGAACACCCAGATGTCGAGTCCGCCTCCAAAGATCCATCCCCATCCGCGTGTCTGCTGGGCGTAGGTCTGGCGTCCGCCAGGAATCGTCTGCGGGACACCGTCGACGGTCACCGTGCGATCGTTCACCGTCTGGTCGGTCTCGAACGTCGCGTCGTGGTAATCGCCGCCGACCTTGCCGTACATCCGAACGCGCCCGGCGGGAACCCCGACCTTCCCCGTAACCGAGAAGACATTCGCTCTGAGCGTGCTGTTGAATTTGAAGTCGTCGCCCGATCCGCTGGGAGTGGCCTCGGCCGGTCTCAGGTACATCCCTTCACCTGCGAGCCACGGACTGATCCAGAACTCGGCGCCGGCCATGAATCCCCAGCCCGAGCCTTTCTTCGAACAGGAAGGCGCATCACCGCACGCGATGAGGCCGATGTTCCCGATGTTCGTCCAGCCCCCGCCCCCGAAGACGATCAGCCTCGTCGGCGGTCCGAATACTCGTGGCGGCTTGAAGCTGAAAGATCCCTGGCGCAGCAGAACCCTCGGTGAAGGATCGCTGAGGGTCACGACAACCGTGCTGACGTGACGGATCCAGTAGAGTCCCTGGAGCTCCTTTCGCTCGCACCCTTCTCCGGGCGGAGCTGGCGCCTTTCCCCGTTCGACGATGAGCACCCGCCGCAGGTTGTCGGCGCACAGATCCACGAACACGTTCGCTTCCACGTTGTTCTTGCCGGCCGACTGGGGGATGACAATCGTCGCCTCCCCCGCGGCATTCGCCTTCGTGGAACCTGCCGGCGTCGAATCCACCACCCCTTCGATCTGCGCGCCCGCCGGCGCCCCCCGGACCATGATCGTCTGAGCGCGCGCGGCGACGCCGGTCGCAAGAACGAAGGCGGCGATCGCTGCGCCGACACACGACCACCTCGCCGGTTTCGCCCAATCTCCTGAAGACATCCTGACGATTATCCTTCAGAAGACACGAGAGCCCGCAAGAGCGGGCCGCGAGCGTGAGCGGGTCGAAAGGCCGCGGCGGCAGTCAACTCCAAACGGAGAGGTCGGGCCGCGTGTCATTGGTACCACCGCCGCAGCCGGCGTGATCCATCGCAATGCGGCTGCCGTTCACCGCCGCGCACTGGCCGTCCGTCGAACCACTTGGTCCGCAGCCGATTGCGGGTCGCACGCGCAGGATCGACGACAGGAGCCTTCCGCCTTTGCGTACCGATACGGCAAACGACGGTTGCGCAACCGACGCACAACAGCAGCGAACTCGGCTGTTTGTGCCGCAAACGCACGTAGCGCTCGCTTTCCCGCGGGACTACACTGAAGCGAGTGAAGGGCCCCTTCGACATCACCGACGAGATGAGCGCGGCTGAACTGCGGCAGCGTTTGCACTCTCTGCAATCGCTCATCGAGCGCGCCCCGGTGCCGATTGCCATCGCGCACGATCCAGCGTGCCGCTTCATCTCGGCCAACCGCGCGTTGGCGACGTTGCTGCGATTGCCGTTCGACGCGAACATCTCACTCGCCGATCCGGCGTACGCGCCCTACCGCATTCAGCGGGACGGCAAGGACCTGCCCCCCGCCGAGCTGCCCATGCAGGCCGCCATCGCGCAGCGCACGGCCGTTCGCAACGAGATCGAAATCGTACGGCCGGACGGCTCGGTCCTGTACGTTCAGAACGACGTCGAACCGCTGCTCGATACGCACGGTGACATTTACGGCTGCGTGAGCGTCATCGTGGATCTGACGGAGCGACGCGCGGCGGAGATCGCGCTTCGCGAAGCCGACCGGCGCAAGGACGAATTCCTCGCGACCCTGTCGCACGAGCTGCGCAACCCGCTCGCGCCCATTCGCGCCGCCCTCGAGGTCATGCGCCTCGGGCGCGACGATCCGACGCTCCTCGAAAAGGCGCGTGCAACGATGGAGCGCCAACTGCAGCAGCTGGTGAGGCTGACCGACGACCTGCTCGACGTCTCGCGGATCACGCAGGACAAAATGGAGCTGAAGCGCGAGCGCGTCGACCTTCGTCTCGTGATCCAGAGCGCCGTCGAGGCGATGCGGCCCCTGGCCAGCGACCGCGGGCACTCGTTGCACGTCGACCTGCCGGCAGAACCGCTTTACGTGCAGGCGGACTTCACGCGCGTCGCCCAGGCGTTCTCGAACCTGTTGAGCAACGCGGCCAAGTACACGCACCACGGAGGCCGCATCACGATCTCGGCCGCCCGCGAAGCCGGCGCGGTGGTCGTCCGCGTGCGCGATACCGGCATCGGAATTCCGGCCGAGATGCTGTCGCGTGTGTTCGACATGTTCACGCAGCTCAAAGCGGACCGGGACCGGACCACCAGCGGGCTCGGCGTCGGCCTGTCTCTCTCACGGCGGCTCGTCGATCTGCACGGCGGATCCATCGAGGCGCACAGCGAAGGACCCGGGCGAGGAAGCGAGTTCATCGTGCGATTGCCGCTCGCGCCTGTAGAGGTCGTGGATCGCGCGAGTGAAGCCAGCCTTGGCCCGGCGCTTCCGGCCGGCGCCTGCCGTGTTCTCATCGCGGAAGACAACATGGACGCCGCCGAAATGATGCGCGTGATGCTGTGCTTCAGCGGACACGACGTGAAGGTCGCGACCGACGGCGTGCAGGCCGTTGCGATCGCGCAGACGATCAGGCCTGACGTGGCCTTCATCGACATCGGCATGCCGCGGATGGACGGCTACGAGGCTGCGCGCAAGATCCGGCGCGCGCTCGGCGAACGCATCATGCTCGTCGCGCTCACCGGGTGGGGTCAGGATGAAGACAAGGCACGTGCGCGAGAGGCGGGATTCGACCACCACCTGACCAAACCAGCCGAGCCCGAGATGCTGGAACGGTTGATCAGCGACTGCGCCGCGCGGAGAGCCGCAGCGTCATAGCTCCCCTGCGATCGCATGAAGTGGGGCTAGACCGTCGCACGGTACCACGCGATGGTTCGCCGCAGTCCCTCTTCGAACGAAACAATCGGCTCGTATCCGAGAATCTCTTTCGCCTTGCGGAGATCCGCCTGAGAGTCGCGAACGTCTCCGTCGCGGGACTCGACGTAGATCGGCTCTACGGTCGAGCCCACGAGATCGCGCATGGCATAAAACAATCTGTTCAACGAAATCCGTCCGCCCGTCGCGACGTTGATAATCTCGCCGCTCGCTCCGGGCGCCTCGCACGCCCGAAGCACCCCGTCAACAACGTTCGCGACGTAGGTGAAATCGCGCGTCTGTTCTCCGTCGCCGTAAATCGTCGGTGCGCGGTTCGCGAGCAGCGCCGTCGCGAACACCGATATCACCCCTGAGTACGGCGACCACGCGTCCTGCCGCGGACCAAACACGTTGAAGTAGCGGATGCTTACGGCGTCCAAACCGTACAGCGACGTGAACAACTGCAGATATTGTTCTCCCATCACCTTCTGCAGGGCGTATGGGGACGACGGGCTGTTCGGCATGTCCTCGCGCTTCGGCAACGACGCCGTGTTGCCGTACGCGGAAGACGAACCCGCGAAAACCACGCGTCTGACGCCCGCATCGCGCGCTGCCACGAGCACGTTGAGGGTCGCGTCGACGTTGGCACGGTTGGACGCGATCGGATCCTTCACCGATCGCGGGACCGACGCAATTGCCGCCTGATGCAGGACGAATTCGCACTGCTGCACCGCCGCTCGCGCGACGTCAGGATCGGCCAGGTCTCCCTCGACCAGCTCGACGTCCGGAAGGTGCGCCAGGTTGCTGCGCTTTCCAGTGATGAACGAGTCCACCACGCGGACGCGATGACCGCGGCGGACGAGTTCTTCGGCAAGGTGCGATCCGATGAACCCGGCCCCGCCGGTGACGAGAAAGTTCGACATGGCCGTGCGATCGCGGAACTTACTTTGGGAAACCGGCTTTCGGCATGCCCGGGACCAGCTTGAGCGCGTTCTTGTAATACAGCTTCTTCAGCACGTCGTCGGGCAGGTCCATGCCGTAC
>JBKPTT010000198.1:0-14176 GCA_046735635.1 Acidobacteriota bacterium | reverse complement strand
GACCCGGCCACCTGCAACCTCTATGAGCCCGTACCCCGCCGATTTGCGCCTTCCGGAGTGTGAGAACACTCGGCATCGGTATCCTGGCGCTGGCGGCCCTGCTTCTCCCTGGCGTGCGCGTCAGCCGCGCACAACCGCTCGAGCTGCCACGCGCCGATCTATCGGCCACGGTCGGAGCTCAATCGAGCGCCACAGGCGAGGGCGGTGAGTTCTATTCGCATACCCATTTCGATAGCGGCTTCTACGGGTCCGCGTCCGCGGGTTGGTACTGGACCGAGCACCTCAAGAGCGAGATCGATTTCGGCGGGAGAACCGAGGAGAAGGTTTACCTCCCTTATGCCGTGACCATCGGTGGCGTGCAGACCTACTACACAAGCGACCGTGCGTTCAGCACCCATACGGTTGGAATCGCGCAGCAGTACCAGTTCTTCCACAACACCTGGTTCCATCCTCACCTCGCGGCCGGCGCGAACCTCGCGTGGGAACGCTCGGTCGTGCACAGCGCTGCAGCGTATTCCTACGATCCCATCACGCGAGTCAGTCGCGTGGTCACGCCCGAGCGCCGCGACCCGACGACGACGGAGTTCCGCGTGCAGCCGTTCGCGCAATCCGGCTTCAAAGCGTACATGACGCCGCGCACGTTCTTCCGCGGGGACCTGCGTGTCGCGTTTCACCACGGGGTAGACGACGTCATCGTTCGGTTCGGGTTCGGATTCGATTTCTAGAGGCTCCTGATGAGGTACTACACTCGAACGCTCGCGGTTGTACTCTCGGTCTCGCTTGCCGCGGGTTGCGCGACGACCGGCACCGTTCAATCCGTCGCCCCCATGCCGACGATCGATCGAACCGCCGAGCGCACCCTCATGGCGGAATACGTTCAGAAGCTGCCGACCGGCGCGACGATCAAGGTGGAGCGCACGCACAGCCGCACCATGCGTGGCGTGCTGATGAAAGCCACGGCCGACGCCATTTACGTGCAGCCCAGAACGCGTTTACCGGAAGCCGCCGTCGAGATCCCGCTGAACGACGTGCTCAGCGTGACTCTCGACTCGAAACACGGCAACTCGATCGGACGGGCCATCGCAGTCGGTGCCGCCGCCGGCGGGGCCGTCGTCCTCACGATGTTTTTGATAGCCGCTGCCATGTGGAGCGACTGAGGGGGGCGTTGTAGGGTGGGTCTTTAGACCCGCCGAGACGGTAGGGCGGGTCTTTAGACCCGCCAGAGCTGTAGTAGAGTCCCGCGCATGAGATTTCCCACGGCTTTCCTCGCGTGCTGCTGTCTCTCCTCCCCGTCCGCCGCCCAGGACAGCGCCGCACTCACCCCGAAAATTCTGCAAGCGGCGCTCGCCGCAAAGCCGGAGGGAGCAGCGGCGGATGCGCTCGCGGAAAAGGTTAAGACGTACTTCGGCGGACCTGACGTGCTGGTCAAAGGCGCGCCGGCGAAGGTCGACGAGCTCACGGTTGCGTGGGCCCTGGAGGTCCCGCAGCCCCCGCCGAACGTCACCCCGCGTGTCGTCGCCGACGTCGGGTTCCTGAGCCTCCCGCTCACTCGCATCGGCACGAGCGACGTCTACGCAGCGGCTGCAGCGCTCGCCCACGGAACGGCGCTCTCGTGGCATTACGAGATCGGCACGTCGCGGCTCGGCGGATCGCAGCTCGAGGTGTACGAGACGCATCCCGACAGCCGCGAACAGCCCGCCGTGCCCAAAGGCGCGGTGAAACAAATGCCGCCGTGGGAGAGCAGGATCTTCGCGGGCACCAAGCGGGACTGGTGGGTGTACGTGCCGGCGCAATACACGCCCGACAAGCCGGCGGCCGTGATGATCTTTCAGGACGGCGCGGGACCAAAGGATTTCGTTCCAACGGTTTTCGACAACCTGATCGCAAAGCATGACATGCCAATCACCGTCGGCATCTTCATTCAACCTGGCGTGTTCGCGGACGGGAGGGCAAATCGCAGCGTCGAGTACGACACACTGTCCGATCAATACGCGCGCTTCCTGCTCGAGGAGATCCTTCCCGAGGTGGAGAAGACCGTGAAGCTCAAGCAGGACGCCGCGAGCCGCGCAATCTCCGGGTCGAGCAGCGGAGGAATCTGCGCGTTCACCGCGGCCTGGGAGCGGCCTGACCAGTTCAGCAAGGTCCTGTCCTGGGTCGGCAGCTTCACCAATATCGCGAGCGGCAAGACGCTGAAAGAAGGCGGGCACAACTACGAGGCGCTGGTCCGGAAGACGGTGCCGCGAAAACCGATTCGGGTGTTCCTGCAGGACGGAGCCAACGATCTCGACAACGCGAACGGCAACTGGCCGCTCGCGAACCAGACGCTTGCCAAGTCGCTCCAGTTTGCCGGCTACGACTACAAGTTCGAGTTCGGCCAGGGCTTCCACAGCAACCGCCATGGCCGCGCGATTCTACCGGACTCGCTGCGGTGGTTATGGCGCGATTATGCGGAGAAGTAGCGCGGGTCGCGGGTCGCGGGTCGGGGTTCGGGTTCGCCCTACTTCTTCATGCCCGGCGGCTGCCATTGAATCACGTGGTACGTCGCCGGTGTGCTGCCGACGTTTCGGATGCTGTGCATCTGGTTGGAGGCCTGAAAGATCACCGAACCGGGACCGACCCGTTGCAGCTGGCCGTTCACGAGCGATTCGACGGTCCCGTCCTTGACGATCAGCAGCTCTTCGGCCGGATGCTGGTGCGGCGGATGGGGCGTTTCGCCCGGATTGAGCGTGGTGATGTGAATCTCCAGCTCGTCGAGCGTGACGGTCGGCCGCTGTACGACGTGCCGCACCGATCCCACCTTTGTGTCTTCAGACTTCATCGCGTTCCAGTCGAAGACCATGGAGCCCATCATGTCGGCCCGCGCCGAAACGACGCGTGCACCGCCGATCGCGACGACCGCGCCCACACAAGCTGCGAACACATCTCTTCGCGTGATCATTTCGCACTCCTTCTAAAACAAGCGCCGGCCGCCGCGCGGGCCGTGGCAATTCAGCACGATGGCACGAAGAACACGAAGAACATAACTATTCTTCGTGATCTTCGTATCTTCGTGAGCTCCGTGTTGATGCGCCGTCGGCACGGGTCGTGTGACCCAGCCGCCAGAACTCATCGAAGAACCCCTGCGACTCCACGAAGAGCGGCAGGTACTTGTAGTTGTTACCCGGTTTGGTGATGTCCACCACGGCCCAGTCAGGGAGCTTTGGCGATTGCATGTCGTTGTTGGACTGATCGTGGAACGTAAAGCCGCTGTTGACGACGACGTAGCGGCGTGGATTCAACGGGTTGGGATAGACGAACACCGGCGCGTGGTTCGCGTCGAATCGTTCGGACCCTACGGTGACGCCGTCCGCAGTCCATGCAATCGGCAGCCGCGGCGCGATCCGCTTGTAGATCGCGTTGCTCGACGGATCGCCGAAGAGCGCGATGTTGTGGTTCGCGATGTCTGCCGCGGACACCTCCGTGTCGTTCTTCACCCGGGGTTCTCCCCGGAAGAAATGGATCCACTCGTTGACGGCATAATCAGCCTGCTCGCGCGTCCACGTGCCAATTCGATCGCTCAGCGGCTTCCCCGTCGGCCGGACGAAGATGAACGCATCCATGAATGCATCGTCGATCGGCCCCTGAAGACCGTGCGCCTTGCGCAGGGTCGACGACGAACGCTCGCCGAGCTTCCAGGCCCCGTCCGTTTTTACCAGGCCGGCGTTCAGCGAGCGTGTCGCACTGACGGGCGGCAGCTTCAGCGTTGTCCCGTCAACGCGCAGCGTAGCCTTCGTGCCCGGCGCAAACGGCGCCAGCCCGCGTTCGAATGCGATGTGCACCGCGTCGACGTTCACCGTAGCCATGTCGATGGCCTCGCCGTCGATCTTCGCATTGACGCGCGCGCGTTCCCATTCCCGCTCCATCCCGTCGACGGAGACCCAGAAGACCTTGTTGTAACGAAGCATCCAGGTGGTGAAGCGTATCTCCCGCGGCGCAGGGTTCCGACCTGCGGCGACGATTTGATCGAGACGATCGGCGAGCTGCTGCCGCACGCCAGGCTCGTACGCATGCGCCGTCTTTGGCCCGATGAGATGTGCGAGCGTCAGCCCCTCGGCCGCCATCGCAGATGACATCGCATCAGCGGCTTGTTTTTGCGGATCGATCTCGCCGGAATAGGCGACGACCGGCAGGTTGAACGTGTTGATCGCGTAGTCGGTCGAATCGTACATATGCCAGAGCGTTCGCTGGACCGCGTTCTGCGGCTGCTGCTCGAGCGCGCGGCGCAAAAACACGTCCGTTTCGGTGAATCCGGCGCCGGGCGCGGAGGCGGCCCAACGGTCGGGAAAATGGACCGTGTAGGACCAGGCCGACGCGCCGCCCATCGAGAAGCCTGCCATCACAATCCGATTCGGATCGATCGGGTACGCGTTCATCACCGATTCAATCGCTTCGAGCCCGTCGGTCTCCCCCGCAAAGCGGCTCGCATTGCTGTAACGCCCGAACGGCTGCAGCATGAAGCGGTCCGGTCCCGCGTGCAGCGGCTTCGAGGTGTAGCCGCCGGTGGACTTCGTCATGAACTGCTGCTCGAGGACCTGATCGTCGCGTCCGTGCATGAAGATGTCCAGCCGGTACAAACGTGCCGCCGACGAGTCGTAGGCGTCAGGCAACGTGAGCACGTAAGGCTGCGCGGAGCCATCGATGCGCGAATAGAAGCCGCGCACCCCGTTCTCGTCCATCCACGGGGACTCCCCCTTCAAGAGGAAATCCGCACGCTGGCGTCCCGTGGCAATCGTCTGCAGCGCGTACTCGAGCGGCGTCGCATTCTTCGGCGCGTACAGGTGCTCGTCGTACTTCAATGGGCGGCGGACGGCGTCCAGATAGACCTCGACGTCGGCGACGCGCTCCCGCTTCGGCGTGTGCGCGTGCTGCTTCTTCAACGCCGCCACCTTCTGTGCAAGCTCGTCGATCTTCGCCTGCAGTGTGGCCTTTTCAGCGTCGCTCAGCCCGTGGCCGAGCGGCGGGAATTGTGCCGGCGGATTCTGCAGGGCGACGAGCGCGAGGACCAGTGTCGCTACACGCATCGCGTCACCATGGGGTCGGCTGGTAATCCTTCAGGAACTGTCCCCATACGTGCTGCCCCGTGTTGAACCCGCCGATGATCGGGTCGAGGATGCGCGCGGCACCGTCGAGGATGTCGAGCGGCGGATGAAAACGCTGTTCGGCCGTCTTGCGTGCGGCGATCTCCTCGGGATCCTCGTCGGTGATCCAGCCGGTGTCCACGCTGTTCATGTGAATGCCGTCGTTGTAGTAATCGGTCGCCGATGTCCGCGTCATCATATTCAACGCTGCCTTCGCCATGTTGGTGTGCGGATGCCTCGTCGTCTTTGCCGTGCGGTAGAACTGACCTTCGACCGCCGAGACGTTGACGATATGTTTTTCGCGCCCGGGCGTCCGGAGCATGAGCGGCTTCAACCGCGCGTTGATCACGAACGGCGCAACCGCGTTCACGAGCTGGACCTCGAGCAACTCGATTGTCGAGACGTCAGCGAGGAGAAGACGCCAGGAGTTCCGAGTGCGCAGGTCGACCTGCTGAAGATCCTGATCGAGCAGGCCGGCCGGAAACAAGTGTCCCTGATCCTGCAGGTCTTCCGGCGCCAGGCGAACCTGCGACAGCAGCGCCGACGGCGCCGTTCCAAGCAGCGCGTGCGTCCCCGTCTCCTCCGCCATCATGTGCGCGTAGAACTCCGGCGGACGCCGGACGGTCTGACACGCGTTGTTGACGATGAAATCGAGACGACCGCCCGTGCCGGCGAGCTCGCGGCAAAAGGCTTCGACGCTCGGCGTGTGGCGCAGATCCAGTCCGACGATCTCGAGTCGATCCTTCCAGCGATCGAAGTCGGGCTCCTGCGCATACCGCGACGCGCAGTTCCGCGGGAACCGCGTGGTGACAATCAGCCGCGCGCCGGATCGAAGCAGCTTGAGACCAGCCTGGTAGCCGATCTTCACGCGGCCGCCCGTCAGCAGGGCCACGCGTCCGGTCAGATCGGCGAGCTCGGCTCGTTTCGTGAAATTGAACGCTGCGCATTCCGGACACAGCTGATCGTAGAAGTGATGAATGCGCGTATAGGCCGACTTGCAGGTGTAGCAGAAGCGGGTGTCTGCCGCGTGCGGCAATTCCGTCAGCGTGTCATCGGGCGGAAACGCGTTGGGCGTCGTGAACACTGGCTGCCGGCGCAGGGCGCGGATACCAGTCTCGTGAAGGACGCGCTCGTCGCGCTGCAGCGCATCGGCGCGGCGAGTCCGCGTGCGCTTCCGCCGGGCCGTACGATCCGGCTCGTGCGCGCGGGCGATCGCCTGACGCAGCCGCACACGTTCGTCTGGCGCGAGGACGTCGAAGAGGGTCCAGTCGGCCGCCAGCTGCTCGAGCGTGGTCGTGGCGAGGCGAAGCTGTTCGAGCATCGCGCGGTCGGGCGTGGAGACGGCAGAATCCATGCGGGAGATATAACACAACCCTCGCGCACGTCCGTGCGTCCAATTGTCTATGCGTGACGACGCTCGTGATTCATACGACGGGCGACCCGTACGCGATCGTTCCGCAGGTGAAATCGCCCGTCCTCACCGTGATGCCCGACGTTCCGCTGCGCAACGTGAAATCGATGGAAGAGGTCCCGGCACGCCGGGCGGCGGCTGTGGATCCGATGATCGCCCTACGGAGTGAATGAATCCCGTCAGCGCGAGGCGTTGAACGATCCGCTCATCTGGTCGACGGCGCCCAGGATTTTCTTCTCGGGACCCATCACCGTGACGCGCCCGCATTCGAAGGAGCCGGCCACGCCGGTGACATCGGCACGCGTCAGGGTGACGGTGCACTCACTGGCCGCTGACGCGATGACTTTGACCCGCGGTCCCGTCCCAATCTGCACGACGAGGGGCTGAGAAACGGTCGTCTTGTACTTGCCGGGTTTGCCCAGCGCGGAGTATTGAAACGCATCGCCGCGCTCGCTCGTCAGATCGATGAATCCGCCGCCGGCGCCCCAGACCGTGAGGTCGCCGACCTTGTCGTAGGTGAAGGATCCGGCGACGGAGTGTCCCTTGACCGAGACGCTGGCGTGGGCGCTCGTGATCGTGGGGGGCGGTACCTGCGTCCCCTCGACGCTCGCGCCATACACAATCGCGAGCAACGTGAACAACGCTCCGGTTCGTGACTGCACGTCCTCGACGTTCCTCGACCGATCGTAGCACTCACGCGTCGCGCACTTTCGGGAATTCCGTGATGCGGATGTTGGTGCATCCGTAGGGGATCAGCTCCACCTCTTCCACGGGCTGATCCGTGATGACGCCAGCCGGGTCGGCCCACTCCGAATCCGCGGGAGAGAGCTCGCCAGCCCAGCCGCGCACGATCTTCCACCCGGGAATTCGTCGTCCCTGCGCCCTCGCCAGCATGCCCGCGCCCTCGGGGGAGAACGGACGCTCGCCGATTGGCCGTTCCTCGAACCGGACACTGGAGACGGGATTCCGATCGTCCACGATCAGACCGTAATTCCATGAGGTCGTCGGCCGCACTTCAAAGTCGCCATGCGGAAGCTCACGGTGCGGCTTGTCGGCGTTCACGCGCGTCCACTGCTCGCCGAGGCGCAGCGAGTACACGAGCGGACCGCGTTCGATAGCGATCGCGTCGTTGTATCGCCTGGCCAGTGAAGGCCGCATCGGAAAGCGGATGGCAATGGCCGTCGTTCCGCTCCATTCGCGCTCGATGCGATGCAGCGTACCGGCTGCCATCGGCTGTTCGCCACCGCTGCCCACACGGACGTGCGCTTCGTCCGCCCATGCGGGCACACGCAGCAGCACAGGGAATCGCACCGGCTGCGCGGGAGTCACGGCGAGCGCGATCGATTCGCGGAACGGATACTCGGTCTCGACGTTCACCGTGACCGGCACGTCATGAATGCGCGTGTCCACCCGGCAAGGCCCCCACGCCGCTGCGACGAGCCCGCCGTCCGGCGTCGTCATCCACAAGTGCGAGGCGAACTTCGGCCAGCCCTGGTGCATGTTCGACGTGCAGCAGCCGTAATTCGGCTCCAGGCCGAACAGGTTCGACTCGGGCCCGTTGGACGACCAGCCATGCTCGGGATTGACCGTGCATTGCACCTGGTTGACCTGCTGGTCGTACTGATGCGACCACATGTCGGGGGCGATCGCCGCCGGCAGCGCGTTGAACGCCACGCGCTCCAACCGGTCGCCAAAGAACGGGTCGCCGAACGTCGCGAACAGGTGTTCCAGCGAGTACATGAATTCCACAACGGCGCATAGCTCGGTGCCCTGCAGCGGGTTCTTTCCCGCGAGACACTCGTCGCCGCTGAACATGCCCGTCACTTGTCCGTGATACCGATCGAGAATCTCGATCATGCCGCGCCCAAACGCTCGATCGGCATCGCGACGATCGAGCCGCCAACCGAGCGCCGCTGCCTTCGGAGCCATCGCGGCATTTACGACGTGCTTGGTCCACTTCCACAGACCGCGACGCGGCGTTGGCACCTTGATGTCGTCTGTCTGATAGAGCGCGGCGTAGTCGACACCTTGATCGCGCAGTTTGCGCGCGAGGTCGAGAAGCCAGGCCTCCGGCCTGCGTTCGTAGACGTAGTAGGTCGACACCAGCCCCTCGAACCAGCGGAACTTGCCCCATGCATAGAGCGGCGTGGAGTCGAGACCCTCATGGACCGCCCGCAGACTCTTCGTCACCGCATCCAACACGCGCGGCTGGCCGGTCGCTTCGTGATACTGGGCCAGCATCTTGTTCGCGAGCAGGATCGCCCACATGTCGTACCGTTTGCCGACGGCATCAACCGGGTACGGCCCGTACCAGCCGTCGGCGCGCTGATGGGAAACGATGTAATCGACGTGGCTCGCGACCCGCTTCTTCAACACCGCATCGTCGAGCAGCCATGCGAGAGGAATGACGCCGTCCAGCCAGTACGGCGCGCGCTCCCATCCTTCGGCGGTGCCACCGAACCACTGACTCTGTGCGATGTCGGGCCAGAACTCGTCCAGATGGCCAGTCAGTCCGTCGGCCTGGATGCGCAGCTGACGTGCGAGCCACCCCTGCGGCCGCACGTGGCCGAGCGGCAACGGCCGGAAAGCACGACCGGCAAGCTGGGGCGACTCTTGCGTCGGCGTATTGATCAAAGGGTAAGCCATCGGCCGCCGAGCACCGGCCGCGATGCCCGCAGCAACGCTCGCCAAAAACGTGCGTCGATCCATGGCGGCATCATCCTAACTCACCTGACAAGCTCAACATTCGTCATTCGACATTCCGCCATCCGGCATTCCGGCATTCGGCATTCGGCATTCGGCATTCGGCATTCGGCATTTAACACTCAACATTCAACATTCGACATTTGACATTGTGCCATTCGCCATTCGGCATTCGCCCATTCGGAATTGGCTCCCGGCACGCAGTTTTCATGTTCCGAGCTTGCGACTGGTCGCGTAAGCTTGAGCGATAGCGAAGGAGGAGGCCGTGAAGAGGGAGATGGCGCTGCTCGCCGGCGTCGCAATCGGCGCCGGAACGATGTTGCTGCTCGATCCCGATCGTGGAGCGCGGCGGCGCGCGCTCATTCGCGACAAGGCCGCGCGCGCAGCCAACAAGACCAGCCACGGTCTCGACGCGCTGACGCGCGATGTCGCGAACCGCACGCGCGGGGTGTCAGCGAGCATCCGGCACGTATTGGATCGTTCGACACCCGAGCGGCGAAAACTCATCGAGAGAGTCCACGCCGAGCTGGGTCGCAGGGTTTCGCATCCACGCGCGATCGACGTGTCGGTTCCACACGAAGGATGTGTGTGTTTGAGCGGGCCGGTTCTCGAGGACGAAGCGGACGCGGCCCTCGCCGCGGTTGTCGGCGTCCGTGGCGTGACGAGGGTTGAAGACAACCTCGAGCGTCACGACAGTGCGGAGGGCATTCCGGCGCTCCAGGGTGGGTGGATGCGCATCGGCACCGGGAGCGGGCCGTCCCGCCACCCCTGGTCGCCGACAACCAAGCTGGTCTTTGCACTGACCGGCACGGCGGTGGCGGCCGGCGTCACGTATGCGTTGCGCAGCGCCGGTTCTGAAGCCGCCGCGTAGCTATCGCCACTCGGGCGCGTAGTCTTTATCCCTGAGCTTCTTCTCGAACACGAGACTCAGGGAAAAGAGCGCGAACACTTCCGCAAGCCCGATGAACGCATAGATCGCAAACCGCGTGAACTCGCTCGGGACGGGCCAGCAAATCTGCCCGTCGTCGAGGCACGCCTGCACCATCCGATCGATCTCCACGTATTCGCGCATGATCAGCGCGAACGCCGTCCCGAAGATGATTACGGTTCCGGTGATGTTTCCGAAAATCATGCCGCCCTTCCGCCAGAACGGCAGCGCGGCCAGGAATGCGACGAGCGGCGGCGCCGCGAGCTCGAGGGCGATCCAGTTCCAGTTCAGATGCGTCACGTCTTGTCCTACTCTATCGTTGATGAACCCTCCGCGCCGTCACCTGTCGATGCTCCGGTCATACACTCCGGCCGATGCTCTCACAATCGGCAACGCCGCATGCGGCACGATTGCGATTTTTCTGTGTCTGGACTACTTCGCGACCGGACGCGGGCGTTTTCTCTGGGCCGCATTCGTGCTTCTACCGCTCGCGCTCGTCTGCGACGTCCTCGACGGCTACGTCGCGCGGCTCGATCGCCGGCGGCAGTCGCGCCTCGGCGCCGACCTCGATTCGCTCGCCGACGTGATCTCCTTCGGCGTGGCGCCGGCCGTCCTGGGCTTCACCTTGGGCATGCGCGGCGGCTGGGACATGTTGATCCTCACCTACTTCGTCGTCTGCGGCGTGAGCCGGCTCGCGCGCTTCAACGTGACCGCAGAGGCGCTTGCCGATGAGGCGACGGGGAAGGTGAAATACTTCGAAGGGACGCCGATTCCCACGAGCATCCTGATCGTGCTGATGCTGGGGGTCGCGTTTTATCTCGGACACACCGACGATGGCCTCTGGTTAGGGGCCATTCGCATCGGCCCGGGCACGCTGCACCCACTCGCGCTGATCTATGGCATCAGCGGCAGCGCCATGATCAGCGCAACGTTACGAGTGCCCAAACCTTGAGACTCGTATAGACGCGAGCGCCGTTCAGGGTTTGGCCGATCCAAACATTCGGGGCGATTGACGGATCAGGGATTCCGGATGAGCGACGAGGATTCGTGTTTACCGGACGCTCGCGGCCCGCGCGAGGTCGAACCGTTGATTGCGTGAGAGCGACGATGCGCCCGCTTCGAGGTGCTGAACGGCGGCGTCCACTGCCTTTCGTTCTTTCCTTGTCAGGCCTGCCCCGGGAAATTCGTACAAGTAGACGTGGCCGGTGCCGTAGGCTCCCGCCCAGATCGGGTCGCCCCACTGCACGGCGCCGCTGACGCCGACGCACGCCCACGCGCCGTGCGCCTGCACTGGGCGCGCGACCGACGGCTTGCCGTAGTGCAGAGCGATATCCATTTCAATCAGCAGCTGATCGAGCAGGAAGCTGCAGAGCGACACGTCGAGCGAACTGATCTCCGGAATCCGGCCGAGCCGCTGGACCATTCCGGTGCGTGCCCGCGACGCCGCCAACGCTCGCGGGACGAGCACCAGCCGGTGAAGCGCAACATGGGCGCGGGGTAACGCATCGCCGTATGCGACGTCCGCGCAGGCGCGCATGTAGGCGTCGGCTTCTTCGCCAATCGCGATGCTCACAGCGCGGCTGCGCGCCGCCGTATCGAGCGCGCGCCACGCGCGTCGCCTCGCGGCGCGTTTTCGGCCGAACAGGCTGAAACGAATCTCCGCCGCGAACCGCGCAATGGCCTCCGCGCCTTCGGTCGTGGCAGTCCACCGCGTGAACGCCGGCCGCGAGATCCGGCCTCGGTATACGAGGCGGCCGCGCGACACGCGAAACCAGTTCATCACCGCCGCGGGTGCGAACTTTGTGCCCGGGTGAAAACGAAAGAGAACGCGGAAAAAAGCGGGCGACGGAACCGGACGGAAACAGAATCGTAGCCGTCTTTTCCAAAAAGTGATCAGCGGAATCCGTACAGCGCCGCCGGATTGTCGACGAGGATTGTCTTGCGGGTCCGTGCGTCGGGGACCCAGGCCGCGAACTGGTTGAACACCCGGCCATCGTCGATCTGCTTGAGCGGCGAGATCTCGTTCGGCTGCCTGCCGGGCGTGGTGTCGGGATGCGGCCAGTCCGTTCCCCAGAGAACGCGCTCCATGTTGGCCGCGACCAGCGCTTTCGCGAGCGGTCGCATGTCGGCGTAGTCGGGGCCGCTGGTGGATCCGCGGTATGGCGCCGAGACCTTGACGTACGCGCGTCCGCTGCGTACGAGGTCCAGCAGCACATCGAACCCGGGCTGCGTCACACCGCCGCTCGCCTGCGCACCGCCAAAGTGGTCGAAGACGATCGGAACCGGCGAGGCGACCACTTGTTCGTGGAGCGCGGCGATCACGGCGAGTTGCGTATACATCTGCACGTGCCAGCCGCGCGATCGCACCAGCTCGACGGCAGCCCCGAGCCGGCGCCGGCCGATCTCCGGATCGTTCTGGCCGACCGTCGCCAGGTTGATGCGGATGCCGCGAATGCCGGCATCGTGCATCTCCTTCAGCTCCGCGTCGGTGGTTCGATCGTCGATGACGGCCACGCCCCTCGCATGCGGCGCGAGCCGCCGGATCGCATCGATCGTGCACGCGTTGTCGGTGCCGTACACGCTCGGCTGCACGATCACGACGCGCCTCGTGTGCAGCGCGCCGTGCAGCTTGCGCATCTCCGCAACCGATGCGGCCTCGGGCGTGTAGGTACGCGTGGCGGCAAACGGGAAACGGTTCGGGTCGAATACGTGGGTGTGGCAGTCACACGCGAGCGCCGGAACGTCGAATCGAACCGGCGTGGCCGGCTGGGATGCAGCGGCCCGAACCACCCGCGAACCTGACGCCGCGATTCCCATGGCCGTCCCCGCGTATTTCATCCACTCCCGCCTGGTAACTGGCATACGAACGAGAGTATACGGTCGAAAAACGCGTCGGGCAGTCTAGAATTGCGCGCATGATCCCCGGTCTCCTGGTACCGCCCGCATGATTCGGCGACTGTCGCACTACGAGCTGGTGGAGGAAATCAGCCGCGGCGGCATGGGCATCGTCTATCGCGCCGTCGATGTGAACCTCGGGCGCGAGGTTGCCATCAAGGTGTTGCCCGACGCGATTGCCGCCGATGCCGAACGACGCGGCAGGCTCCTCCATGAAGCGCGGTCCGCATCCACGCTCGAGCATCCGCACATCGCCGTCATCCACGAAGTCGGCGATGACGGCGGCGTGGCGTTCATCGCCATGGAACTCATACGCGGCGAGAAGCTGAGCGACAGGCTAAGCCGCGGGCCGTTGCCGATTTCTCGGGCCCTGCCGCTGGCGATTGAGATTGCCGAAGGGCTCGGTCGTGCGCACGACAAGGGAATCGTGCACCGCGATCTCAAACCGGCCAACGTCATGGTCACCGACGAAGGACACGCGAAGGTGATCGATTTCGGCCTGGCGAAGATCATCGAGCCCGTCGATCCGACCGCCGCGACCGTGAGCCTCGCGGGCCCGAGAACGGAATCGGGCATCGTGATGGGGACCGCTTCGTACATGTCTCCCGAGCAGACGCGCGGTGGCCGCGTCGATCACCGCACCGACATATTCGCGCTCGGAGTCACGCTGTATGAGATGCTGACGGGCCGCCCCGCGTTTCAAGGCGAATCCAGCCTCGACACGATGCGCGCGATTCTCGCCAACCCGGTGCCTCCGCTGCCGGCCAGCGATGCGCCCCACGACATCACGACCGACGTTCAGCGCATCGTCAACAAATGCACCGCGAAGGATCCTGAAGATCGGTTTCAGGGCATGAAGGATCTCGTGGTGGACCTGCGAGCCGTCAGGCGCCGACTCGAGTCGGCCGCTTCTGTCGCCGTGTCGGCCGCCGTGGTATCGGCAGGCGCAGCCCGTGTGGCGAACGCGCGTCGTATCCGGCCGACTTGGATAGCTGCCGCCGCGGCCCTGACGATAGCCATTGTGGCCGGAGCTCTCTGGTGGAGCCGCCGGTCGAGCGCTCCCCAATTCTCACCGTCCGGAAAGCAGGCGGTCGCCGTCCTGTATTTCGAGAACAACACTGG
>JBKPTT010000197.1:0-8781 GCA_046735635.1 Acidobacteriota bacterium | reverse complement strand
TCGTTGTAGAGTGTGAGCGACCAAAAGCCGTTTACGGGAGGCGTCTCTCCGTTTGGAAACGTCGCCGTGTAGGCGTGAGCGCCATTGAGGCGCTCACCAGCAGAGTCGAAGTCGGTATAGATGTAGCGCGTCTCGTCCGGTGCATTGTCGTACATATTCGATCTCGCCGTGGCGGCCCGAGAGAGATAATCGACGCCCCACCTTGCGCCGTTGGGTGGCGAGGTCCAGCCGTTCCCGACCGGCCGCCCGTTGTTGTGGAACTGAAAGAGGGGTCCGATCAGGTCCCGCTCCGCGGCGATCGCGGTCTCGGTCAGGGTCTGCTTGAGCTTGGGGTCGTTCGCCACGGCGTCCAGCACCGACTGGAACAGGGTGTAGAGCGACTCCTCGCCCGGCAGCGGCGGCACTTCCTTCATTACGTCGCGTAGCTGATCGAAGAACTTCTCAGGGATGACCCACTTGGTCTCGCCCTTCCCGCCGGACGCCATCGGGAAGGACGGCACCTTGGTCCAGTCCTTGGTTTTCATCCTGCCGTCGAACTCGGACAGAGGATAGACCACGATCTGGCCCAGCAACGGCTGGATAGCAGCTCTGTCCTCGGGCGTGTCGTCCTGGAAGACACGCGGGAAAACCGCCGCCAGGTCTGTCGAGGAGCGGTAGACGGCGGTCACGCCCGTGGGTACCTGCCCGTTCCAGTTGGGTCCGACCAGCAGATAGAATCCCGGTTTGGTACCGTGCTGCTTGCCCACGGCGCAGAACGCATCCGTTCGCGCATCACAGATTTGGTAGACCCAGAAGCGGTCACCGAAGTCCGGCACCTGCACGATCACCGGCTTGGAGTCGAGCCGTTGAAACCCGGCACCGTAGACGGTGTCCTGATTCGGGCAGGTAACAAACCGCTCAGACTCCTCGATGTAGTCGGTGAGCATCCCGACGTAGCCGGGCGGCGCCGCCGGGAGGATACCGCCGATATGCCCGGGCTCGGGGAGTTGCTCGAACGCGGCGGCGCGGTTGTGCCCGTTGACCAGCGGCCAGCCCCAGATGTACGCCAGGCGACCGACCGTCTCGACATACGCGGAGGTCATGACGGTGCGCGGCGGTGTTCCGGCAATCTGCTCGGCCGGCTTCGTAACCGCGGCGCGCCTCCGATCGCGTACTCGCCGCTCCTCGCGGATAGCTGCCATGTGCGCCCCCTAGGCCTCTTCGTAGTTTCGGTTGCTCGATTTAGCCACGAGCTTCGGCCGGCGCGATGAATGTTTGAGGCCGGCTTGGGTTTCTACTCCGCCGTGGCTTCGGGAAAGCTCCACTTGCCGTTCAAGGCTTCAGGACGAGGTCGGTAGAGCCGAATCAGATAGTTCCATCCCGGCAGTTCGGTCCTCTTCATGTCGGGCTTGAATGGTTTGCATCGTCCGCTGCTAAACCTCACCGAGCGAGCTTCTGAAACGGATACATGACCTTCCAATCGGCCATCATATCGACCACGGTC
Organism: Acidobacteriota bacterium; assembly: GCA_046735635.1. GTDB lineage: Bacteria > Acidobacteriota > Vicinamibacteria > Vicinamibacterales > 2-12-FULL-66-21 > JALZOC01. Next base: position 7,298 of record JBKPTT010000197.1, on the reverse strand, counting down.
CACTTCTTCTGCGTGGCTTCGTCCAGCGCCTTGTCCAGCTTCCCGATGTGTGACTGCCGGTCGTAGGACCATTCCCGCATCGAATCGGTGTGATGAACCAGTCCCATGAACCGGGCGCCCTTACCCGCCGCGGTCCACTCGAGCATCTGCTGGTCACCGTCGGAATTGCCGAAGGCGAGGATCGGACGCCGCCCGATGAACCGGTTGATGCCCACCGGCTTTCCGGGACCGTCGTCCACGAACTCGACCTTTGGCTCCTTGACTAATACGGGCGTGCCGTCCGCACCGAGCTGGAACCGCGTCTCGGCCGAGGAGCCTATCACCTGTTCCGGCGGAATGCCGTAGACCTTTTCCACCCATGGCCGCATGAACTCGATGCCGCCACCCGACACAATGAAGGTCTTGAAGCCATTGGACCGCAGATAGTCGAGCAGCTCGAGCATCGGCTGGTAGACCAGATCGGTGTACCGCCGCTTGAAGCGGGGGTGGCGCGCCGTGGTGAGCCAATCATTCACCGCATTGGTGAACTCATCGGTGGTCATGCCGGTGTGAGTGGCTATGACCAGCTCGACGAGGTTCTTCTCTCCCGCCCCCGCCAGAGCCATGCTGTCGCCTTCGAGGACCGCCTTGAAGGGCTGGGTGGTCTTCCATTCGGGATGCCTCGGTGCCAGGGCCTTCACCTGATCGAGCGCGAAGGCGAGCTGGAAATAAATCGGCTGCTCGGACCAGAGCGTGCCGTCGTTATCGAAGGTGGCAATGCGCTCGGCGGGTGCTACGAAATCGGGGGAGCCTCGTTTGGTAACCTTCCCGACAAAGCCGATGATCGCCTGCTTGGTGGGGCCGTCGTTCCAGGACGGCAGGGGGCCCTGCGCCGGGGTGGCACCAGGCCGAGCAGCCAGCGCGCACGCCGCCGCTACAGGAATCAGAGATCGAATCGAGCGGCCCATAGCGATACCGGTGGGATTGTGATCAGCCGGCGGAGGCCATCGCTGTGACACGCCGATGTTGCCAGCTCACATAAGGAAAGCAGACGGCGGCGGCGACCAGCAGGTACAGCAGAACCGCCGCGGGCGCCAACTGCTCCGCCGGGTAGTTGGCTGTCGCGATGGCTAGCGCGATTCCAGGGTGACGACATGCGGAGGAAAGCGCGAGTACGGCTCGCTCGTGGGGATCCGGCCCGCCGAGGAGATGTCCGGTCACGAGGCCAACGGCGGCAAATGCAGCCATGGCGAGGAGCGTGCCGTCACCGATGAGGCTTTTGATTGCGGGCATACTCACGAACAGGATCACGAGCGATCCCGCGCCGAGCAGCAGCGCGGCCACGATCATTATCGGCCGGGCGATGCGATCTGCGACCGCGGATGCCATCGATCGAAACGTCATTCCCGCGAGAATCGGTACGAGAACTGTGATCAGGGCCAGGCGAGCAACTGCCCAAGGCGTCATGGAGAGCGGGTGATCAACCACCCGTTGCAGCAGCTCCAGCGCAAGGGGAACGACCACGATCGAGAGGAGGGCCGCGGTTTCCAGCAGACCGAGTGTAAAGGCCCGCGGCCCCCCTGCCTTACCCGCTTGTATCGGGAAGATGGGTGGAATGGGTGAGATGGCGAGCGCGGCCAACGCGATCTTGACCGGCTGCCGCAGATCGAAGGCCCTGTCCAGGAAAACGGCCACCAACGGCATGACCACGAACAGTGAGACCAGCGATCGGAGGAGCTTTCCGGGCTGCCGGACGATGCTGAGGATATCGGTCCAGCGGGCTCGCAGTCCGAAACTGAAAACGGTCAGGAAGATGCTCGCCTGGAGGGCGAGCACGATAACCTGTTTCCTGTCCATGGCGCGTCCCCCGGTCTGCACCAGCACGCCATCTTAGGTCCCAGGTCCGGGGGGCCGAAACTGTCAATTGTGACAGTCAGAAGTATTTGCGGCCGCGCAGTAGATTACCGCCACCGGACTCGAGAGCCTGCGACAGGCATCAGCAAGCTGCACCGACTCTGCTTCACTGCGAGGGCCTATGCTGTCCACCGATCAAGGATCGCCGTTGCTACGGGTCGTCGTCATTGGTGCCGGCATCGTCATCATCGCGGCGGGGATGAAGGCAACCGCGTCGGTAGTCAACCTGGTGCTGCTTTCCGTTCTGCTCGCGGCTACCCTATCTCCCGTACCCGTTCTGCTGTCGAAATGGGGGATCGGTCGCGGCGCGGCCATCGGGCTTACAGCCCTGCTCACCCTGGTTGGAGGGGTAGTTCTCATCGTCTTGCTGGCTCGTTCGATGAGCCGGCTTTCGGTGAATCTTCCCACCTACCAGGCCTCGCTTGCAGGCCTAGTCGATGGGGTGTCGGCGAAGCTGGCCGCGCGAGGAATTCAGTTGGATGAAGCTCTCAAGCCCAACCCTGCCCGCATCATGGGAGTGGTTGGAGGCCTCGTCGGAGGAGCGCTCAGCGGGATCGGATACGGGCTGCTCACGCTGGTGCTGCTCGTCCTCTTTCTAATCGAGCTCCCCCTGCTCAAGACTGACGATTCCGGAGTCGGCTCCCTGCGGCACCGGCTGGACGAGTCGATGCGATTGGTGAGGCGCTTCGTCGGACTCAACGGGATGATCGGCGCCGTCATCTCCGTGATCAATCTCGTCATCATGCTGGCACTGGGTACCGACGGCGCCGTGCTCTGGACCGTGATCACATTTCTGTTCGCATTCGTCCCCTTCGGATTCATGCTCTCCTTGATTCCCCCTTTCGTGATCACCGTGCTGGAATACGGGGTCGGCCGGGGCTTGCTGCTCTTCGTGCTCTTTTTCACGGTAAACTTCATCGGGGACAACGTGATCAAGCCCAAGATCATGGGCGGAGGCCTGGGACTCTCACCCCTGATCATCGTGCTGGGCCTGCTTGCTTGGGGAGCGGTGCTGGGGCCGATGGGGGCGCTTCTGGCGATCCCCTTGACGATCACGCTGAAGCAGCTTCTTCCGATCCTGACGGAGGCGCCGCCGCCGCCCGTGCCCAGAGTGTAGCGGAAGAACCAGCGCTATTTCGATGACGCGTGCGGTTTGGGTGGCGGCTGGGCCAGGGTATCGGTGATCGGTTCGCAGCCGCCACCCAGCGCCTTGTAGAGCTGCACCACGGCCACCCGCTGCTGTCGCTGCAGCTCCGATTCATTGAGCTCGGCATCGAGCTGCTCCCGCTGGGCATCGAGCAGATTGAGATAGTTGTCCACGCCACCTTCGTATCTGAGACCGGCCAACTCCACGGACCGGCGAGCGGCCACTGCGGCGCGAGTCGCTGCGTCCGCTTCCTCGCGCAGTCGCTTCACCGCCACCAGGTTGTCTTCGACCTCCTGAAAAGCATTCAGGACTGTCTTCTCATACTGCCCCACCGCCGCCTCGGTGCGGGCCCGCTCGGCGTCGACCTGCTTCTTATTCCGGCTGTGGTTGAAGATCGGGGCGAACAGATTTCCCGCAATGTTCCAGAACCCGGTCCCGGACTTGAAGAGGTCTCCGATATCGTTGCTCGCGGTTCCGCCAGCCGCGGTCAGCGATATAGTAGGAAAGAGCGCTGCGATGGCAGCGCCAATCTTGGCGTTTGCGGCGTGCAGTTGTTCCTCCGCCTGTCGCACGTCGGGGCGTCGCTCCAGCAGCTGCGACGGAAGGCCGGCAGGAACAACGTTGGGGAACTGCTGCTCTGTCAGAGGCAAGCCGCGGGGCAGGTCTCCGGGCGGACGACCCAACAGCACGCTGAGCTCGTTCTCTTTCTGGGTCCGCTGTCGCAGCGTCCGGGATAGAGTGCCTTCCGCTACGGCCAGTGCGGTCTCTCCCTGGCGAACATCCAGCTCGGAGGTAAGTCCGCCCTGCCAGCGTGCCCGGGCCAGCTCCAGCGACTCCTGCCGAATCCTGACCTGCGTTTGCGCGATGGCGATCTGGCCGTCGAGATCCAGCAGTTCCAGGTAGGCACGCGCCACGTCGCTGACGACTGTGAGAATCACGCCTCGACGCCCCTGCTCGCTGGCCAGGAGTGTGGCGAGGGCCGACTCGTTGAGCCGGCGGATCCGCCCCCACAGATCGATCTCCCACGACAGAGAGCCGCCGAGAAACCAGGTCTCGCGCTGAGTGATGCCTGACAGGATCGAGTCGGCGCCTTCCGATCGCCGCACACCTCCCTGAGCATTGATTTCCGGGAACAACTCGAGCCGTTGGAGTCCGAGCAGCGCCCTGGCCTCGTTCACCCGTCCGAGTGCGACGTGCAGGTCACGGTTTTCCTTGAGCGCAATCCGGATCAATCCCTGGAGCGTGGTGTCACCCAGCACGTTCCACCAGGGCAGATTGGCGTAGGAAGAATCCCGCAGCGCCAGCGAGGTGTCCCGCCATCCGCTGGGAGCCGGGACGGTCGTGGGACGCTCGTAATTGGGCCCCATGCTGCAGGCCGTGAGCAACAGAACAGTCGCGGCCGCACGGCCCCAGCGTCGCATGATCAATGGGCTCCGGCCGAGGCTGGCTGGGCGGGCTCCCGGGCAGCCTCCGTCGTCGGCACCTTCTCCTTCTTCTTTTTGAAGCCCATCCGCTCGACCATCGTGAAGAGGCCGGGGATGATGAACACACCTACGACCGTCGCCACCAACATGCCGGCGAACACCGCCGTTCCCATGCGGGTCTGCGCACCCGCGCCAGCGCCGCCCGCCAGCATCAGTGGCACCACGCCCATGATGAAGGCGAACGCAGTCATGAGAATCGGCCGGAAGCGGAGTCGGGCTGCCTCGAGCGCCGCCTCTTCTAAGCCTTTCCCCTGTTCATGCTGGAGCTTCGCGAACTCCACGATGAGGATCGCGTTCTTTGCCGCCAAACCCACCAGCATGATGAGGCCTACCTGCACGAAAACGTTGTTGTCGTAGCCCGCGAGCCAGACCCCGAGGAACGCACCCAGTGCCACGAGCGGCGTCTCCAGCAGCACCGCCCATGGAAGCTTCCAGCTCTCGTACAGCGCGGCCAGCAGGAGGAACACGAAAACAATGGCCAGCACGAACGTCGGTGCGGCCGGCGGGGCGTTCTTTTCCTGGTAGGAGAAGCCGGTGTAGGCGTAACCCATCTCTCGGGGAAGCACAGCGGCGGCGGTTTCCTCCAGGGCTTTCATCGCCTCGCCAGACGTGTGGCCGGGTCCGGGAACGCCGGTGATTTCGACTGAGCGGAAGAGGTTAAATCGCACCGTGACCTCTGTGCCCGACGTGGGCTTCACCGAAACCAGGGTGGAGAGCGGAATCATCTCGTTCGTCGTCTTGCTCCGGACGTAAAACTGGCCGATGTCGTCGGGCTTCTGACGATATGCCGCTTCGGCCTGCACGTAGACTCGGTAGAGCCGGCCGAAGCGGTTGAAGTCGTTCACATAGGCGCCGCCCATCGAGGCCGACAGAGCTGCGAAGACATCGTTGATCGGCACGCCGAGCGCGCGGGCTTTCTCCCGATCCAGCTCGACGCCGACCTGGGGCACTTGCGGGTTGAACGAGGTGAAGAGATTGGCCAGCTCCGGCCGCTTGCGCGCTGCGTCGAGGAATACCAGCGTCTGCTTCCCGAGGTCGGCCACACTCATCGTCCCGCTGCGGTCCTGCAACAGGAAGTTGAACCCGCCCGCGGCACCGAAGCCCGGAATTGTCGGAGGCGTAAACGGGAATGCGATGGCGCCTGGAATGCCGGCCAGCGATCGCCGCAGAGTCTGCGTGATCCCGCTGACGTGCAACTCCTTCGAGTGGCGTTCTTCCCACGGTGTCAGCTTGCAGAAGAACGAGGCGAACTCCGGGCTAAACGAGTTGGTCAGGATGCCTAGGCCACCGATGCCGGTGCAGGCCACGATGCCCTGAGTGTTCCTCAGGACTCCCTCGATCTGCTTTACCACACCTTCGGTCCGCTCCAGCGAAGAGGCCGGCGGGAGCTGGGCGTTGATCATGAAAATGCCCATGTCCTCATCGGGCACGAATCCGGACGGAAGCGCCTTCCCAAGGGCACCGGTCAGGACTGTCGCCAGCACTACCACTCCGATCGTGAAAATGGCGCGGCGGACGAACAGCTTCGTCCAATTCACGTAGGTGCCGGTGGTGACCTCGAACACTTTGTTGAAGCCCCGGTAGAACGCGCCCAGCGGGCCACCCGTGGGCTTCGCCGGCTTGAGGATCATCGCGCAAAGTGCCGGGGCCAGGCTCAGCGCCAGGAATGCGGAGAGCAACACCGAGATTGCAATCGTGAGGGCGAACTGCTGATACAGCCGACCCGTCAGGCCGCCAAGGAGCGCCACCGGCACGAACACCGCCGAGAGGATCAGCGCGATGGCCACGACCGGACCGGAGACCTCCTTCATGGCCTGGACGGTCGCATCGTGCGGAGTTTTCCCGTGCTCGATGTGATGGATCACCGCTTCGACGACGACTATCGCGTCGTCCACCACGATGCCGATTGCCAGCACGAGACCGAACATGGTGAGCGTGTTGATCGAGAAGCCGAGCATCGGGAAGAAGATGAAAGTCCCGACCAGCGACACCGGCACGGTGAGGAGCGGAATGATCGTCGCGCGGAAGCTCTGGAGGAACACGAATACCACGATGCTCACCAGAATGAACGCCTCGATCAGGGTCTTGACGATCCCCTTGATGCTGGCTTTGACTGACGGCGTCGTATCGTACACGATCTCGTACGCCATGTCGGGCGGGAAGTAGCCGGACAGCTCCTTGAGGGTGTTGTAGATCCCGTCCGCCGACGCGAGCTGGTTCGCGCCGGGCAGCAGGTACACCGTGAGGGACGCCGCGGCGCCTTCCAGCCACTGGCCCGTCGAATCCTTCACGATGGCGCGACCGAACGACTTGTAGTTCTCGCTTCCCAGCTCGGCCCGCCCCACGTCCTTGATCCGAAGCTCTCCACCCCCGGTGGTCTGCCGCAGGATGATGTTCTCGAACTCCTCCGCGGTGGTGAGCCGGCCCGGGGCTTTGACGGTGTAAGTGAATTCCTGGCCGGGCGGCGAGGGCGCGGCACCCACCTGGCCGGCCGGTGCCTGAAGGTTCTGCTCCTTGATCGCGTTGATGACATCGGACGGCGTGAGGCCAAGCGCGGTCATCCGGTCGGGACGAAGCCAGACCCGCATGCCGTACTCTGCCCCGCCGTAGAGATCCACCTGGGCGATACCCGGTGTTCTGAGCAGCGCGTCCCGGATGTTGATCATCGCGTAGTTGTTGAGGAACTGCGCGTCGCGGGTGCCCTTCGGTGAGTAGAGCGAGATCACCATCAGGATGCTGGGGTTGATCTTCTTCACCGTGACGCCCTGCTGATT
>JBKPTT010000196.1:0-6040 GCA_046735635.1 Acidobacteriota bacterium | reverse complement strand
GCGATCGTGCGGCTCGATCCGCTGAAGGTTACGGCGGAGATTCCCGAGAAGATGGCGCCGTGGATTACGACCGGTGAGGGCGTGCAGCTGCAGGTGGACGCGTATCGGGGACGGACGTTCGCGGGAAAGGTCTCGCGCATCAGCCCCGCGGTGAACACGTCGACCCGCGCCTTCCCGTTCGAAGCACTGGTGCCGAATCCTGACGCGGCGTTGAAGCCCGGCACGTTCGCTCGGGTCCACATCGATAGCAGCATGGTGGACGACGTTCTGACGCTGCCGTACGCCGCGCTGCAGTACCGCTATGGCGTCAACCGGGTGTTCGTCGTGGACGGCGACAAGCTCAAGCTCCGCGAGTTGAACGTCGGCGAACGCGTCGGTGACCGCGTGGAAATCCTGAACGGCGTCACAGCTGGCGAGCGCGTCGCGGTGACCGATGTGGATACGCTCAACGACGGCCTCGCCGTCACCGTGACCAGGTAAGGGGAACCGGTGATTTCCGACCTGTGCGTTCGTCGTCCTGTCTTCGCCACGATGCTGGTGATGTCGCTCGTGGTGCTTGGAATCTTCTCCTTTCGAGAGCTTGGAGTCGACCTCTATCCGAAGGCGGATCCCGCGACCGTGAACGTCGCGTTAACGCTTCCTGGCGCAAGTCCCGACGAGATGTCCACGTCGGTGATCGAACCGATGGAGGAAGCCATCAGCGGCGTGTCGGGCATCGACGAGATGCAGGCGCGTATGGCGGAGGGACGAGGAAACATCACTGTCCGATTCGTGCTGGAGCGGGACCTGAACGACGCCGCGAACGACGTCCGCGAAAAAGTGGCGAGCGCGATTCGGACCATGCCGCCCCAGCTCCTCCCGCCGGTGATCACGAAAGTCGATCCCGATGCCGATCCGGTCATGTCGCTGATCATCTCGTCCGACGCGATGAGCCTGCGGACGCTGACCGAGCTCGCCGACAAGCAGATCGCGCGGGCGATTCAGACCGTCAACGGCGTTGGAGAGGTGAGCCTCAACGGCGGCCGCCGGCGCGAAATCCACATCGTCGTGGACATCGAGAAGCTCAATTCGTACGGGCTGTCGATGACGCAGGTGCGTGACGCCGTCGTGAACGAGAACGTCGAGATTCCGGGCGGCACCGTGGAGCAGGGCAAAGGACAGCTGCTGCTGCGCACGCTCGGCCGCGTGGACGCGGCGCAGGACTTCAACGAGATCGTCGTCTCCACGCGCAACGGTACGCCGATCCGCGTCTCGGACATCGGTCATGCGGAGGACAGCTTCGAGCGCCCCACGAGCGCCGTCTGGCTCGGCCAGACGCCGGCCGTGATGCTCGACATCCGCCGAGCGATGGGGGAGAACACGGTCGCAGTGATCGAGGGCGTGCGCGGGAAGCTCTCGTCAGTCGAACGCTCGCTGCCGTCCGCCGTGAAGGTCACGGTGATCCGCGACGACTCGCGGTTCATCTACGCGTCGATCGCGTCGCTCGAGGAACATCTGATCTTCGGCGCGCTGTTCGCCACGATTGTGGTGATGATCTTCATCCGGAACGTCCGAGCCGTGATCATCTCGGCCCTGGCGATTCCGGCCTCGATCGTCGCGTCGTTCACGCTCATGAACATCATGGGGTTCACGCTGAACAACATGACGCTCCTCGGCATCACGCTCGCGGTCGGCATCGTCATCGACGATGCGATCGTCGTGCTGGAGAACATCTTCCGGTATATGGAGGAGAAGGGCTGCTCGCCTTTCGAGGCTGCGATCGAAGGCACGAGGGAGGTCGCGCTGGCGGTGATGGCGACGACGCTGTCGCTCGTCGTGATTTTCCTGCCGATCGCGTTCATGAACGGGTACGCCAAGCGCTTCATCAACCCGTTCGGCTGGACGATGGCGTTCGCGATCCTGGTGTCGATGCTCGTGAGCTTCACGCTGACCCCGATGCTGAGCTCGCGTTTCCTGCGGCTGGCCGACGGCGCCGCGGATCACAAAACGAAAGAGCGCGGGTTCTTCCACTGGCTCGACCACTGGTATACGCGGCGCGTCAATTGGGCGCTCGATCATCCCGGCGTCATCATCGGCGTGTCGGTTGTTACGGCGCTGCTCGCGTATCCACTGGATAAGATGGTCGGCCGCGAGTTCGTGCCGAACGAGGACATGGGCGAGTGGACGGTGCACGTCGACGCCCCGGAAGGCACGTCGCTCGAGGGCACGAGCGAGATCGCATTCAAGCTGCTCGAGGAACTGAAGGGCATCGAGGGGGTCGCGCAGATCGAGCCGTCCGTCGCGGTATCGTCGAACGTCTCGTCGCCGACGCACATCCATTTCCTGTGTCAGGCGCTGCCGAGAGACGAGCGCAAGCACACCCAGGCTGAAATCATCACGGAGATGCGTCGGCGGCTGTCGGCCCACCCGGGCTACCGGCCGAGCATCAGTTCCCGAACCGCGCTGGGCAGCGGCGAAGGGCAGACGGCGTTTGCGATATCGGCGAACATTCTCGGCCCGGATCTGCAGCAGGCTGCCGACTACGCGAAGCGCGCGTTGGAGGCGTCGCGGAACGTTCCGAGTCTGACCGAGGTCAAAATCGGCCTGAACATATCGAATCCTGAAGTGCACGTCGCGGTCGACCGGAAGCGCGCCGCGGACCTCGGCGTGCGCATGGCGACCGTCGGCAATACGTTGCGGCTCGCGGTCGCCGGCGACGACGAGGTTTCGTTCTTCAAGGAAGGTCAGGAGCAGTACCCGGTCAAGATCCGCGTACTGGAAAACCAGCGCGGCGACATCGAACAAATCGGCCGCCTGACGGTCCCGTCGGCATCCGGCCCTGTGCGAATCGACAACATCGCACAGCTCGAGCGCGGCCTCGGCCCCACCACCTTACAGCGGTCCGACCGTCAGTTCGCGGTGATGTTGATCGCCGATGTCGCGCCCGGCCACGCACTCGATGAAGCGTCCAACGACGTGCGACGGATGCTCGCGGGCCTCAACATGCCGCCGACGATGTCGTTCAAGCTGCAGGGGCAGTCGAAGATCCTCGACGAGACGACGGCGAACATGATCATGGCGATCAGCCTCGCGATGATCTTCGTCTACATGGTGCTCGCGTCGCAGTTCGAGAGCTTCCTCCAGCCGATCGTGATCATGCTCGTGCTGCCAATCGCGGTGCCCTTCGCGTTGTTTACGCTGTGGATCACCGGGCGGACGCTCAATCTGTGGAGCGCGCTGGGGATGCTGCTGCTCCTCGGCATCGTGAAGAAGAACTCGATCCTGCAGGTCGACTACGCAAACGTGCTTCGCGCGCGCGGACTGCCGCTGCGCGACGCCATCGTGGAGTCGTGCCGGACGCGGCTGCGGCCCATCCTGATGACGACGACCGCGATCATCGCGGGCTTGATTCCCACCTCGCTCGGGCTCGGTATTGGAGGGACGGGCCGCGCGGCTATTGCGGTCACGATCATTGGCGGCCAGTCGCTCTGTCTCTTCCTGACGCTGTTGTTGGTGCCGGTCGCCTACGTCAAGTTCGACGCGCTCGAACGCGCGCTCGTCGGCGAGAGGGGGAAGGCATGGCTCGCGAAGATCTCGGCCGCGACGATCGGGCGGTTCCGGCCAGCCGCCGGGTAAGTTGAATCAACGGCGGCCAGTGACAAGATCCTCTTGTTTGATCGTGATCGCGAACGTTACTGATTGAGCGCGCCGTGCGTCTGCGGAATCTTCGGCACCGCGTAGATTTCGAAATCGTACCCGAGTCGCCCGCCGAACCCCTGGTCCGCATGCACCCGCTGGACGAAGCCGAGCCTGCGTAATATCGGGTTGCCGAAGTACGGCTCGGGCACGACGAGCCAATCGGCGCCGGCGAGTTGATCGAGTGCGCGCGCCGGCATCATCGTTTCGAAATCGAGCCGCCGCACTTTGAGCTTGGAATCGCCGAAGTTCAGGAAATAAACGTCTGACGCAACCACGCTGCCGGGCGCGGCGTGTGTTTCGAGCCACTGCTCGGCGACGGCGTGCGTGGGGGGACTGAGCCGCCGGCTGAACGCTACGACGCCGTGCCAGCCGGGCTGGGCGAGCGCCGCGATCGCGACGAGGAGAACCGCCACTCGCGCCACGAGGCGGATACGTGGCGACGCTGCCGGCAAGGCGACCGCGACGAGCCGCAGAGAGGTGAGGAGCGCGGCAACGCCGCCGACCGCGACGAACGGCACAAGAGGAAACACCCACCGGGGAAATTGTGCCGGCCTCCGCGTCATAAACCACAGATACAGCAGCGGGAAGCTCACGAAGATCCACAGCGCCGCCCGTCTGGTGCACAGCGCGTACACCGCGAATCCTCCGGCGCATGTCACCAGCACGGCGCCAGGGCCGAACCGGTCCAGCACCTCCAGGTAGAAGCCGGCTGGATTATCCGTCGCAGCCCAATGGCCGCTTGCGGTCAGCGCTACCTGTGCGGTGAGCTGCCGGAGGAAGTTCGGAAAATCCCACCAGACGAAGTGATTCGAGATCGCGACCGCGAGCAGGAATGCGGTCCCCGCGATGGCGAGCCGCCGAAGCCGCTCGGCGCGGCTGCCGGCCGCGGCTGCCGCAATCAGCACCGGGACGAGGGCGAACATGCTCGAATACTTGATCCCCGTCGCCAGGCCCGCCAGAACACCGCCCGCGATCGCAAGCGGCGTTCGCTGCGTGTCGTACAACGCCAGCGCAGCGTAGACAGCCCCAAGCACGACGAGCACCATCCCCGGGTCGTTCCTGACGACAGTGGTGGTGTCAACCGAGAGTGGCAGGATTGCGACCAGCGCGGCGGCAAGCAGGCCCGTTGCCGCGCCCGCGATCCGGCGGCCGAGCAAGCCGGTCAGCCACACGATGACGCACGCGACGCACGCATTGGCGACACGAGCCGCGAACACGTAATTGGCGACCGGGATCTGATCCGGCGGGAGCTCGATCCCGTGCGTGAGATCGTGCACGTAGCGAACGAACGCGGACGCCGAGAACAGCCAGAACACCGCGCCGGGGTAATGTTCCACGGTGACGTGATCGATCGTCCCGGTGTCGAAGAAATGCTTGACGCTCGAGGCAAGCCGGTTCTCGTCGATGTCGATCGGCGTGTGGCCGAGGTCCGCCCCAATCCCAGGGAGACGCACCGCGAGGGCCATCGCGACGATCGCGGCGAGCGCGATCTCGAAGCGATAGCGTTGGAAAATCGTACGCACACGCGCGCGAAGCACCGGCGAAACCGCGTGCGCCAATGCGATGAGCAGCAGAAGAATGAGCGGCGAGGGAAGCCACGATCGGCCGTAGCCTGCGAGGCGAATGACGAACGCGATGGCGGGGACGAGCGCCTGCAACACGGCTAGCCTACCCCGATTTTCGTGCGCCGGACGCGCGCCGTTGCGCTATAGTCGTAGATGCGAAGACAGTTTTTTTGTCGGCGCGACGAAGGAGGGTGTATGACTCCCGCACCCATCGATCCTGCGGTCAACCTTCTGCAGCGAATCCAGTGTGAATTTCTCGAAATGCCAGGGCTGCGCCTCACCGAGCGCCAGGCCGGCCGTCTCTGGAACCTGGACTCGATCGCGTGCGCCAGCATCCTGCGCGTCCTCGTCGACGGCGGATTTCTGTGCCGCACGTCAGACGGACGGTTCATGCACGTGGAGCACGCGAAGCCGGTGAAGCCCGCGTCCGGGCGGTCGGAGATACCGGCCGCGTGAGTGAGGGGCGGGATCGGCAAGATCCCGCCCGCCCCGTTCGTCAGAATCGCATCCGCAGTCCGAAGCGCACGACGCGCCCCGCGGAGAATCCCTCCGCATTCCCCACCGTCTCAGCCCCGAGGACGGCGGCCCTTCCGTTGTCCGCCGTGCCGCCCAGCAGGTAGTCCGTGAGGTCCATGAAGCCACCGGTGCCGAGGTCTGGGACGAAGAACTGCGGGTGATTGAACGCGTTGTCGAGCATCGCGCTGAATTGCACCGTCGTACCCCTCGTTCGGAAGATATCCTTGTAGAACGCGAGGTTGACAATCCATGTGCCGGGCCCGATCACGCTGCCCTTCTTC
>JBKPTT010000195.1:0-16717 GCA_046735635.1 Acidobacteriota bacterium | reverse complement strand
AAGCGCCCGCCGCGATCGATCTCGCGCCGAAACACCTCGGCCGGCAGTCGATAGCAGGTATCGGTTTCGGCCTGCACCATGGCCACCGAGGGTGCGACGTGACCGTCCGTGGCCGCAAAGATCCCGACCATGCCTTCGGAGCCGATTGTCGCAATCTCCACCATGTCGCCGTTTTCCAGCATGGTGAGTTCAGAGCAGAATCCCCCGCCTGGAAAGTACACATGCTCGACCACGTCGCCCGGGCGGTGAAGAAACTGTTTGAGTTTGAGCGGAATGACGTCGAGGGAATGACCGAACCGCTTCACATCCTCCGGACGAAGCGTAGCGAGCAGAGAATTGGAGAACGCTTTCCGGTGGAGGATCTCGTGTCGAGACGTCCGACGAGTTGAGCGTTTTGCAGACATGGTCGGGCCGCGCCGAGCCGAGCGGCCCGATGGCAGCGGCTCGCGAACCTCATTCTGACCTTACACGCGGGCGCCGTGAGTGTCTGTCATGGACCTGACACAACGTTTCGCAGGACAGGTGAGGGCGGTTACGCCGTAATGCCGGGATCCGGCACCGGAGCGGGCACCGTTCCGTCAGGATCTTTCGGAGGCAGGGGACCCATGATCGCGAGCAATTCCTCCGATTCGATGACCTCCTTCTCGAGCAGCCGGAGGGCGAGAGTGTCGAGCGTGCCGCGGCGCTCCCGCAGCACGCGGCGGGCAATCTCGTGCGCGTCGGTAAGGATTCGTTTCACTTCCGAGTCGATCTTGAGCGCGGTCTCCTCAGAGTAGTTACCGCGCTCCTGCGCAAACGGATTCTCGAGAAACACCGGGCGTTGGTGCCCGTTGTAGCTGACGGCGCCGAGCAGATCGCTCATGCCGTACTCCGTCACCATCGCACGTGCGATGTCAGTTGCGCGCTGCAGATCGTTCTGCGCGCCGGTCGAGACCTTCCCGAATGCGATCTCCTCGGCGCTCCGGCCACCCAACAACACGGCAAGCTGGCTGAGAAGATCCTCGCGCGTGAGGAGGTAACGGTCCTCGAGCGGCAGCTGCATCGTGTAGCCGAGCGCGCCAAACCCGCGCTGAACGATTGAGATCTTGTGCACGGGGTCGAGCCCCGGCAGTACCGTCGCGACGATCGCATGTCCCGATTCGTGATACGCCACGATCCGGCGTTCCTTGTCGCTCATGACGCGCTTCTTCTCGAGCCCCGCGATGAGTCGATCGATCGCTTCCTCGAAGTCCTTCATCTCGACAGCGGTCTTGTCCTTTCGTGCGGCGAGCAGCGCCGCCTCGTTGACGAGGTTCGCAAGATCCGCGCCTGCGAACCCGGCGGTGCGGGCCGCGACAACGCGCAGGTCCACCCCGTCGGCGAGCTTCACCGCTTTGACGTGGATGCGGAGGATCTCTTCGCGGCCGCGCACGTCGGGCTTGTCGACGAGCACCTGCCGGTCGAACCGGCCGGGTCGGAGGAGCGCCGGATCCAGGACTTCGGGCCGATTGGTCGCGCCCATGATGATGACGCCTTTGCGCGCGTCGAACCCGTCCATCTCGGCGAGCAGCTGATTGAGCGTCTGCTCGCGCTCTTCGTGGCTGCCCATGGGGGTCTGGATGCGGACTTTCCCCAGCGCGTCGAGCTCGTCGATGAACACGATGCACGGCGCCTTGCCCTCGGCCTGCGCGAACAGATCGCGGACGCGTGCGGCGCCGACGCCGACGAACATCTCGACGAACTCCGAACCGCTCAAACTGAAGAACGGCACCTTGGCTTCGCCCGCAACCGCGCGCGCGAGGAGCGTCTTCCCGGTGCCCGGGGGGCCGACGAGCAGCACGCCTTTCGGGATACGCCCGCCGATGCTCGTGTACTTCTTCGGGTGCTTCAGAAACTCGACGATTTCGCGCAGCTCGTCCTCGGCCTCGTCGACCCCGGCGACGTCGCCGAACCGCACTTTCACGTCATCGTCGGCGTAGATCTTCGCGCGGCTGCGCGCGAACGACATCACGCCGCCTTCGGCCCCGCCCATACGGCGGAAGAAGATGCTCGACAACGCAATGAGGAAAACGATCGGGATGATCCAGCCAATGATCTGCGACAGCCATTGGGTGGACGGTTCTCCGGTGTATTTCACGCCTGCTTTGTCGAGGTCCTCGATGAGCTTGGGATCTTCGATGCGTACCGCGGTGAATGGATGGGTGCCCTTGTCGTCGCGCAGCGTTCCGCGCACGCGGTCCTGGCCGACGAGCACTTCCTGAATCCGGCCTTCCCGCAACCGCTGTTTGAAGTCGCTGTAGGAAAGCGCTTGCCCGCCTTGCATGGAGAAATACGCGATTTGGCCGAGACCGAGGAGGAGAAAGATCGCGAGGACGTACCACATCGCGGAGAACGGACCGCCGCGGGGCAGGCGGCGGTCGGTCGCGCGGCGGCCGCGTGTCGGAGGACGTGCCGAGGTTTCGTCCGCCATACCCCGATCTTACGCGTGAACGGGGTCCTCGGCGCGTGTGAACTCGAGCTCTCCTCGATGGGCGTCGATCCGCACGCGGGACCCTTCCCGGAACTCCCCCTGGAGCACACGCATCGCGAGCGGGTCGAGCACGCGGCGCTGAATGACTCGCTTCAACGGGCGCGCGCCGTAGGTCGGATCGTATCCTTCGGCGATGAGCAGATCCTTCGCGCGATCGGTCAGCTCCACGTGGATCTTCCGATCCTCGAGCCGCTTCATCAGCCCACGCAGCTGGATGTCGATGATCTGCCGCATCTGCTGCGGAGACAGCGCGTGGAAGATGATGATCTCGTCGACCCGGTTGAGGAACTCGGGGCGGAAGTGCGCGCGCAGCGCGTCGATCACCTGGCGCTTCACGCCTTCCTCGAGCGCGGTCCCGTGGGACGCGTCGAGCGTCAACCGTGCCGCCGTTTCGGCGATGAAGTGGCTGCCGATGTTCGACGTCATGATCACCACAGTGTTCTTGAAATCGACCGTACGTCCCTTCCCGTCCGTGAGCCGGCCGTCGTCGAGGAGCTGCAGCATCACGTTGAGCACTTCCGGGTGCGCCTTCTCGATTTCGTCGAACAGGACGACCGAGTAGGGGCGCCGCCGGACCGCCTCGGTCAGCTGGCCGGCCTCTTCGTACCCGACGTACCCGGGAGGCGCGCCAATCAGCCGCGAGACCGTGTGCTTCTCCTGGTACTCCGACATGTCGATCCGAATCATCGCCTGCTCGTCGTCGAACAGGAATTCCGCGAGGGCGCGGGCGAGCTCCGTTTTGCCCACGCCGGTCGGGCCGAGGAAGATGAAGCTGCCGAGCGGCCGGTTCGGATCCTGAAGTCCCGCGCGTGCACGCCGCATGGCGTTGGCAACCGCCGAGATCGCTTCTTCCTGACCGACGACGCGTTCGTGCAGGCGGTCTTCCATTCGCAGAAGCTTCTGGATTTCTCCTTCCATCAGCCGGCTGACCGGAATGTGCGTCCAGCGGCTCACGACCTCCGCGATGTCCTCCTCATCGACTTCTTCCTTCAGCATCCGCTGACTCTTCTGCAGCTCGGCGAGCCGTCCTTCAGCCTCGCGAATGCGGCGCTCCACGTCGGGCAGCCGGCCGTACTGCAGCTCGGAGGCTTTCGCGTAGTCGCCCGCCTGCTGCGCGTGCTGCATCTCGAGGCGCACCTGCTCGAGGTCTTCCTTCAGCTTGCGGCCGGTCTGAATCGTCTCCTTCTCCTGCTGCCAGTGCGCCGCGAGTTGGTTCTTCTCCTCCTTGAGATTTGCCAGCTCCTTTTCGAGTCGCTGCAGCCGCTCCTGCGACGCCGCGTCCTTCTCCTTGCGGAGCGCTTCGCGTTCGATCTCGAGCTGCATGATGCGCCGCGACACTTCGTCGAGCTCCGCCGGCATCGAATCGATTTCCATCCGCAACCGAGACGCTGCCTCGTCGATGAGGTCGATCGCTTTGTCCGGCAGGAACCGATCCGAGATGTAGCGGTGCGAGAGCAAGGCTGCGGCGACGAGAGCCGAGTCCTTGAACTTCACGCCATGATGGATCTCGTACCGCTCGCGAAGGCCGCGCAGAATGCTGATCGTGTCCTCGACGGTGGGCTCGCCGATTATCACCGGCTGGAAGCGGCGTTCCAGCGCTGCGTCCTTCTCGATGTACTTGCGGTACTCGTCGAGCGTCGTCGCGCCGACGGTGTGCAGCTCTCCGCGCGCGAGCATCGGCTTCAGCATGTTCGACGCGTCCATCGAGCCTTCGGCCGCGCCGGCGCCGACGACCGTGTGCAGCTCGTCGATGAAGAGGATGATCTGACCCGCGGAGTCGGCCACCTCCTTCAGGACCGCTTTCAGCCGTTCCTCGAATTCACCGCGATACTTCGCACCAGCGACGAGTGCGCCCATGTCGAGTGCAACAATCCGCTTGTTCTTCAGTCCCTCGGGCACGTCCTGGCGGACGATGCGCTGGGCAAGCCCTTCGACGACGGCGGTCTTGCCGACGCCGGGTTCGCCAATGAGCACGGGATTGTTCTTCGTACGCCGCGAGAGCACCTGGATGACCCGCCGGATCTCGTCATCGCGCCCGATGACCGGGTCGAGCTTCCCCTTGCGCGCGAGCTCGGTGAGGTCGCGGCCGTACCGCTCGAGCGACTGGTACGTGCTTTCCGGGTTCTGACTCGTCACCCGCTGCGAGCCGCGCACGGCCGTCATCGCTTGAAGGATTGCGTCGCGCGTGACGCCGCGCTGCTCGAGGAGGCGGGCCGCAGAAGAACGTCCACCTTCGCCCGCGATTGCCAGGAACAGATGTTCGGTGCTGACGTACTCGTCTTTCAGGCGCTCCGCTTCGGACTCCGCGGCGTCGGTTACCTTGCGGAGCCGCGCCGACAGGCCCGGCTGCGAGCCGCCCTGGGCGCGAGGCAGACGTTCGAGCTCCGCGCGAAGCGCGCCGGCGAGCGCCGCCGGGTCGGCGTTCATCTTCCGCGCGATCTCCGGCACGATGCCCTCACGCTGTTCGAGAAGCGTCAGCAGCAGGTGCTCCGGAACAATCTCCGGATTGCCCTCGCGATCCGCGAGCTGCTGGGCGGCGACAATCGCTTCCTGGGCTTTCTCCGTGTACTTGTTGATGTTCATAACAGCTCTCAGCTCTCAGCTATCAGCTTTCAGCTTCTCTCCAATTTCGCAAGTGCCTCATAGTGCTGGCGCTGGTCTTTCGACAGCGCGCGGGGAAGCTGAACCTCCACCGTCGCATACAAGTCTCCATGGTCGTCCGTCTTGCCGACGACCGGCATGCCGTGCCCTTTGAGGCGGAACACTTGTCCGCTCTGGGTCGTCTCCGGAATTTTCAGGCGCACCGAGCCGGCGATGGTCGGCACCTGCGCCTCGCCGCCGAGCACCGCCGTCGTGACCGGGACGGCGACTTTCGTCCGGAGATCGTTGCCGTCGCGCTCGAAGACGGGATGCGGACGGACGCGCACGCGCAAGTAGAGATCGCCGGACGCGCCTCCGTTCGATCCGGATTCACCTTCGCCCGCGGCGCGCACGCGCGAGCCGTCCTTCACGCCCGGAGGAATCCTGACGTCGACGCTGCGCGCGTGTCCGCCTTGTTTGATCGAAATGCGCCGTGTCGCGCCGTGATACGCCTCTTCGAGCGTGAGCTCCACCTCGTGCTCGATGTCGCGCCCCTTCTGCGTGCGCGGGGCGCGCGCCTGGCGTCCGCGGGGGCCGGCCTCGCGTGGTGCGCCGCCGCCGAAGAACGTCCTGAAGAAATCGGAGAACGGGTCTTCGTTGCCGAAGAGCTCGTGCATCTCTTCTTCAGTCATCGTGCGGTACCCGCCGCCGGGTCCGCCGACGTTGATGTTCCATGCGCCGCCGCCGGCGCCGCCGAACGGATTACCCGCGAACCCGCCGAACCCCTGGCCCGACTGCTGCGCCTGCTCGTACAGGCGCCAGTTTGCGCCCAGCTCGTCGTACTTCCGCCGCTTCTCCGGATCGCCGAGCACTTCGTACGCCTCGTTGATCTCCTTGAAACGCGCTTCCGCCGACTTGTCGCCGGGGTTGACGTCGGGATGATGCTTCCGCGCAAGCTTCCGGTACGCCTGCTTGATCTCCTTGTCGGAGGCGGTCTTCGCGACGCCGAGCGTCTGGTAGTAATCCTTGAATTCCATCTACGTCAGTGAATCGCCGGAATTGCCACAATTGCCATAATTGCCATAATTTTCTGCCGCTGAATTTTCGGCAACGACACGTTCCGGAATTCGAAATTCCGCAATCAATTCTGGCAATTCCGGCGATTCCGGCGATTCTGGCAATTTTGGCAATTCACAGTCCCACCATCTCGGAGATCCGTTTCAGCTCGTGCGCGATGCGGCGCCGCGCGTCGGGGCGTCCGGCATCCTGCGCCATGAGCGGCCGGATGCGCTGAATCGACTCGGCGATCGAGAGCAACCGCTGTACGCCGGCGAGGTTGATCCGCGCTTCCTCGACCAGGTGCTTGATCACGCGCAGCCGTTCGAGCTCGTCGCGCGAATAGAGGCGCATGCTGCCGATCGTGCGCGTCGGCCGCACGAGGCCGAGCCGCTCGTACTTCCGCAGCGTCTGCGGATGCATGTCGAGCAGCCGCGCAGCCGTGCTGATAAAGTAAAGACTTGGATCCATACGCAACCTTGCGTCGATCCAAATGTAGGCCTTGATACGGGTCGCGTCAAGGTCTGACGGCATGCACATCCAGCTCAGCGATTTCGTCACGATCGGTCTTCTCGTCGTCCTCGAAGGCCTGCTGAGCGCCGACAACGCGCTGGTCGTGGCCGTGATGATTCTGGGGCTTCCGAGGCAGCAGCAGAAGAAGGCGCTGCGCTACGGCCTGCTGGGCGCGTTTGCTTTCCGCATCATCGCGACGCTCCTTGCCGTGTATCTGATTCGGCTCGCGTTCGTGAAACTGCTCGGCGGGCTCTATCTCATCTACCTGACGTATCAGCACTTCTTCCAGAGCGGCGACGCGGAAGAGCGCAGCAAGCCGCGCCCCGCCAAGCCGTGGCTCGGGATGTCGGCGCTGTGGGGAACGGTCGTGAAGGTCGAGCTCGTCAACATCGCCTTCTCGGTCGACTCGATCCTCGTCGCCGTCGCGATGTCGCCGAAAACGTGGGTCGTGCTCACCGGCGGCCTGATCGGCATCGTCGCGATGCGCGTGGTCATCGCGCAGCTGCTCGCGATCGTGCGCCGCTATCCGACGCTCGTCGACGGCGCGTTCATCATCATTGCGATCGTCGGCCTCAAGCTGCTGCTCGAGTACGCCGCGGCCATGGGCTGGATGCACGTCGAGATGCCGAAGTGGTTCTCGCTCGGCATGATCGGCGCTGTGTTCCTCGTCGCCTACATCATCGCGCGCCGGAAGGGCCCCGTTCCCGATACCGACGACGAGGCCGCGACGGCGCTGATAGAGAAGAGCAACTGAGCCCGAGGCGCCGGGAACCTGACGTGACCTCGCCGCTGCGCAGTTCGCGCCAGCACTGGGCGGGGTCTTAAGACCCCGCCCTACTGGATCTTCAGCTCCAGCGTCTTTGACTCACCTTCGTCGAGCGTGAAACGCTTCGCGTTCACCTTGAGCCGCTCGAGGACTTCCGGATCGTTCCAATCGCCGTCGGGCAAGTACTCGACGGCGGCGGCGTAGTAGCTGCCGGGCGGCAGCGGTTTCACTTCGAACTTTCCATTCAGATCCGGACGGCGTCCCGCCACGTAGCGCGACCCTGGCAGCGTCCAGCGCTGCGGGTCATCCGCGAAGACGACCACCGTGTAATCCTTCACCGGCTCTGACGACGCGCCGGTGACCGTGCCGGATACTTGCGACAACTTGGAGGAGAGCGCGATCTCGACGCCGCTGACGGTCTCGCCCGGCTTGAACTCGATGCCGGTGTCGGTCACGTCGGTGCCATTCACGCGCACGGATTTCACCGTCCATCCGGCGGGGACGTTCATCAGCCGCAACAGCCGCGTCCCCACAAGTCCTTTCACCTCGAACGTTCCGTCGGCCTTCAACCCGTTCGGGCCGCCGAATACCATCGTAGGTCCGGCGTCGCCCGCGTCGGCTGAAACCGGCATGACACGGATGTTCGTGAGGTTGGTCGGGGGCGCACCGCCCTCGAACGTGACGCGCCCGGTCGCCGACGCGCCCTTCGCCGTGACGAGCACGACGTTGGTCAGATCCTCGCCGCCGACGGTGATCGGCAGCGACCCGACCTCGTTGTCCGATCCGCCCTCGGGGCCGCCGATGCGCGTGGTGAACGTCATGTTGTCGCCGCCGCTGCTCATCTGAATCTGGAAGGAGCGCGACTGCAGCGTGTAGTCGCCAGGCGATATGTTGGAAATCGTGAAGGCGCCGTTTTTGTCCGAGCGCCCCGTGCCGGCCATCATCATGCCGGCCCCGTCCATGTTTTTCGGCTGCGCGCTGATCATCGCGCCCTCGACTGGCTTTCCCTCCGAACTGAGGACGATCCCGGTCACCTTCACGAGACGGACGGGCAGCAGCGCGAAGTCTGTGTTCGCCGCCTCCTGACCCGCACCAACCGCGATTTTCTGCGCCTCGGCCCCGTTGGAGGTGCCGGGGAAGTAGGTGGGTGCATATCCGGAGTTCGGATTGGATCCAACCGGGCCGCCTGCGCCGCCGCCGCCCATCGCCATCGCCATGTCGAAGGCGATCATCTCGGCTCGAGGAATCGTCGCGCTCACGTAATAGTCGCCGGGCGAAAGCCCGTAAATCCGGAACTGTCCCAAATCGTTCGTCGTTGCGCTCCGGCCCGTCGCCTGCAGGCGACGCCGCCCACCGGCCCAGACCGATCGCATCGCCATAACGATCGCTTCCGACATCGGATCGCCGAACTCGTCGACCACGCGTCCAGAGATGACGCTGCCGCGCGGCATGACGAAGTCGGCCTTGTCGAGCGCCTGCCCTTCGGCAAGGTCGATTGGTTTGCCCTGCTCGAACGGCCGCGTCTGTCCGTACTGCATCGTCACGTACCCGGCCTTCGACGCGGACAGATTGAAGCGGCCCGCCGGAAGATCGCGGAACTCGTAACGCCCTTGGGCGTCGGTCATCGCCGTCTTCGACCCGATGTCCGGGCTCGAGATGCGGACGACGGCGAGTCTGACCGGCGAGCCGGCATCAGCGGTGATGGCGCGGCCACGCAGCCGCCCGGTGCCCGTCTTCGGCTGCCGCGGCCCCATGCCGGGGAGCGGAATCGGCATGTCCGACGTCTGCTGGTTGATGATGACCTGCTGTCCGTCTTCGCCCGCGACAATCGCCGGTCGGCCGGAGGCGGATCCGTACGCGTCGGCACACGCAAGTAGTACGAGTAACCCTACGGCTGCAACGTTCGGAAATCGCATAATGAGTCTCGGTAAGCCGTCCTTCAGGACGACTGGAAAGGGAGCCGGACGGATTTTCACACGTTGCGCGGGTTAAGGATGTTAAATCTGCCGCCTACGGCGAACCCCGCGGCGCTCGCAATCACCCCCGCCAGAGCGGGGGAGATGACGCCATAACCGCGGCCGCCGGTCAGGGCGTGAACGAGCAGGAGCGTCGGAACGCCAACACAGACCGACGCGAGGCCGTGCGGCGGGCCGGCCCGCCGGACGTACAGCCCCGCGACAATCGGCATGAACAGCGTAACGGTCAGGAGGGCGTAGAAAACACCCACCGCGGCACGGACGCTCCCATAGATCATCGCGATGCCGATTCCGGCCAGCGCCCCCGCAACCGCGGCCAGACGCGCGACGAGCAGCAGCTCGCGGTCGCTCGCATCGGGGCGCACGAATCCTCGGTACAGATCCCGTGACGCCGACGTGGCGAGCATGAAGAGCACGGCGTCGGCCGAGCTGATCTCCGCCGAAAACACCGCCGCGAGCGCCAGCGTTCCCAGTCCGGACGGCAGCGCGTGCGCAAGTATCGTCGGCAGCGCGAGATCCGCATGTGAGAGCGTGGGGAACGCGGTCCGCGCGGAGAGTCCGATGAGCGCCGGCGCCGCCGCGAAAATAAGCAGCATGACTCCGTTCCAGGCTATTCCGCGGCGCGCGGCCTGCTCGTCGACCGCCCCGAAGGCCTTCTGCAGGAGGCCTGGAGAGACGATGAATGCGGGGCCGAGCAGGAAGAGGAGCCTCCAGCCTGATGCAGGTCCGGTGCTCGCCAGGACATCCGTGCCCCACTGCGACGCCGCCGTCCATCCGCCCGCCGCGTGAAGCGCGAACGGCACCGCAATCGCAAACCCCGCGAGGATCACGGCGAGCTGCACGAGGTTCACCCACGCGGTGCTGAGAAGACCGCCGCTCACGAAGTACGCGGCGGTCACGAGCGCGCCAATGGCGCAGCCGACGAGCGGTGAAAACCCGGCGACGACGTTCAGCACTGCGGCGACGCCGAGCAGCTGCGCGGCGAGGATGGTGAGCGTGCCGAGCCAGATCAGAGATGCGACCAGCCCGCGCATCGCGCGGCCGTAGCGCCGCTCCAGAAAATCGCCAACCGTCAGGTCATTGTGGGCCGATGCCTCGCGCCACATGCGCGGCGCCACGAAGAACGCCAGGACCAGTGACCCGAGGCCTGCCGATCCGTTCCACCACCACGCGCTCAGCCCCTCGGCGTAGGCGAGCGACGTGGCTCCGACCGTGGAGCTGGCGCCGATGTTCGCCGCAAGGAAGGTCGAAAAAATCAGGCCCGGTCCGAGCGCGCGGGCGGCAACGAAGAATTCCGCGGCGCGCACACGCCGGCCAAGCCACAGGCCGAGCGCCACGAACGATGCAGCGTAGACGAGAAGCAGCGCGAACGAGGCGTTCAACTATTTCAGATCGCGTGCCGCGGGATAGCCGGGGATACCGGTCGCGGCGCGGGCAGCGCGCGCGATGGCCTCCGCGACTGCATCCGCAGCAAGCGCCCCGATCTGATCCAGATCGACGGCCCCCGCGTGCGTACCGGTGGCGAGCGCAAAGATCGTGTCGCCGTCCACCGTCAGGTGGGCAGGGTAGAGCGCCCGTGCGTAGCCGTCGTGCGCCATCTGGGCGACCTTGGCGGCCTGCACCTTCGTGAGCGTGGCGTTGGTCGCGACGACGCCGATCGTCGTGTTCGCGCCGGGCGCGGCGGACGCGCGCGACCGACTGCGCAGCAGCGCACGAGCGTCCTCGATCGATCGACCGTCCTCGGTCCGGCTGCCGGCAATGAACCGCCCCGTTGCAGGATCCACGACGTTCCCGGCGGCGTTGACGGCAACGATCGCGCCGATGACGATGCCGTCGGGCAACTCGATTGCCGAGCTGCCGATTCCGCCTTTCATGCCGCGATCGCTGCGGAGCCATTTGCCAATCGTGGCGCCGGCTCCGGCTCCCACGTTGCCCTCGGGCACCGGCGCGTTCGTCGCTGTACGAGCGGCGGCATATCCGCAGTCGGGCCCGGGCCGCACGCTGGCGTCGCCCACGCTGAGATCGAAGAGGATGGCGGCTGGCACGATGGGGATGACACGGCCGCCATACGGAAACCCGATCTGCTTCTGCTCGAGATACCGGATGACTCCGTCGGCGGTCGAGAGTCCAAAGGCGCTGCCGCCCGCGAGCACGACGGCGTGAACCTGCTGGACGAGATTCAGCGGGTTCAGGAGATCCGTCTCGCGCGTCCCTGGCGCGCCTCCACGAACGTCGACCCCTGCGACCGCGCCTTTCTCCGCAATCACCACCGTGCACCCCGTCGGGCGTTCGGTCAGCGTGTGATGACCGACCGTAATGCCTTCGACTGCGGTAATCGTGTGGTTCATCGCCTCGGTACTGCTGCCCTCGGTGCTGCTGGCTTCAGTAGTGCTGGCCTTCAGGTCAGCCCCCTCTTTGCCGCCCACGGCGCCGATCGCAATCATCGTCACGCCCGCGACGAGGAGACGCGCCGCCCTCATCGCACCGCCGTCACGATGGGTAGCGGCCGCCCGGGCGCGTAGCGCTCGACCGTCTGGAGCACCGCGTTCGCCATCGCGTCCGCGAAACGCGGATGATCGTTCACCGCACTCGCGCGAACCATCGAGATCGACAGCTGCCGGCAGACGTCGGCCGCCTCGACGTCGAGATCGTAGAGGACCTCGATGTGATCGCAGAGAAACCCGATGGGGCTGAGCACCGCTGCCGTCAGCCCGCGTGACGCCTCCTGCCGCAGATAGTCGCAGACGTCGGGCCCGAGCCACGGGTCTTCGGGGCGTCCGCTGCGGCTTTGATAGACAAGCATGTGATCGATTGTGTCGCGGCGCCCACGCCTCGTGCGGACGGCATCCGCCACCGCGTCCGCCGTTTCGTGCAATTGGCGTTCGTACGGATACCGGGCGGCCATCGATTCGGGAATGCTGTGTGCGGTGAAGATCAGTCGCGCCTGCTCCCGCTTATCTGGGGGAAGCTGCTCGAACGCGTCGACCACGTGATCGGCGTTCCCGTCCACAAAGCCCGGATCGGTGTGCCAGTCGCCAACGTATACGACTTCGATGTCAGCGAGCCCTTGTTGTCGCAGGATGGCGCGCGCGGCATCGACGTTCTCGCGGTATTGCGTACAGCTGGAATAGCTCCTCTGGGCCGCTGCGAGAAACCCGACCACGCGGCGCACGCCGTCGCGCGACATCATTGCGAGCGTGTCGGCGAGGAACGGATGCCAGTTCCGCATGCCGACGTACACGGGCAGCGGCATTCCGCGCTCGGCGAGGCGCGACCGCAGCAGCGCCGCCTGCCTCAGCGTCAGCTCGGTGAGCGGCGAGAATCCATCGAACAGCTCGTAATGATGAGCGACTTCTTCGACGCGCTCCGGCGATACCCGGCGGCCGCGCAGAACGTTGGCGAGGAAGGGGCGCACGTCCTCACGACCTTGTGGTCCGCCAAACGCGACGACGAGCACCGCATCGAAAGGACAAGACAAGGTGGGAATTATATAGTGACGAGTGAATGCCCCGGCGGCCGGAGCGGGTCCGGTTCACGAGTTTCCACGTCGTCCTCCTCGTTCTCGCTCTTTCCGCGTGGGTTGCCGACGACCCCGCACGGTGGGACCGGGGCTACCTCTGGCTTGCGCACGCTCCGTGGGACGGCGCGCTCGCGGGCGATCTCATCACGCCCGCGTTTTTGTTCTTTCTGGGCGCCACGATTCCAATGTCTGCGACGGCGCCCGCAGCGCTTGCCGCGATCGCGGCGGCCCTCATAGGCGCGGGCCTCGCCTTCAGCGGCATTTCCCGGCCGGATCTCGCGACATGGCGGGTTACCGGCGTCTTCCAGCGCGCCGGCGTCGCGCTCGCGCTTGGTACCGCCGCGCATCTCGCTGCGGCAGGCGATTACCGGAGGCGAGCCGCGCTCCTCGGCTCGCTCGCCGTCTTCATTACCCTGACGTACTGGCTTGTCATGGCCCACGTCCGACCGCCCGGCGGCGTGCCCGGCGATCTCTCCCGTGCAGGTAATCTCGCGGCGTGGGTCGATCGCGCGGTGCTCGGCCGTCATGCGTGGAGCGACGAGTGGGATCCCGACGGCCTTCTCAGCACGCTCGCGTCGGTGTCTACGCTGCTCGCCGGCATGGTCGTCGGAATCGTCGCCGCCGCACGATGGCAGGGAACACGAACCGTCGTCCAGTTCGTTGGCGGAGGCGTCGCGGCGATTGTCGGCGGCGTCCTCTCGACCTACGCGGTGCCGATGAACCGGACGCTATGGAGCGGTTCGTTCGTGTTGGTCAGCGCCGGAGCGGCCACGATCTTGTTCACCGCCGTCGTCTGGAGTCAGCGTCGGAAATGAGTGGGCCGCGATGAAACCTGACGCCCTCCGAACGTTCAACGCGCGCTTCGGGCTGACGCGCCCCATCTGGCTGCTCGGATGGGTGAGCTTCTTCACCGACATGGCGAGCGAGATGATCTATCCGCTCCTGCCGCTGTTTCTGACGCAGGTGCTGCATGCGGGCGCGATGTCGCTCGGCGTGATCGAGGGCGCGGCCGAAGCCGCGAACAGCGCCCTCAAGGTGTTGTCGGGATGGCTGACGGATAAATGGCGGTCGCCGAAGAAGCTCGTGCTCGCCGGCTATGGGCTCGCGGCCGCGGCACGGCCGCTCATCGGCATCGCAACGGCATGGCCGCAAGTTCTCGTCATACGTTTCGGCGATCGGTTGGGGAAGGGCATCCGCGGCGCGCCACGCGATGCCATGCTCGCCGACATGGCGCGGAGCGACGCGCGCGGCCGCGTCTTCAGCTTCCATCGCGCGATGGATCACGCCGGCGCCGTCACCGGTCCGCTGATCGCATCGGCGTTTCTCTACTTTCGTCCAGGCGATTACCGCACGCTGTTCCTCCTCACTATCGTTCCCGGGATCATCGTCATTCTCTTTATCCTTCGCGTCCCCGATCGCGCGAACCCCGAGCTCCGAACGCCGAACCCAGACCCCGGAACCCAGAACCCAAAACCCGGAACCCTGAAGAACCCTGTGGAACCCCGCGGAACCCCGTGGAACCTGGGTGCCCGGTTCTACGGAGCGATGGTGGTGATTCTGACCTTCTCGCTGGGAAACGCGAGCGATGCGTTCCTCCTCCTGCGGCTGAGCGATCTCGGCACGGCGTCGTTCTGGATCCCGCTCCTCTGGTCCGGCCTGCACGTCGTCAAGGTCGCCGCGTCGCTCGCGGGGGGCGCGCTGTCGGACCGGTTCGGTCGACGGTCGATGATTGCGCTCGGATGGCTCTGGTACGGCGTCATCTACGCAGCGTTCGGGTTCTTCGACACCCGCGCGACGATCATCGCCGTCTTCCTGGCATACGGCATTTACTTCGGGCTCACCGAAGGGAACGAAAAGGCCTGGGTGGCGGATATGGCTCCTGCCGACGCGCGCGGCATGGCATTCGGCATCTACAACGCCGTGCTGGGGATCGGCACGCTCGCCGCAAGCCTGGTGTTCGGCTGGATCTGGACGCACGTCTCGCCGCATGCGGCGTTTCTGACCGGGGCAGGGCTCGCCGTTCTCGCGGCGATTGCTATAATCGGAATTCGCTCCCCGACACGAGGGCCCGAACCGATCCCCGATGACACAAATCCTGGTCACCAACGATGATGGCGTCCGCTCGGACGGCATTCACGCGCTCGCCGCCGCGCTTGCGCCGCTCGGAGAAGTCACGATTGTCGCGCCGCACCTCGAGGCGAGCGCGATCGGCCATGCACTGACGCTTCGGCGTCCGCTGCGGATGGAGCACGTGCGCGAGCGCGTCTACGAAGTCGACGGCACGCCCACCGATTGCGTCAACATCGCGTTCACGCAGATCTATCGAGGCGTGCCGGATCTCGTCGTCTCCGGGATCAACAAGGGATTCAATCTGGGTGACGATGTGACGTATTCCGGGACGGTGTCGGGCGCACTCGAGGGAGCACTGCTCGGTGTGCCGAGCCTGGCGGTGTCGCTCGAACGCACGCGCGGCGAGTACCAGTTCACGCATGCGGCCGCCGCCGCCGGCGCGATCGCGTCAACCGTGCTTCGCGGCGGCATCCTGCAGGGACAGACCTTTCTCAACGTCAACGTGCCGAGCGGAAAGCCGAAGGGCGTCAAGTTGACGGTGCAGGCCAAACGCAACCACGTCACGATCGTCGATCCGCGCGTCGATCCGCGCGGCCAGAAGTACTACTGGATCGAAGAAGGGGAGAACGACTGGGAGCCGCACGATCGGTCCGACTACCAGGCCGTCCGTGACGGGTACGTCTCGGTTACCCCCTTGCAGCCTGACCTCACCGATTATTCCGCGCTGAGGACGCTCGAGCAGCTGGCGCTCGATCTCCCGGCGCTCACCTGATTGGCCCAACGCTGACGGCGCACCATTTGCTGCACCGAGATGCGGACGACGGGTCCGCACCGCATCGCCGCCCCTGAAAACAGGCCAGACCTGAAGAAGCGGGCTGGAAACGGGCGCGGTCGCCACGGGATTTCGTCACAATCTCCAGCATTCCGTTGTCTGAAAGGACGCATCATGCGGTTCCTCCGGACGACGAAACGCGCCTTCGGGTGGATCGCCACGGCCCTGGTACTGACGGCGGGACCAGCGGTCGCTCAGACCTTCGACGAGCTCTTCGATCCCTCCGTGCTCCAGGACGTCCGCGTCCGCATGAAGCCGGGGGATTGGGAAACGCTGAAGGAGCATTACCTCGAGGACACCTACTACCGCGGGGATTTCCAGTGGCGGGATCTCACGGTTCCTATTGTCGGCATCCGATCGCGCGGCAGCGCCAGCCGCAACGCCCACAAGCCAGGCCTGAAGATCTCCTTCGACGAGTACATCGACGGGCAGAAACCGTTCGGCCTGAAGTCGGTGGTGCTCGCCAACGGGATTCAGGACCCTTCGATGTTGAAACAGCGGCTCGGGCTCCTGATGTTCGCCAGGATGGGGATGCCGTCGCCGAAGGTCGTGCACGTCAGGTTCTTCGTCAACGACGAGTACATCGGCCTGTATCAGCTCATCGAGCCGATCGACAAAATCTTCCTCGCGCGGGTTTTCGGCAACGACGCACAGGGGAAGCCGGAAAACGGCGGGTACCTGTACGAATATGCGTGGAAAGATGGTTACGACTGGACTTACCTCGGATCCGATTTGCAGCTGTACACCGAACTGTTCGAGGCGAAGACGCACGAGACGGATGCGCCGTCGGTTCTATACGGACCGCTCGAAGAGCTGTTTCGTACGTTCAACGAAGTCCCGGACAATCTGTTCGACCGGGAAGTCGGTTCCCGGCTCGACCTCCGCCAGTTCACAC
>JBKPTT010000194.1:0-8069 GCA_046735635.1 Acidobacteriota bacterium | reverse complement strand
CTGCTGGCGTTTGCGACCACGGGAGTTCACGCGCAGGAAGGCGTCGGCGGTGGGCAGCCCGGGCCGCCTGCTCAGCCCGCGGCGGCTCCTCAAGGCCCGTCGCGCTCGCTCGTGCCGCTGAAGGTGACGCTGGTCTTCGCGCGCTATCAGGGAGAGAAGAAGATCAGCAGCGTGCCGTACACGCTTTTCCTGACCGCGAATCTGAATGAGCGGACATCGCTCCGCATGGGCAACCAGGTGCCAGTGACGACGACCGTGTTTGGGCAGGGTGGTGGAATACCGCAGAGCTCCTACAACTATAAGGACGTGGGGACAAACATCGATTGCGTCGCTCAGACCGCTCCCGACGGGTATTACCGTGTCACGTTGACCGTCCAGGACTCGTCGGTCGCGTACGCCGAGGGAGACGCCGCGGCGCGAAACGCGCCTCCGACGTTCCGCAGCTTCAGCTCGACGTTCAACATCCTGGTCCGCGACGGGCAGACCGTCCAGTACACATCCGCCGCGGACCCCATTAGCGGTCAGGTGGTGAAACTCGACGCAACGGTGAACGTCCAGAAATAGTCACTTCCCGCCGAAGTTGACCTTCGGCGCTTGACGCGCTTCGGCTGGAACTTCCCAGTACGGATGCTCTTTGAAGCCGAACATCTTTGCGGTGAGATTCGACGGGAATCGCCGCCGTTGCGTGTTGTATTCCTGGACCCGCTCGTTGTAACGCATGCGCGCGACAGAGAGCCGGTTCTCCGTCCCTGACAGCTCGTCCATCAACCGGTTGAACTGCGCATCGGCCTTGAGCTGCGGGTAGTTTTCGACGACGGCGAGCAGGCGGCCGAGGGCCGACGTCTGTTGATTGGCCGCCTGGATCGTTTCCTCCGGAGACTTTGCGGCGAGCAGCCGCGATCGGGCGTCGGCGATGTCCTTGAACACACCGGACTCGTGCGCCGCGTACCCTTTCACCGTCTCGACGAGATTCGGGATCAGGTCGTTGCGCCGCTGCAGCTGGTTCTGCACTTCCGCCCACGCGGCGTTGATGGCCTCTTCCTGCGTGTTGAACTTGTTATAGGAACAGCCCGACAGCCCCAGCGCCATCACCGCTACCAGCGCCACGTTCAGTGCGTTGAAGAGTAGCTTTCGCATCATCAGTGTCCCTTCCATCGGCGAGGTCATCTATCACAGCGCGTGGGGCCCCACCGCTTTACTTCTACCTTTTACCTTTTACCTTTTACCTTTTACCTTTTTTACTACCATCCTCCGGAGGCGCCGCCGCCGCCACTGCGGCCTCCCCCGAATCCTCCAAACCCTCCGCCGCCACCGCCGCCCCCGCCGAAGCCCCCGAAGCCGCCCCCGAACCCTCCCGAGCCGCCGCCTCCGAACGGCCCGATACCGCTGTTCCATCCGCTCCAGGGGCCGACGCCCCAGACGCGGCGCCGCCGGCGCGTGCGGTTGCTGAGGATCACAATCAGGATCCAGATCACGATGATCCACCACGGAAACCCGCTGCCGCGCGATCGCTGGGCCGCCGGTTCGCGCGGCACGTCCTGCAGCGCCACACCGCGGCCTTCGGCGACACGGTTGATGATTCTCGTCGTCCCGGCTACGAGTCCGGCGCCGTAATTCCCGTTGCGAAACTCGGGCGTGATCAGCTGACGGATCGTCTCGCCTGCGAAGCCATCGGTGATGAATTCCTCGAGCCCGTACCCGACTTCTATCTTGATCTTGCGATCCTGCACGGCGACGACGATGAGGAGTGCGTTGTCCTTGCCCTTCTGGCCGATCCCGCGGCCGCCGTTCTCGAACATCTTGACGGCGTACTCCTCGATGCCCGCGTACGGCTGGAACGTCGGGACGGTCGCAACCACCACCACGTCGCCGCTCGCGGCCTGAAGCGCCCGGATCCGACGGTCGAGTTCGCGCTCGCTCGCGGGATCGATGACGTTGGCAAAATCGTTCACCGGCGCGGTGAGAACCGGCGGCGCGGGCTGCTTCGCTTCTGCAGGGGTCCCAGAAAGGGATGCCCGGCAGGCGATGATCGCGACGAGGAGGGCTGTCCGTGTGCGCTGCCGCACGATCATGCGCGGGCTCGCCACGTGTCGACGTACTCCCACACGCGCTCGGCGGCGGCGATGTACCGCGCCAGCAAAGCGGTCGGCTCCGCGATGCTGCTGTGTGTGCCGGCGCCGGCGGCGAGCACCTCGCGAACGAGCGGCGCGGGGATCCCAATCTGCCGCTCCGCCGTGGCCGCGACGTCCTCCTGATCGTCGTCGGCGAGGCGCGCGATGTTGTCGAGCAGCGCACGGAAGGCGGGCGCGGACGCCGCGATGAGATCGGAGACGGCGGCGGCGCTGCCTGCGGTCTCGAGAAATCCCTCCCGCAGGTGAATCAGATGGCTCTTTGCCGCCAGCTCGCACGCGCGCCGGACGTCGCTCGGAGACACGCGCGTTCCGCGGAACTCGTCGGTCCCGGCAATCACCACGTGGTGCGCGATGATGTCACCGTACTCCAGCGGGAACACGTCCAGCGTACGAAAGAACTCGTCGCGCTCGAGAATCAGCGGCACCGCGAGCGAACGCCGGCGCCACGCGGTGCCGAGAGGCGCGCACGCCGTCAAGTCGCGGAACGTGAGGCGCTCTACGAGCGCGAGGCTGTGGATCAGGCGCGGCGCGGGGGCCGGTTTCGTCAAACCGTAGGCGACCAGCGAGAGCAGGCGCTCGCGGAATACCCGCCGCAGATCGTCTGCCAGCGCATCGAGCGCCTCGCGCTCGGCACCGCTCAATGCAGCTGAGTCCATGCCCCCTATTATTCTCTGAATCGTGCGATCCACTACTGTGTCAGATCGGCGGGCGAGCAGCGTAACGGTCTCGCGCCGAGGACGCTGAGGACGCGGAGCGTCGTGTGTTCGCCACGGCCGGCCGCAGGCCGGCCGTGGCGAACGCACGCGGTCCCGGGAACTCCGCGATCTCCGCGATCTCCGCGCGAGATCCGTGTTATCTCGGCGCGAGCACTCTCTCGGAACGCCGATCCGACAACGTAGGATCGGCCGATTTCGCGAATAATGATTGGAAACAGATGCAACTGCGACGACTTCGAATTGGATGTTTCGGCGGCGGGACCGGCCTGCCAAGCCTGCTCGGCGGGCTCAAGACGAATCCCTGGCTGGATGTCAACGCCGTCGTCACCATGTTCGACAGCGGCGGGAGCTCGGGGCAACTGCGGGACGAGCTCGGCGTGCTTCCTCCAGGCGATGTACTGAAGTGCGCGCTGGCGTTGGCGCGCAACGAACGGGAAGCGCGCCGCGTGCTCCTTTCGCGGTTGCCGATGCTCGAGCACGAGCGGCTTCGGGGGCATACGGGCGGGAACCTGCTGCTCTCCATGATGGAGCGGTACAGCGGCGATTTCCTGGCCGCCGTCGACGGCCTGCGCGCGCTGCTCGGATGTGCCGGACGGGTGTGGCCTGTCAGCGTGGAAAAAGCGACCCTGTGCGCCGAGTACGGCGACGGCACCAGCACCCGCGGCGAAGTCGAGGTCGATGCAGGGCAGAGCGCGGGCAATGCGATCGCGCGGCTGTGGCTCGAACCGGAGGTGTCGCTGCACGAGGCTGTCGCGCGCGAGATTCCGCTGTTCGACGCCGTTGTCATCGGGCCGGGCAGCTTCTATACGAGCCTCATGCCGATCTTTCTGGTGCGCGGTGCTCCACGAGCCATTCAGCAGGTCAACGGACCAGTCATCCTCGTCACCAATCTGCTGACCGAGGGGTCAGGGATGTGGCACTTCACGGCTGCCGAGGCCGTACGGCGGATGAGCGACGCGATCGGACGGCCGATCGACGTGGCACTCGTCAACACCGCACGGCCCGGCGAACAGGCGCTCGCACGGTATCACGCCGAACACAAGAAGCCGCTGGAGCTTGGCGAGTTTCCCGAGGACTGCGAGCTCGTGACGGGCGAGTTCTGGTGCCGCGACATCGCACGCCACGATCGGCGCCGGCTGGCACAGGGTGTCTGGGCCGTGCTCGCGCGGCGGCTCCTCTGATCGTCGTGCCCCTCGTGACGCTCGACGGCGTGTCGCTCGCCTTCGGGCATCTCCCGCTGTTCGAGTCGGTGGACCTGCGTGTCGAGCCAGGTGAACGCGTCGCGCTCATCGGCCGCAACGGCACGGGGAAATCGAGTCTGCTCAGAATCATCAACGGCGAGATTTCTCCCGACACCGGGACGATCTGGCGCGCGCCCGGGATGCGCTCTGCGCGCCTGGAGCAGGACGTTCCAGTCCCGGCGCAGCCTGAAGGCGCGAGACGCGCTTCCGTGTTCGACGAGATCGCCGGAGGCCTCGAGGCGCTCGGGGATCTCGTTGCCTCTTACCACCGGCTCGCGATCGACGTGTCGCATCACCCCGACGAGCGCGCGCTGTCGCGCCTCGGCTCCCTTCAACACGAGCTCGAAGAGCGCGACGGATGGCGCCTCGAGCAGAAAGTCGAGATGGTCGTATCGCGTCTCGGGCTGCCGGCGGACAGGCCGATGAACGAGCTGTCCGGCGGCTGGCGGCGCCGAGCGCTGCTCGCGAAAGCGCTCGTGTCGAGCCCCGACCTCCTGCTCCTCGACGAGCCGACGAACCATCTGGACATCGATGCGATTCAATGGCTCGAGGAATATCTGCATGGCTATCCTGGTTCGCTGTTGTTCGTGACACACGATCGAGCGTTTCTGTCGGCGCTCTCGACGAGGATCATCGAGCTCGACCGAGGCCGCTTGACGTCCTGGCCGGGCGCCTACAAGACGTACGTCGATCGAAAGAGGGCGGCGCTGAACGCCGAGGCGCAGGAGATCGCGCGCCTCGACAAGAAGCTGGAAAAGGAAGAAGCGTGGCTTCGTCAGGGCGTGAAGGCTCGGCGGACGCGCAACGAAGGGCGCGTGCGGGATCTGATGAAGCTTCGAGAGCAGCGCGCCGCGCATCGAGCGCAACCAGGCGCTGTCCGCCTCGCCGTCGATTCAGCCGATCCCACGGGCAAGCTGGTATTCGAAGCGCGCCATGTCACCAAATCGTTCGGCGGCGCGCCGGTCATTCGCGACTACTCGCAGCGGATCGTGCGCGGCGATCGCGTCGGGCTCATCGGACCCAATGGATCCGGCAAATCGACGCTGCTGCGTCTGCTCGTCGGCGAGATTCCACCTGACGAAGGCGAGATCCGTCGGGGCGCGCGGCTTCAGGTTGCTTACTTCGATCAGCAGCGTGAGCAACTCGATCCCGATCGCAATGTCGCCGACACGGTGAACGACGGGAACGACACCGTGCTCGTCAACGGGCGGTCCCGTCATGTACTCGGGTATCTCGCCGACTTCCTGTTTCCACGCGAACGCGCGGTTTCTCCGGTGAAGCTCTTGTCGGGCGGCGAACGGAACCGGCTGATGCTCGCGAGGCTGTTCGCGCGTCCGGCGAACGTGCTCGTCCTCGATGAGCCCACCAACGACCTGGACATCGAGACGCTCGAGCTCCTCGAGGACCTCGTCGCCGACTTCGACGGAACGGTACTCCTCGTCAGCCACGATCGGGCATTTCTCGACGCAGTCGTGACGAGCACGCTCGCGTTCGAAGGCGAAGGCAAGGTCACAGAATATGTGGGCGGCTATGAGGATTATCTTCGCCAGCGCCCAGAATCCGTGGTCCGTGATGCGGGATCCCGAGTGCAGGAGGCGTCCACACGGGTTCGCGACGCCGCCAGACGGGGCGGTCGTGCGCCGCGCAAGCTTTCGTTCAACGAAAAGCGCGAGCTGGACGCACTGCCCGAACGCATCCAGGCGCTGGAGAGCGAGCAGGCGGAACTGCAGAACGAAGCGGCGTCTTCCGACTTCTACAAGGAGTCACAGAATCGAATCGAACAGGTACTCGCGCGGCTGGAAGCGATCGCTGGGGAACTTGAAACGATGATCGCGCGCTGGATGGAATTGGACGAGCGCGCCTGACGGGGTTATACTCACTGCCTCCCCTTTGCCAGTTCTTCGCACCCAGGAGGTCCAATGTTCTACGCACGACGACTGCTCTGTGGCACCGCTGTCGCGCTGTCCGGCTCGATGATACTTCTCGCGCAGGAGCCCCCCGGCCCCCCCGCGTTCGTCAGTTTTCCTATTCTCATGCATGTGGCCGACAACGGCCTCGACCACGGTCATTTCGTGGAAGGCCCCGGAGAGTCGGCGATGCCCGCGCCATTGCAGAACACTCCTGCGCCGGGTCCGGATAATCCGGCATCCTTTGCGGGTTCGGTGGCTGCACAGGGAGAACTCGATGCTTCCAATGCGCCCGATTCTTATGAAGGAGAAACCGGGGCGGTATCGAATGGCGTGGCGCTCGTGGGTGGATCCAACCACATTTATCCCGGCAATTGCAGCGCGTCCGCGCTCCCAGGCGACTTCGGCGATTGTGCGCCGCTCGCGTACGTCTCGACGGATGGAATGAACTTCAGCCGGCGATCGCTGCCCCGGACGTGGAACGGCACGACGCTCGGTATTGGTTTCGATCCAGGAGTCGACGTCGACAAGACCGGTACGTTCTATTACTCGTACGGCGTTGCTCCGTTGAGCGGCAGCTACCCGAACGCGATTGTCATGGTGAAGTCGGCCGACAATGGGCAGACCTGGCAGCAGCTGACACCCGTCACGTTCAATACGCGTCGGGATTTCGACGACAAGTACTATCTCGCCATTGATCGCAGCGCCTCGGCGTTCGCCAATCGCATCTACGTTTCCTGGGACCGGAATTCCGGCAACAACCAGATTCTGTACATCGCCTCGTCCACCGACGGCGGGAAGACCTGGACGTCTCCAACGAAAGTCAACGACGGGACGAGCAAATTCGAGCGCGTGATCGGCGCCTACCCGGCCGTCGATCAACGCAACGGGACCGTTTACGACTCGTGGCATGACTACGCGAAGAACGTCATCTTCGTGGACAAGAGCAACGACGGCGGCAGTTCGTGGGGCAAGGATGCCGCCGCCGCCACGACACACGCGGGGTTCGGCGCCGACATCGGATGCGTGGGCGGGCGCTCGCAGGGCCCGGCGCATGCCCTAAAAGTGGGACCGAGCGGCGCGCTGTATCTCGTGTACGCGGACCCCGTCCAGCAGCGCGGTTTCGACATCCTGCTCGTGAAGTCGACCGATGGCGGATCCACCTGGAGCGCCCCGATTCGGCTCAACGACGACGCCGGCTCCCAGGACCAGTTTCATCCGACGCTGAGCGTCGAGGGCGGGACGTCGGGAGATAAGGTGACAGTCTCGTTCTATGACCGCCGCGAAGATCCGAAGAATTGCCTCGCGAACGTTTACGCGACGCAGAGTCTCAATGGCGCCGCAACCTGGTCGGCGAATGTGAAGCTGACGAGCGCACCATCGAACTTCGACGGCAACCCGAACGGCCCGGGCGATTACTCGTCCTCATCGCCATTTGGCACGAAGGGCGTCTTCGCGTTCTTCTCGGATCATCGCGCAGCGGACTTCGAGGTCTATGCTGCGGCTATCAAGTAGAAGGGAGCCAAGAGTAGAAGGCGGGAAGATTCCCGCCTTCTATTTTTCAAAAGAGCGAGTGAAGAGATCCTCGATCGCGCGTTTGCCGTTGTCCTGAATCTCACGTGTTCCCGTGCCGGTGAAATGAGGATGGGCGATCGTCGGCGCGATCTTGCCGACTGCTTTCCAGTCCGAGCCGGTCCAGTGGAACCAGCCGTCCTTCTCCTGATCGAACACGAACAGCGGCTTGTTGCAGAGCTTCCCGAACTCAGCGCCCCAGCCGGTGCCTCCACGCACCGTCTTGTCGTTCTGGATGACACCGACGACGTAGATTTCCTGTCCGTTGTTCACCTGGTACCAGAGCGTCTGCAGAATCTTGCGGATTGTGGGGCTGTCGGTGTAGCGCCGATTCATCAGCCGTGAAACGTACTCGAGGCTGACATCACCGGCGTGCAATTCTTCGTGGTTCAGCACGCGGATCCCGCGTTTGCGCGCTTCCGTGTGGCCGTCGAACGTGAAGTTCACCTCCTCGATTCCGTGCCGCTCCGCACATGCGCCGAACTCTGCCTCGGCGCCCGG
>JBKPTT010000193.1:0-22420 GCA_046735635.1 Acidobacteriota bacterium | reverse complement strand
GCTCGGGCGGAAATCGGGTCGCGACGCGACCGCCGTGCCGCCCGTGCTTCAGGTCGTCCGCGACGATCGTGCGGATGAAGTCGAGCGGAGCGGAGGAGTCGCGCTCTACGGCGCCAACGTTCGTGTCGGAGGTTTTCGCGTGCATGCGAAACCTCAATTATAGAGGTTTCGGCACGCTACGCGTCTGAACGAAGCGCCTGGCAGGGATCGACACGGCTGGCGCGACGCGCGGGGCCGTACGCCGCGATCGCCGTGACCGCCAGGATGAGCACCAGTGCGGCGGCGAACGCGCCCGCATCCACGAGCGAGAGAGCCGCGAGGTGCACCGCCGCGTTCAGCGCGCCGAGCGCGACAAACGTCACAGCGACGCCGATCGCGGCGCCGATACCAGCAAGCCGCATCGACTGCCGCACGACGAGGGCAGCGACACCGCGAGCCGTCGACCCGAGCGCGAGCCGGATTCCGATCTCCTTACGCCGCTGGCTGAGCGCGTACGTGAGCACGCCGTAGAGCCCCGAGACGCTCAGAACGAGGGCGACTCCGCCCAGCAGCCACGCGATCCAGGACGCGGCGGAGAGTGGATACATTTGCAAATCGCGCATCTCTCCGAGCGGCAGGATTTCGAACACCTGCGGATCGGGCGCGACACGTCTGAAAATCTCGTCGGAAATCTCGGGACTGAGCTCGCGGTTCGCACGTGGTCGAACGAGCATGGCAGTCGCGTGCGTATCGGCGGATGTCATTGGAAGGTAGATGTGGCCCGCGTCGCGCCCGTTGATGAGCAGGCCGCTGACGACGTCGCGAACGGTGCCGACCACGGTGACGTCGGAATACCCGGGAACTTCGTCAACGGGACGTCCGCCGGCGCGCTCGATTCGGACCACTTTTCCGACGGGATCTTCCCCGGGCCAGAACGCGCGGGCGGTTGCCTCGCTGACGATCGCCACGCGCGCCGCCGACCGTGCCTCGTCGAGTCCGAAGCCGCGCCCGCGCGCGATTGGAACGCGGAGAATCTGGAAGAACTCCGGCGAAACGAACGTCAAGGGCGTCCGCTTCGTCAAGCCGCCGCCGTCGGGCCCGGCGGCCACCACCAGCATCTGATTGAAGAGCGGATTACCGCTCGTGACCGCGACTTGCTCGATCCGTGGGTCGGACGCGAACGCCTCGGCAAGCGGCCTGGCAAGCGAGTTTTTATCGCCACGCACGTTCACCGACATCACGCCTTCGGGGTTGAAGCCGAGGTCGAGCGCACCCACCGCGGCGCCGTTGCGCGCAAGCGTCATGGCGGTAATCACGAGCACGATCGCGACGCCGACCTGCGCTACCACCAGCATGTTCCGCAGTCGCGAACCGCGTCGTCCGCCTCCACCATGTCCACGAAGCGCGTCGATCAGTGACATCCGCGACGCCTGAAGCGCGGGAACGAGAGCACACAACACCGTCGTCAACACAGCCGACGCCGCCGAGAACACGAAAACCCTGGCGTCGAACGTCAGTGGTGCAATTCGCATCAGAGGCGCCACCGAAGGCGGCAACGTGCTGAAGAGCAGCACGAGCGCGAGCCGAAGTCCCCACCAGGCCAGCATAAGACCCGCCGCGCTCGCAAGCAGAGCGACGAGAAAACCTTCTGTGAGCATCTGGCGAATGAGGCGGCCGCGAGTCGCGCCAATCGAGAGCCGGACCGCAATCTCGCGGTCGCGTGCGATCGCCCGCGCGAGCATCACGTTCGAGACATTCGCACACGCCGTGACCAGCACGAGTACGAATGCCGCGAACACCGGCGAGAGCACCAGGAGCAGTTCGGGCGACAACTGGTTCGGCGACGACTGAGGGCGCACTTCCGCGCGGAC
The DNA here is from genome assembly GCA_046735635.1 of Acidobacteriota bacterium. Classification (GTDB taxonomy): domain Bacteria; phylum Acidobacteriota; class Vicinamibacteria; order Vicinamibacterales; family 2-12-FULL-66-21; genus JALZOC01. Next base: position 20,570 of record JBKPTT010000193.1, on the reverse strand, counting down.
GGCCGGCTGGTTGCCGAGGACCCGGACCATGAAAGGCGCGAGTGCGGCCTCTGCATGTGCGATAGACACCCCAGGCCGAAGCCGGACCGTGATCTCTGTCTCGCGGCGCGGGCTTGTGTCGGCGCGCTCCGTTGCCTCGAGACGGGCCGTGACGGGCACGAAGACATCGCGGGGCCAATCGCCGAGTCCGGTGAATTGAGGTCCAACGACCCCGACGATGGTGAATGTGCGGCCGTTCAGATCGAGAGTCCGGCCGAGAATCGCAGGATCGCGGTCAAACAAACGGGCCCATGCCTCGTTGGTCAGAACGGCGGCATCGCCCGCGAGATCGATGCTGCCGATTCCCCGGCCTGTCAGTATCGCGGGACCGAGCGCGTCGAAATAATTCAACGAGACCACCGCGGCCATGATCGGCCGGCCGTCCGACGATACGATGCGAGTGTGCTCGCCGATGACAGCCGTGAAGAGATCCGTCCGACGGCTCAGTTCCTCGTAATCGCGCCAGCGGAACCCCTGCCCTCCGCCATCTCGCGAGTGCCAGACGATCTGGTGAAGAGATGAGGGATCGCGGATCGCGAAGGGACGCAGCACGTAGGCGTTCATGACCGTGAACGCAACCGTCAACAGGCCGAGGCCGACGGCAAGCGTCAGCACGGCGGTGAGCACGAACGACGGACTCCGCCGCATGCCGCGCCACGCATATCTCAGATCCTGGATGCCCTGTTCGAGCCAGCTCCAGGGCGTGGTTTCGAAAAACCGCTCTTCGACTCGCGTCACATTTCCAAACGCCTGCAGTGCGGCAGAGCGGGCATCGTCGGGGCGCAGTCCGTCGGCGATCAGCCTGTCTGTTTCGAGCTCGAGGTGCGACTGAATCTCGGCGGAAAAGTCACCGCGGGTGCGCCGGCGTTTCAGGAAGCGCATCAGCCCTTCGCCGCCTCCGATCCGAGCACGCGGGCCATTGCGTCCGACAGACGTTTCCACCGGGTGGATTGCGCCACGAGCTGCTCACGACCCGCCTTTGTCAGGGTGTAGAAGCGGGCGCGGCGGTTGTTCGCCGAGGTCCCCCACTTCGCGGTGATCCACTTCTGCTCCTCGAGCCGCTGCAGAGCCGGGTAGAGCGCCCCATGATCCACGAGCAGGACGTCGTCGGACGACTGCTGAATGGCGCGCGCGATGCCCTGGCCGTGCTGCGGGCCAAACAGGAGGATTCGCAGGATGAGCACGTCGAGCGTGCCCTGCAGGAGCGCGAGCTGCTCGCGGTCGCTTCGGGTTTTCATCTGACCCAAGCATGCCATATCTCGGGTTGGATGTCGACCCGAACGACGGACCTGCGCGTTCGGCTATCCGAGATCGTCGAGCGCACGAACGCCGGTTCGCATGCCGAGTCCGCAGACGGCCAGACTGACGAGCGCCGCCAACACGAGCGAGGCGGCAATCTGGGCCTGCTTCGCGCCGTCGAGTGGCGCGTGACGGACCTGATGGAAGAGGTAAACGGATGACGGCCAGCCAACGAGACCGATCGTGATCAGCACGAACAGCACCGCGATTACCATGAATGCGATGCCGCCGAAGGAACCGGCAACCTGGCTGGCGTTGTCGGCGCCGAACCGCGGATACCGCGCGCCCAGGCCCGTGGCGAGGCCGACCAGAGCAAAGGTCATGAACACGATCGTGATCGCCGTCACCAGCTTCAGAAAGGGATCGACGCCAAGCAACTGATTCGCGGCGGCGGTCAACGCCTCGCTGAGAGCGAGCAGCGGGACGAGCCCGATCCAGAACTTCGACCAGAGAAAATCGCCGAGCGGAACCGGCGAGCTCCGGATGATCCAGAATGCCGCGCCTTCCGCCGAGACCGCCGGGAATACGAAACGCACCGCAACGGTCGCCATGACGAAACCTGCCATCGCAAGATTCACGAAGGCATAGACGTTCTTGACGATTCCACCCATGTACGGGATGCGCTCGAGATCGAGCACGCGAAAGTTGTAGAGATACACGAGCACGAGCGCAAGCAGCAGGAGGAGCTGCGACCACTGGCTCACATCGCGCAGGAATACCTTCAGATCCTTCACCAGAAGGTGCCGCCGGACAGACGAGATCGGCAGGCGGGCGGCCAGAGCATCGAGTCCGTTCAGGCGCGTGAACCGCGCCTTGCGCGATTCCTGCGCGTTGCTGAACCCAGCGAAATGCCAGCGCTCGTACGCCGTGCCGACCAGCACGACGAGCGCGAGTGCCGTGGTCCACAACGCCCCCAGATGAAGCAGGTCGCGGCCACCCTGCAGGCTCGCAAAGAGCGTCTCCCCCGCCCAGAACGATGGGAGAAACGGCGTAATCGGCGCCTGCAGCGTCGAGAAAAAGGCGGTGATGTCGGGCAGCGACTCGACGCGCATCAACCGCTCGGGCCTGAGGTATCGCAGAAGCATCACGATGCTCGCGGCAAACAGCAGCCCCATGAGCATCAGGATGTCCCGCGCGCGCCTGGCAGGAAATACGTTGACGAGCACGAGCGTCGCTGCCGTCCCGATGGCGACGGGGATGATCGAGAACGGCACGATCGTCAGAACGCTGACCGCGTAGAACGACGGCGGCGCGCAATGCGCCAGCCCGACGCCGAGCAGCAACGGCACGAGGAACACGGCCACCATCCACGACGCGTTCGCCAGCGTTCGAACAAATCGGGCATGAAACAGCCGATGTGCCGCGACTGGAGCGGCAATCAGCAGTCTCAGGTCGTCGGAGAGAAAGAACGTAGACAGCGCCGCGACGACGCCGCTGAACGCGAGGAAAGAGAGAAACGTCAGAAACAGCCAGGACAGGCCGACGCGAAGAAGATAATCACCGAGCTCCGCGTAATCGGCGAGCTGCCATGCGATCCAGAACGCGGCTGCGAAGATCGCAAAAGCAACGAGCGCAGCGATGCCACCGAACATGAGCGCGCGGAACAGATCGCCCCGCTCCCGGCGGTGCGCGCGGTTCCGCGTGGCCCAGATGGACGGCAGCAGAAGATGGACGAAAGGCTGCGCCACCGATCAGACCGCCTCGTCGATTTCCTGCAGCCCGCTTCCGCCGGTCAGCTTGAGGAACACCGACGTCAGCTGGTCGCCCGGATCGCCCGACATCGCGCGCACCTCCGCGACCGTTCCTCGCGCGATGATCTTACCCTTGAGAATGATGCTGATCCGATCGCACATTTCCTCTGCGACCTCCAGGGTATGCGTGCTCATGAGGATCGCGACGCCGCTCGATGCCATGCGGCGGAACACTTGCTTGATCAGTCGCGCACCACGAGGGTCGAGACCGACCATCGGCTCGTCGACGAGCACAGCCTGCGGACGGTGCAGGAAGGCGGCGGACATGACGAGACGCTGCTTCATCCCGTGCGAGAAACTCTCGACGAGCTCGTTCTCCCACTTCGTCAGCTCGAACAGCTCGAGCATCTGCCGGATTCGATCGGCCAGGGCCCCTTCGTCGACGCCGTACAATCCGGCGTGGAACCGCAGGAACTCACCGGCCGTCAGCTTCTCGTAGATGAACGGTCGATCGGGGATGAACCCGAGGGACGCTTTCGCGCGTTCCGGCTCGCGCGCCAGATCGTGGCCGTTGACGAGGACCCGGCCGGACGTCGGTTTGAGCAGCCCGGCAATCATCCGGATCGTCGTGGTCTTGCCGGCGCCGTTCGGCCCGAGAAAGCCGTGGATCTCGCCACTCGGCACGTCGAGGCTGACGCCGTCGACGGCCGTGAAGCTGCCGTACTTCTTGACGAGGTCGTGCGTCGCGATCATCGCCGTCGGCGTCGCCGCTCGGGCACGGGCGACCAGCAGCCCGCGACGGTACGCGTCGGCGCCACGATGCTCATGGGCGCTCGCTCGGCCTCGCGGCCGACAACGACAGGCGTGGTGTTCGGAGCGGTTTCGATCTCCAGGATCTCGATCGTCGTCCGCCCGATGAGCGGCAGGATTGCCGCCTGCCTGTCGAGCCCGCCACGCACGAGCCGCAGGTGCGTCGCATCGGCCGGAAACTCGTTCAGCGTCGGATCGACCGGCAGCCACATCCCCGTATTCGGGTTTTCGGACAGGTACACCTCGGGCCAGGCGTGGTAATAAAACGCGCCGCCGACCGCAACCAGGCCGACGGCAATCCTCGAAGGGATCCCAATCGATCGCGCCATCGCGACATACAACGCCGTGTGCTCGTTGCAATCGCCAACGCGCGTGCGAAGCACTTCGCGCGCCGACGGCAGGCCCACTGTCGGCTTTTTCTCGAGAATCGCGTTCACGTGTCGCACCAAACGCTCGGCACGCGCACGGTTGCCCGAGACATTCCTCACCGCCGTCTCCGCCTCGGCCCGTATCTCCGGCGCGTCGCTCTCGATGAACGGCTCGGCAACCAGATATCGCCCGACGCCAGGATCGGCGGGACGGGGCGTGAATCGCTGCGGATCGGTGACCTCGAGCACGTCGCCCGCGGCGGTCTGGCCGACACCCTGGACCTCGGAACTCGTCAGGTCCGCCCCGCTGATGCGAAGCCTGAGCCGACGCACGTCACGCGGTTCGAGAATTCGCTCGCGGCCCTGCGGCACGATCGCCGACCCGGTCAGAAGATCCCCCCGCATCTGGTACGACACCGCCATGGCCTGCGCGTCGGCGGGCTTCTGTCGCACGGTTTCGAGTCCAGTCAAGCTCTGTTCGCGCACCACCTCGCCCGTGTCGGTTATCCAGGAGGTCGTCAGAAGTCCCGAAAGCGCCGTGCGAACGCGAAACGCTGGAATCCGTTTGCCGTCCGCGCTCACCAGCTCCCGAGGGCCGACATCGAGCAGGACAGGGGCGTCGCTCAGCGTCGCCGGATCGAAGATCGTCCATTCATAATGCGCGCCCTCGCGAAGCCCGGCATCTGCGAGCCGGCGCGGAAGATTCAATGCGAGCACCGGAAGTGCGGACAGCTCGCGGTCTTCCCTGCGCGTTCCCGATGCGCTCGCGATCGCCAGATGAATGCGCTGGCCATCCACCTCGCCATGAATCCTGGTGCCGCCGGTGCCGGGGTCGAGCGAGAAGTCGAAAGACCTCAACGAAAAGTCGCGATCGACATACGCGGTCGTGTGTATCGTCGTGACCGTTCGTGCCCCGAGGAGCGACATCTGCAGACGTCCGTCCTCCTGGATTTCGAAACCATCGTCGATCGGGATCGTCTGGCCGACGGTGAATCCAACCTTTTCATTGCGGTAGAACACGCCTCGCCACTCGGCGCTCGCGCCATATCGGGCGAGATCCGTCGCAAGATTGCGCGACGGCGCCTCGGCAAACGCTTGATGCATGAGGACCGCCATCGTGGTCACCCACGCGGCGACGACCAGCAGTGCCGCGGGGCGCGTGAAGCGGCGCGGCAACGGCCGGAACAGGGTCATGGATGGATGGCGAAACAAGAACGGCGTCCCAAGTATAGTACGGACATGCCGCACCCTCGGCCGGTTGGAAAAGATGCCGGCGGCTTCAGCTATACCCGGCGGGTCAACTTCGTCGAGACCGACATGGCCGGAATCGTTCATTTCAGCGCGTACTTCCGGTACATGGAGGAGGCGGAGCACGCGCTCTGGCGCGCGGCAGGGCTGACGATTGGCGACATCGAGAAGACCGGCGGATGGCCGCGGGTGTCCGCAACGTTCGACTACAAGAGTCCGCTGCGATTCGACGACGAATTCCAGATTACCGTTCGTGTCGGCGCCGTGACGCGCCGCTCATTCCGTTACGATTTCATGTTCACGCGCGGCGACGTGCTGATAGGCACCGGGTCGATTACCGCGGTGAGCTCGACCAAGGAGGATGGCCGGCTGCGCGCCGTCGACGTTCCTCAGGAATTCATTGCACGCCTGCGCGCCGCCGCAGGTCACGTAGGAGGATCTTAGATGCGTCGTCCGATTGTCTCGACCGCCGCGTGCGCATGCGTGATCGCAGCGGTCGTCCAGGGCCAGCAACCCGTCACTCGTCCGACGGTGCCTCCTTCTCCGCCGCCAGACCCCGCCGTCAAAACGCTCGTAGAGAGGCTCGACCTGGAGAAATACAAGGCGACGATCAAAGGCCTGACGCAGTTCGGCGATCGACGACAGGGGACGTCTCGAAACCGCGCCGCGATCGACTGGATCGAAGCGCAGCTCAAGGCGTACGGCTGCACCAACACCGAGCGGATCAAGTACGAGTACACGCGCCGCCAGGTCAATGCGCCGCCGGCGCAGGGACGCGGCCGCGGCGCCGCGGCAAATCCGCGCAACGGACCCGGCGGAAGCGTGATGTTCGGAAACCGCACCCGGGTCGGCGTCAATATGGATCCCAACGCGCAGCCGGATGAAAGCATCAGAAAGACCGATATGGAGCCCGATGAGCCCGGGCCGCGCGAGGAAGTGTTCTGCACGAAGATCGGCTCGACCCACCCCGAAGAGATGTACATCGTCGGCGCGCACATGGACGGCCATGGTTACAATCAGGCAGCCAACGACGACGGCTCGGGCACGGCGCTCGTGATGGAGCTCGCGCGCGTGTTCAGCACGCCGGACGTGATGACGGAGCGCTCAATCCGCTTCGTGCTGTGGAACAACGAAGAGACCGGACTGAACGGCGCGATCGCGTACGTGAACCAGCGGAAGGACCTGCAGGGCAAGGAGGATCCGGCAGGGTCCGGCAAATACCCCGAGCCTACATGGCTCGGCATGATTCAGCACGACATGATGATGTGGGACCATGGCATGCCCGGGCCGGACGGAAAGGTGAGCCCCGAGCAGCGGCCTGAGGCCGACGTGAACATCGAGTTTCAAATGAGCTCGAAGATGGCCGACGCGTCGCAAAAGCTTGCGTGGGCGTTCAGGCAGGCAAACGAACGGTATGCCACCGACTATCCCGCGAACGTCGGACCGCATATGACGAACACGGACTCGGAGCCGTTCATGGATCTCGTCGCTTCGATCAGCCTGCGCGAGAACGAGCGGGGAGCCCACATCCAGGCGGGGTGGGACCCGAACTGGCACCAGCCGACCGACGTGTTCACCACCTATTCCGACAAGGATTTTCGTCTCGGCCTGAATGCAGCACAGACGACGCTGGCGGGTGTCGCGACGCTGGCGGGAGCAGCCGTAAAGTAGGCCGGGGCTTCAGCCGCGGCGAAGGAACAATCATGACGATCACCCGACGCACTTTTCTTGGACATCTCGGCGCACAGGTCGCCGCTGTGGGAATCCTCAAAGACATGGCATTTGCAAAAACGATCCAGCGTCTCGGCCTCCAGCTGTACACCGTCCGCGATCTGCTGCCGAAGGATTTCGAGGGAACGCTCGCGAAGATCGCGACCGCGGGCTACAAAGAGGTGGAGTTTGCGGGGTACTTCGACCACACGCCGGCGGACATCAAGTCCATGCTGGATCGGCATGGCCTGACGGCTCCCTCGGCTCACCTCGATTATCCGAGCCTGGCCGAAGACAAACTGCCGAAGATCATCGAGGACGCCCGCACGATCGGCCACCAGTTTCTCGTCAACCCCTGGATCGACGAGCAGCTTCGGAAGGAGCCAGATATCTGGAAGCGGGTCGCCGCGACGTTCAACCGCGCCGGAGAGACGACGAAGAAGGCGGGGATCCAGTTCGCGTATCACAACCATCATTTCGAGTTCGTGCCGCAGAACGGGACTCGTCCCATCGAAACGATCCTGACGGAATGCGACCCGAACCTCGTGAAAATCGAGCTGGACCTGTGCTGGACCACGGTGGCGGGCGCCGATCCGCTCACCTACTTCGGTCGGTATCCCGGGCGATTCCCGCTGGTGCACGTCAAAGGCCTGAAGCGCGTCCCCGACGGCGATCCGCCCGTTCCGTTCGACAAGGCGATTCCGCAGATCACCGACGTCGGAAACAACGACATCATCAACTGGAAGCGGATTTTCGCGAAATCGGCAGAGGCGGGCATCCAGCACTACTTCGTGGAGCACGACGCGCCGGCATCGCCGATCGAGAGCATCGAGAAGAGCGCGGCGTATCTGAAAACGCTGCAGTTCTAGGCCGCCCGTCCAGGCGGCCCTCAGACCGCGCCAATTCATCATGCTCCTCGGACAGGATCTCCAGTTCGCATGGCGGCAGATCCGGCGGTCGCCCGGGTTTGCGGCGAGCGCGGTCCTCACGCTCGCGATCGGGGTTGGCGCGAACACCGGCATCTTCAGCCTGCAGAACGGCTACCTGCGTCCGCTGCCCGTGCCTGCGCCAGATCGCATTGTCGTCCTCACTGCCCACCTGCCGGGGGACGACACCGGCTTTCGATACCGCTTCTCATATCCAGCGTTCAACGACTACCGCCAGCAGGTGGACCAGTTCTCGGACGTGCTCGGGTTCGACGCGCGGATCGGCGGTCTCATGGCCGATGGCAGGACAACTCAATTCGTTTACGAGATTGTCACGGGAAACTATTTCTCAGCGCTGCACCTCAGTCCACTCGCAGGGCGGTTCTTCGAACCGGGCGAAGGGGAATTCCTCGGAGCGGAATCCACGATCGTGCTGGGGCACGAGTACTGGCGAAAGCGGTTCGGCGGAGATCCTGGCGTGGTCGGCAGGACGGTCCGCCTCGACGGCGTCGCCTCGCGCATCATCGGGATTGCGCCGCCAGGCTTCCACGGTCTGAATCAGGGAGTCGACATCGAAGGGTATGCGACGCTCGGGCCGACTCGCGGGCGGAGCGTCGCGGCCTCGCGCGTATTTGCCGATCGGACGTTCCGACATCTGACCCTCGTGGCCCGGCTGAAGCCGCGCGTGACGATCGCGGAAGCGCAAGCGTCGGTTGACGTGGTCACACGGCGGCTTCAATCGCAGTACGCGGCGGAACGGGACGTCACGGCCGAAGTCATGCCCGAACAGCTCGCCCGACCGGTACCCATGCGGTTTCTCGCAGCCATCCTTCCGCTCATCCGCGGTTCCATGCTGGGGCTTGCCGCGCTCGTGCTGCTCATTGCCTGCATGAACGTCGCAAACCTGCTCCTCGTGCGTGCGACCGTTCGGCAACGTGAGATGGCGGTCCGCTCGGCGCTCGGGTCCGCACGCTCGCAGCTCGTTCGCCTGCTGCTCGCGGAAAGTCTCCTGCTCGCGCTCGCCGGGACGGCGGCTGGGCTCGTGGCAGCGAGGTGGGCGACCGGCCTGTTCGTCGGTTCGCTCAATCTCTCGATGGATCTGCCGCTGAACCTCGATTTCGACTACGACTGGCGTGTCTTCGCATACGCCGCCGCGATTGCGGCCATCACCGGCGTGCTGATGGGCGTCGTGCCCGCCGTGCGCGCGTCGCGGGTGCGGATCTCCGCACTGCTTCACGACGGCGGGTATGGCTCGGTCGGACCCTCGAGACAGCGGCTTCGCAGCGCGCTCGTGGTCGCGCAGGTGGCGGGGTCGCTCGTCCTCCTCGTCGTCGCCGGGTTGTTCGTCAGAAGCCTCCAACGCGCGCAATGGATCGATCTTGGATTCGATCCAACCGACGTGCTGACCGTTCGAATCGATCCGCATCAGGTCGGCTACGATGAAACACGCGCCGCACTGTTCTACGACGAGCTCGAACGGCGCCTTCGTGCGGTCGCGGGCGTGGAAGCAACGGCGATGTCGTTCAGCGCGCCGCTCGGGTACATCTTCGATGGAGTGGCAATCAGCCGTGAGCAGGATGCCATCGCCGCCGAGCAGACGTTGCCCGCGGCGGGATGCAATTCCGTCTCGCCGGGCTGCTTCGACGTACTGCGCATCCCGATCGTGGACGGACGTGGAATTACGGACCAGGACGTGGAGGGGTCGGCACAGGTCGTCGTCGTGAACCAGACACTCGCGAAGATACTCTGGCCGAACGAGCGCGCGGTCGGAAAAATGCTGTACGTGCGCGGAACGAAGAAGCAGGCGTGGCAGGTCGCCGGAATCGCCCGCGACAGCAAGTACCTCGCGGTGTTCGAGACGCCGCTGCCGCACCTCTATTTTCCCTTGCGGCAGCGTCCGTTCTTCATGCGCGTTCTCTACGTCCGATCGAAGATGGCGCCAGATCTGCTCGGCCCGCGACTGCAGCAGGAGATCCAGGCGCTCGATGGCGACGTGCCCATCGCGGACCTGAAGACGCTGCGTCAGATGGTGCAGGGCGGAATGAGCTTTCTGCTGTTCCGGGTCGGCGTCGTGCAGGCAGGCGCTATGGGGGTCCTCGGACTGCTGCTCGCCATCGTCGGCCTCTACGGGGTTGTCTCTTACGGTGCGGCGCAGCGGACGCGTGAGATGGGAATTCGCCTGGCACTCGGCGCGGCGCCCGCGGATGTTCGAGGGCTGGTGCTCCGCCAGGGAGTTGGGCTGATCTGTGGCGGCATCGTCGCGGGGCTGCTGATTTCCGCCGGCGTCACACGCATCATCTCGAAGTTTTTCGTCCTCGTCAGCTCGACCGACCTCCCGACTTTCCTTTCGGTCACCGTGATGCTGTCGCTCATCGCGCTCGCCGCGTGCTACCTGCCGGCACGCCGCGCGATGCGCGTCGATCCGGTTGTCGCGCTCCGGCACGAATAGTGCTTCGGGTTGGATCTCCCCGATGCGCCACATCTTTATCGCGATAGCGCTCTTCTCCTTATCAACGCCGTCTTCCCGCGCCGGCGCATCAGTTCAGGCTGTCTCGGAACAGACCTACCGCGAGACAGTTCCGGGAACTGTCGTGGAGTTCGAAATGGTTCTAGTTCCCGGCGGGAGTGTCGCCATCGACGGGAAGACTCTCGACGTGAAACCTTTCTACATCGCACGCACCGAGACTACCTGGGACGCGTACGACGTGTTCACGCTGCGGCGGGATGCGGAAGGTCGTCCGCTCGCGGACGCGATCACCAGACCTTCCCGGCCGTACGGTGCGCCGGATTATGGCTGGGGACATGCCGGATTCCCGGCAATCAGCGTCGCCAAGACGGGCGCCGAGGCGTTCGCCGCCTTCGTGTCGGCGAAGACCGGCAAAACGTATCGCCTCCCGACCGAGGCGGAATGGCTGCTCGCGGCCCGGCTCTCGGCCGGGAAAGAGCCTGCCGACAAAACCAGGTTGGATACGCTCGCCTGGCATCGCGGCAACTCGAACAAACGATCGCACGCGGTGGCGAAACGCAGCGCGGATGCGCTCGGACTCTACGACGTGTTCGGCAATGCAGCCGAATGGGTCGAAACGGAGGATGGAAAGGCCGTGACACGAGGAGGCTCGTTCCGCGACGCCATAGACAAGGTGGGCCCCGACGCACGCGCGGTACAGGACGAGTCATGGAACGAGCGCGATCCCCAGCTTCCGAAGAGCCGGTGGTGGCTTTCGGACGCGCCATTTGTGGGCTTCCGCCTCGCTCGAGATCAGTAAGAGGAAGGCAGTCATGACACACGACAATACGCAGACAACGGTGTCCCGGCGGACGTTCATTCAGACCAGCGCGGCGGCAACCGCCGCCTTCGTGCTGCCGGTAGGGGCTTATGCCGCCGGCTCCGATGTAATCCGCGTGGGTCTCGTCGGATGCGGCGGACGTGGAACTGGAGCGGCGCGCGATTGCCTCAAGTCGTCTGAAGGGGTCGAGCTCGTTGCGCTCGGTGATTTGTTCCCCGACCGGCTGACCGAGTCGCGCGCGCAGCTCGCGAAAGCAGCCGCAGCCGATCCCGCCTTCGCCGCGAAGTGCAAGGTGACGGATGCGCAGTGCTTCACCGGGTTCGACGCGTACCAGAAGGTGCTCGCTGCAGACATTCACTACGTGATTCTCGCAACTCCCCCTGGATTCCGTCCGGCGCACCTCGCCGCCGCGGTCGCGGCAGGCAAGCACATATTCACGGAGAAGCCGGTCGCGGTCGATGCCGCCGGCATCCGCTCGGTGCTCGACAGTTACGAGCAAGCGAAAAAGAAGGGGCTCGGCATCGGCGTCGGCACGCAACGGCGCCACCAGGCTGATTACCTCGCCACGATCAGGCGCATTCAGGACGGCGCGATCGGTGAAGTGCTGGGCGGCCAGGTCTTCTGGAATCAGAACGGCCTCTGGCATCGCGAGCCCCAGACGTCCTGGAGCGACACCGAGTGGCAGATCCGCAACTGGCTGTACTTCGCCTGGCTCTCGGGCGATCACATCGTCGAGCAGCACGTCCACAACATCGACATCGCGAACTGGGTGATGGGCGCGCACCCGGCAAAGGCCAGGGGTGTCGGGGGACGGCAGTCGCGTACCGCACCGGCCTTCGGTCACATCTACGATCACTTTTCGGTGGACTTCGAGTACGCAAACGGCGCGCGCGTGCTCAGTATGTGCCGCCAGATCGACGGAACGGCAAACCTGGTCGCCGAACACTTCAGCGGCACGAAGGGCCGGGCGGATACGTCCAAGGGGACGATCTTCGGGCCGAAGGGGTGGACGTATGAGCCGCCCGAGAAGCCGATCAGCCCGTACGTCCAGGAACACACGGATCTCGTCGCGAGCATCCGCTCCGGGAAGCCATACAACGAGTTGAAGCAGGTCGCTGAAAGCACGCTGACGGCGATTCTAGGACGCGAGGCCGCCTACACGGGGCAGGAGATCACGTGGGACGAGATCCTCACGGCGGATCTCGACCTCACGCCGCCGCGGCTTGCGTTCGGTCCGATCGGCGTGCCGGCCGTCGCGATGCCGGGACAGACGAAGCTGAACCGGCGATGGCTCAACGAGACCTAATCTGGATCGGGGTGTGGGGCGGGGCTCAGGACCCGCCCTACATCGTCTCGAGCACGATCACAGTAGCTGCCGGATCCGGGGCGCTCGCAGGCACCCGAATCCGCAGCCCGTCAGCGGTCTTCTCCGCCGCCAGGGACTGGCGCGGATCAGCCAGCAGATAGACCTTCGCGGCCTTCGCGCTGAAACCGGGCACGTCCACCACACCGTCAGCCGGCCAATTGAACACGTGCAGGTACAGCTTTCCCTTTTTCGACGTCGCTCGTCCCCACGGCAGCTGCGTCTGGAACGGGCTCGCCGTCGTCCCGTAGATTGACTCGCCGTTGACCTTCATCCACTTCCCGATCCCTGCCAGGCGCTCGACGCTGGGCGCCGGGATGAGGCCTTCGGCGGTAGGGCCGACGTTCAGGAGATAGTTACCTCCCTTCGAAGCGGTATCGATCACGTTCCGAATCAGCGTCTCGGTGGACTTCCAGTCGTTGTCGTAGGACTTGTATCCCCACGTATTGTTCATCGTCATGCAGCTTTCCCAGTCGACGCCGACAATTCCGCTTGCGGGGATCTGCTGCTCGGGCGTCCCGAAGTCACCGGCGTAGACCTGGTCATCCTTGTTCATTCCCTGCATGCCCTGGCGGCCTTTGCCGACGCGGTTGTTGATCAGGATGGTCGGCTTGAGGCCGCGGACGTACTGGTAGAGGTCTTTGCCATCTTCTTCAGTCCACCAGTTCACCCATTCGCCGTCGAACCAGAGGATTGCGGGGTCGTACTTCGTCACAATCTCCTTGAGCTGAGCCTTCATGTACGCCACGTAGACCGGTTTCTGCCCTTCGCGCATCTGTGTTTCGCGATGACCAGCGGTCTCGTCCTTGCCTTCCGCCTTCACGTATTGTGACGGGTGGTGCCAGTCCATGATCGAGTAGTACACACCGAACTTCAGGCCCTGCGTTTTCGCCTCGTCGCTGAGTGCGCGCAGCGGGTCTTTCCTGTACGGAGTGGCGTCCACGATGTCGTAGTTCGACACGTCGCTGTCGAACATCGCGAAGCCATCGTGGTGCTTCGAGGTGATGACGATGTACTTCATCCCGGCGTCTTTCGCCGTACGCACCCACCCGGCGGCGTTGAACTTGACCGGATCGAATCGGCTCGCGAACTGTTCGTATTCGCTTCGGGGAATGTTCGCCCACGACATGATCCACTCGCCGATCTCCTTCGATCGAGCGCCCTTGTACTCGCCGGCCGGCACCGCGTAAATGCCCCAGTGGATGAACATTCCAAAGCGGGCATCGCGCCACCACTGCATGCGCCTCTCGTGATCGGGATCGGGTTGCCGCGCCACCTGCGCTGTCACGGTCCGGTGGTGTCCGGCCGCGCCGAGCGTTGAGATGGCCGCGCCCGCGAGGGTCGCGGCGAATAGGGGGAGACAACTTACTGTGCGGGTCATGCGAGGCTCCTGGCGCTGCCTATCCTAGCACCACGGACCCGCGTGTGAACGGCCGAGGTTGTCACTCCTCTTGACATCCCACAAGAGCGGCGATAGTCTCTGTGGCTTGGCCACAGGAGAGCCCATGGAGGAGACCAGCATTCTGCAGGGGACGCTCGATCTGATGGTGCTGAAGACGCTCGATGCGATGGGACCGCTGCACGGGTACGGGATCGCCAAGCGGATCGAACAGATCAGCGAGGACGCGCTCCAGGTGAATCAGGGAACCGTCTACGCGTCGCTCATTCGCCTGGTCCAGAAACGATGGATCACCGCGGCGTGGGGAATCTCGGACAACAACCGGCGCGCGAAGTTCTACACCCTGACGCGGCGCGGACGACGTCAGCTCACCGCCGAAACCGCGAACTGGAATCGGATTTCCGGTGTCATCGGGCGGCTCCTCCAGATGGAGCGGTGACGTGCTCGACTCGCTGAGCGTACTCGCGGCGCGGATCATGGGCTGGTTCTCCAGTCGACGCCTGGATGCGGAGTTCGACGAGGAACTAGAGACACACCGCGCGATGCTGACCGACGAGTACGTCGGCCGAGGCATGAATCCCGCGGTGGCCGCCAGGTCAGCGCGTTTGAGGCTGGGCGCCGGTACGCAGTTGAGAGAGCGTGCTCACCGTCAGCGGGGCCTGCCGTTCCTGGACTCGCTGGGACAGGATGTCCGTTACGCCTTCCGCGCCTTCGCCGGCAGTCCGAAGTTCACCGCCACGGCGGTGTTCATCCTGATCATTGGCATCGGCGTCAACACGATTGCGTTCACGGTTCTGGACGCCGCGCTGTTCAAGCCACTGCCCGTGGCGGATCCATACAGCCTCGTGCGGATCGAGCGATGGTTCGACAGCGGTGCGCGTGGAGACGTCAATTACGGCTTCTCGTACGACGAGTATCGCCACCTCAGGACTCACGCGCGGCTCCTCGCCATCGTCGCCGCCGGCTGGCCGTCGCGCGTGTCGTCGGACGGCGACGTGCTGCACGTGCAACCGGTTTCGGAGGATTACTTCTCGAGGCTGGGGGTAACTCCCGTGCTCGGGCGTAGCTTTCTCGCCGAGGAGAACGGCGAGCCTGGCGCGCACCCGGTCGCCGTGGTGAGCGACAGGCTGTGGCGCCGGAAGTTCGCCGGAGATCAGGCGATCACCGGGCGCACGGTCAGGCTGAACGGGATCGCGTTCACGATCGTGGGTGTTGCGCCCCCCGGCTTCAGTGGCACCGGAAATACGCACGACGTTCCGGACCTTTGGGTACCGCTCGCCATGCAGCCACAGCTCAATCCATATGCTTCGTGGCTCGATCGCGCGGATATCCACCGGCTCCAGCTGCTCGGCCGTCCTGCCGGAGGAGCATCGCAACAGGAGGCACGAGGCGAGCTCCAGGTGCTTGCATCGCAAGTCGCCGAGCAGACCGAGACCGGCCGGCCGCACGACAGGACCATCGCGATCACACTCCAGCGTGCGACGTACTTCGGCGGGACCGATGATTGGCGCTTTCAGGCGGGTGTCGGAGTGCTCTTTGCGCTGGTCGCGCTCGTGCTGCTCGTCGCCTGCGCCAACCTCGCGAACATGCTCTTCGCACGCGGCATGAGCCGGCAGAAAGAAATCGGCATTCGACTCGCGCTTGGCGCGAGCCGGATGCGGATCGTGCGTCAGCTCCTCGTCGAAAACCTCTGCCTCGCGGGTCTCGGAGGGGCGACAGGCCTGCTGATCACGATCTGGGCGGCCCGGGTGTTGTCCGCCGAGATGGATCGCCTGGCTCGCATCCTGTTCGAGCAGCCGTTCGGCGCGTCGCTGACGCCGGATTTCCGCGTGTTCGCGTTCGGCGCGCTCGTATCGATGGCGGCCGGCGTCATCTTCGGCATCTCGCCGGCGCTGCAGCTGACGAGCGAGCATCCGGGTGCCGTGCTCAGGGACGACAGCCGGACCTTCGGCCAACCTCGGGCGCAATCGCGCTTGCGAGATTGGCTGCTTGCCGCGCAGGTGTCCGTCTCGATGCTGTTCCTCGTGTGCGCCGGATTGCTCGTACGCGGCGTCATGAGATCCGAAAGCGCGGATCCGGGTTTCGACACCCGGCATGTGTTCATGGCGGATATCCATTACAGCCCGGATCCGGCAGCCGCGCCCGTGCTCCAACGGCGCATCCTCGATCGTCTGAACGCGTCAGGCGGCGTGGAAAACGCGGCGCTCGTCGACAGGTATCCATTTTCGGGAACGTGGTCGCCTCCCGTGGTGATCGAGGGCGCAGCCGGATCCGCCCAGACCGTGACGCGTACGTTGGCCAATTACGTCTCCGGCCGGTATTTCGAGACGCTGGGCATTCGGCTGCTGCGCGGCCGCGTGTTTACAGATCGCGAATCGCAGAGTGGTGCGTCGATCGCCATTGTCAGCGCGTCAGCCGCGCGGCGCTTCTGGCCTGCTGAGGATCCGCTCGGTCAATTTGTCAGGGTGGACCTGCACTTCGACCACCGGTTCGTTGCATTCGAGGTCGTCGGCGTTGTGGAGGACGTGCGCAGCGGAAACATCTCACGGATAGATCCCGCCTATGTCTATCTGCCCACCCGCGCGACCACGGTGTACAACGTCGTCGTACGCAGCAACACCGATGCAGCTGCGACGCGCGCCGCCGTGCGCGACGCGATCACGCCGCTCGATGCGGCCGCCGCGCGTACGGCGGGCCTGACGAGTATTCAGGACGGACCGGCCTTGCGGACGCAGCTGACGACGTCAAGGCTCCTGGCGGTTATCGCCTCGACACTCGCGGGTGTCGCCCTGCTGCTCGCGACCACCGGCATCTATGCGGTGACGGCCTACTACGTTGGCCGGCGCACCCGCGAAATCGGCATGCGGATGGCGCTTGGAGCCGATGCGGGCGCTGTCCGCCGGGCGGTCATGCGGGAGTCGATCACGCCGGCAATCGCCGGGGGACTGGTCGGGCTCCTTGCATCCACGGGCGTCGCGACGATCCTGCGCTCGATGCTGGTCGCGCCGTCGAGCCCGGACCTGCTGTTCGGGATCGGAGCCTTCGATCCTGTGGCGTTCGTCGGAGTTCCGCTGTTCCTTACCGCGGTCGCGGCGCTGGCCAGCTACGTGCCCTCGCGGCGCGCGAGCCGGGTCGATCCGCTGATCGCCCTCAGAACCGAATAGGGATGCGTCTCACTTCACCGCTTGCTCGTAATTGATCATGATGACGAGATCGTCGGCGCCGGTCTGTTTCAGGCCGTGTGAGCTCCCGGGACGCGTGAGAACCGCATCGCCCGGGCCGACGTCGAGGACTTTGCCATCGATCGTCATCGTACCGTGGCCGCTGAGCACGTAATAGATCTCGTCTTCCTTCTGCTCGTGGTAACCGATCCCGGAGCCCGGCTTCAGCGCGCGCTTCCGGAACACGAGCGCCAGTTTCGGCACGCTCTTGAAGAAGGAGTAGCCGACCGTCTGGCCGCCGCCGTTGTGCGTGCCGGGTTCGTTCGTGGCGACCTGCGAATCGCGTTCGAGCACGTACCCGCCGGGTGCGGGTTTCTGTTGCGCACTCGCCACAACCCACCCACATGCGAACATCATCGCGCTGAGCGCCATTGCACTCCGTCTCTTCATGGTGTCTCTCCAGGACCGAATCGCGAATCTGCCTTCGCCAAGGCTCCGGCGGACAGCCGCGAATCGCGGTCCGCGCCCATGGCAGTATAGTCGCATGCGTTTGGTCAACGGGCGCGTCTGGACCGGCGATCCCGGGCGTCCAACCGCCGAGGCGCTGGCCCTCGCTGCTACTCGGATCGCGGCGGTAGGTTCCACCGCGGAAATCCTGAACCTCGCCGGCAGCGCGAACACGGTCGATCTCGAGGGCGCATTCGTGGTGCCCGGATTCATCGACTCGCACGTTCACTTTCTCGGCGGTGGACTCCGCCTCGCGTCGGTACAGCTTCGGGATGCGGCAACGCGGGACGAGTTCGTCGCACGCATCGAGGCGTTCGCCGGCACGGTTCGCGAGGGGACATGGATCACGGGCGGCGACTGGGACCACACGCGCTGGGGCGGCTCGTTGCCCCGACGCGACTGGATTGACGGCGTCACGCCGAAGCACCCCGTCTGGGTGAACCGCCTGGATGGCCACATGGCCCTCGCGAACACCGCTGCGCTGAGTGCCGCCGGCGTGAGCGACGATATCAAGGACGTGAGCGGTGGCGACATCGAGCGCGACGCAGGCGGACGGCCGACGGGTCTGCTGAAGGACAACGCGATGTCGCTCGTCGAATCCAAGGTTCCTGTGCCCTCCGCCGGCATGGAGGATGACGCCCTTGATGCCGCGATGCGGTATGTCGCGGCGCAGGGCGTCACGTCCGTGCACAACATGGGCACCTGGGGTGAGCTGGACGTCTTCGCGCGCGCAGCAGCGCAGCACACGTTGCGCACACGGATCTACGCCGCCGTGCCGCTGAGCACGTGGGCGCGGCTCCGCGACGCTGTCGCCTCACGACAGTTCGGTGGAGACGGCCGCGGCGACGAGTGGCTGAGAATCGGCGGACTGAAAGGGTTCATGGATGGATCGCTCGGCTCGCATACTGCGGCGTTTCACCAGCCCTTCACCGATGCGCCGACCGACCGCGGGCTGTTCGTCAACACACCCGAAGACATGTACGCGTGGACGAGCGGCGCGGACACGGCCGGCCTTCACGTGCTGATCCACGCCATCGGCGATCGCGCGAACGCTACGGTCCTCGACATGTTCGAGGGTGTCGCGCGCGAGCGCGGTGCGCGCGATCGCCGCTTCCGGATCGAGCACGCGCAGCACCTCGCGCCCGCCGACATCCCGCGCTTCCGCTCGCTCGGAATCATCGCCAGCATGCAGCCATATCACGCGATCGACGACGGACGATGGGCCGAAAAGGCCATCGGACCCGAGCGAAGCCGGACGACGTATGCGTTTCGATCGCTGATCGATGCGGGGGCCCGTCTGGCATTCGGCAGCGACTGGTACGTCGCGCCGCCCACGCCGCTCGAAGGCATCTATGCCGCCGTGACGCGCCGGACCCTCGACGACAGGCATCCGAACGGCTGGGTGGCTGAACAGAAGATCACGGTCGACGAGGCGCTGCGCGCGTACACAGCGGTCGGCGCATACGCGTCGTTCGAAGAACGCGAGAAGGGGACGATCGCGCCGGGGATGCTCGCGGACATCACCGTCATCGATCGCGATCTGCGGACGATCCCGCCGGCGGAGATCAGGAACGCGAAGATCGTGAGGACGATCGTAGGCGGACAGACCGTCTACGAAGCGCGCAAATCACCGGTCAATCGTTAATCAACGACAGCCGCCCGCTAGAGATGTGAATCACGGCAGGGCGGCACATCACCGCGGACGTCCTCTTTCCAACAGGCGGCGCAGCTTGTCGGTCAACATCAACCACCTGTCCGAGCGGAGTCGGTTATCAAATCAACGGTGCTCGATTCGTGCCGTTTCGGGACCGCGAGTGTCAGGAGGGCTCCGAGGAACGCCACCAGGGCGACGGCCCACAACGCCGCCGTAAAAGATCCGGTGCGCGTTCTCAGATATCCAAACAAGTACGGCGACAGGAACGAGGAGATATTCCCCATCGTACTGATGATCCCGACCGCCGCTGCAGCCGCCGACTGGCTCAGAATCTCGGTCGGCATGGAGAAGAACACGGAGATACTGGCTATTCCGACCGCCACCATGGTGAACAACACCATCGCAATCCCAAGGGACTGCGGTCCGAGGGCCAGCCCTATCCATCCGCAGACCGCGATCAGCAGCGGCACAGCCGCGTGCCACTTCCTCTCATGCAGGCGGTCCGAGTGCCAGCCATTCACCTGCATCGCCACGAAGCAGGCAGCAAAGGGCACCGCTCCCAGTAATCCGAGCCGCAGGTCAGAAACGTCCGCCATGCGTTTCAACATCGTCGGAAACCAGAACATGAACACGTAGGCAGTCGGGTTGTTCATGAAGTAGGCGGCGGCCAGCACAACCACCGGAACTGAGCGCAGGGCTTCGCGCGCACTGATTGGCTTGGAACCGCTTCCGTGTTCTACGCGCAGCCTTGCTTCCGCCCACGCGCGTGACTCCGGCCCCAACCAATTCGCCTCAGCCGGGCGATCCGTCAAATAAAAGAAGGTGACGGCGCCCAACACGATCGCCGGAATGCCCTCTGCTATGAACAGCCAGCGCCATCCGCTGACGCCGAGCCAATGGTGGCTGATGATCCATCCTGCGATAGGCGACCCGATCACGAACGAAATCGGAATCGCGGCCATGAAGTTGCTGGTTGCCTTTCCCCGATCGCCGGTTTGAAACCAGTGGCTCAGGTACACGATGACACCGGGAAAGAACGGCGCTTCCGCCGCGCCGAGCACAAGCCGCGCTGCGTACAATTGCCCGGGTGTCTGCACCAGCCCAGTCA
>JBKPTT010000192.1:0-13052 GCA_046735635.1 Acidobacteriota bacterium | reverse complement strand
GGCCCGGCCGTTGCAGCTGGGATCGTCGCCATGGCGATATTCTCAACCCCCGCGACCCTTCTCGACTCTCAGGCGTCGGCTTTGCGAACTCAGCTGCGAGGCGTTTTCGACGGTGATGCCGAGGCCGTCCATCAGGCCCGCGTCGCAACGCGACGCATACGAGAGCTGCTGGCCCTGCGGCGCGCAACGACCGACGAGCAACAGGATGATGCGGACGTCGCGAAGGGATTTGCGGCCATCGGCAAAGCGCTCGGAAGGGTACGCGACGTCGACGTCCGCATCGGGCTGCTCCGCGAGCTCGAAGCCCACACACCGCAAGCGGCGCCCTCGCTCGTCGTTGTTCGACAGCATCATGGGCGCAAACGTCTGGATGACGTTCGGCATCTGATCAAGACGCTCGAGCACCTGGACGTGGCGTCCCTGATAAAGTCGGTCAGACGGAACCATCCCGAGAACGTGAGAACCCGCCTGATCTGGAGAGGCTGGCGCGAGCCGCATCGCCGGCAGCTCCTGGAGCGCGCGTGCGCGGCGGCGGAAGGGATTGCACACGCAACCGGTGTCTACTTTCCGAATCGGGTCCACCACGCACGGATCGCAATCAAACGGCTCAGGTATGCCGCCGAAATCGCCGCGGCGACCGGCTCTCCCCGCTTCGACCCCCCGATCCGCCAACTGAGCAAGGTCCAGACGACTCTCGGCAACCTCCACGATCGCCAGACGTTGGCCGATTGGCTGTCTCGCCATGAGAAGCGCGCGGGCGTGGGCGCCGACGAGCTCGAGGTCACACGCGAGGTGCTCTCGAGCGAAGTGCAAACGCTGCACGCGAAATATCTCGCGCGGCGAGCGGAAGTGCTCGCGGCTGTCGCCGAGATCGAAGGACTCGCGGTGGTGGCCGGTGGACTGGCGCGTGCGCTGCAGATCGGCAGCGCCGTCGCCGTCACCGGGTGTATATGGACCGGCTGGTTGCTCTCAGACCGGCGCGATCGTTCATCCGCCCTTCGAGCGAAGATGCGGGCCTCAGCCTGAAACACCTGCAGCAACCCGTGGGTCGCCAACGGTGTTGATGCGATTCAAAAGAGGCATAATGCGAGGATGCTCGAACGTCCGTCGCTCATCGAGTGGTACCGCCGCAACCGCGAGCGCTCGCGTGCGCTGTTCGATCTCCTGACAGAGGATGCATATTACGCGCAACCGATCTCGTTGCGGCATCCGATCGTGTTCTACGAAGGGCACCTTCCGGCATTCAGCTTCAACACGCTCGTCAAACGGGCGCTCGGCGGGCGGCCGATTGACGAGGCGCTCGAACGACTCTTCGCGCGAGGCATCGATCCCGACAGCCCGGAGACCGCAGCAACGCAGGGACGCAATCTCTGGCCGGCTCGCGATGAGGTGCATCAGTTCGCGCGCGAGGCGGACCGACAGGTAGTCGAGACGCTGGAGCGCGCCGAGCTCGAGCGCCCAGGGGATCCGCTGCTCGATCGGGGCCAGGCCGTGTTCGCCATCCTCGAACACGAAGCCATGCATCAGGAGACGCTCCTGTACATGTGGCACCGGCTGCCGTTCGAGCAGAAGCGAAGGCCGGCCGATTATGCGCCTGTCGTCGCCGGCAAGAACCCGGCGCAGGAATGGATCGAGGTGCCTCCGGGCGAAGTCGCGCTCGGCGTTCACCGCGATGCGATCGCGTTCGGGTGGGACAACGAACATCCCGCACACGGCGCCCGCGTCGACGCCTTCTCCATCGAGCGGCATAACGTCACGAACGCCGCGTTCCTGGAATTCGTGGACGCGCGCGGCTACGAAGACGAACGTTGGTGGAAACCGGCGGACTGGTCATGGATCCGCGAGGAAGACGTGCGCCACCCCCTTTTCTGGGAATCGGAAGGAGGCGACTGGTATTGGCGCGGCATGTTCGAGCGCGTCCCGCTGCCGCTCGCCTGGCCGGTGTATGTCAGTCACGCCGAGGCGTCCGCATACGCTCGCTGGCGCGGCGCACGCCTCGCCACCGAGGCCGAATACCAGCGCGCCGCATTCGGCGACGGCACCGGGCGAGAGCGCGTGCATCCATGGGGTGATGATGCGCCGAAAGCGGGCCATCACGGCGTGTTCGACTTCTCGAGCTGGGATCCGGAGCCGGCCGGAAGTCATCCCGCGGGGCGCAGCGCCTGGGGTGTTGACGACCTGGTCGGAAACGGCTGGGAATGGACGGCCACGACATTCGCGCCGTTCCCTGGGTTCCAGCCGCTGCCTTCGTACCCCGAATACTCGGCCGACTTCTTCGACGGAGGGCATATCGTCATGAAAGGCGCGTCGCCGGCAACGGCGCGCGAGCTGCTTCGACCGTCGTTTCGCAACTGGTTCCGGCCGCGTTACCCGTACGTCTACGCGGCATTTCGCTGCGTGAAGGAATGAGCATGCGCGCCCACGTCAGCATTCCGGGAGTCGACGCGCGATCGGTCGAAGAGTTCGCCAGCGACGTTCAGTACTACCTGCTTCAGGATCCGCGCCAACTGCCCTCCCGCTACTTCTACGACGATCTCGGGTCCACGCTCTTCGACGCGATATGCCACCTGCCGTGGTATCCAATTACGCGGGCGGAACTGCGCCTGCTCGCCAGCCACGGCGCACAAATCCTCGAGCGTGCGTCGGCATCGACGATCCTGGAGCTCGGGTGCGGCAACGGCGACAAGCTGCTCACGCTCCTGCGGACGAACGCGGTTCACGCCGCGCGATCGAGCGTACACCTCGTCGATCTTTCGCCAGCCGCGCTCGCCGACGCGGTGGACAAGCTGTCCGCGATGGGGCTCCGCGTCGCCACGCATGTCGCGACCTACGAAGCCGGGCTCCACGCCGCCGCGGGTGCGTTCGTACGGCCGGGCCGCGCGCTGGTGCTGTTCCTCGGATCGAACATCGGCAATTTCGACCCGCCGGCCAGCAATGCGCTGTTGCGCGGTATCCGATCCGAGCTGCGCCCGGGGGACGCGCTGCTGCTCGGCGCCGACCTGGTCAAGTCGGTTGCCGCCATGACGCTCGCCTATGACGATCCGCTCGGCGTAACCGCCGCGTTCAATCGCAATCTGCTCGTTCGCATCAACCGGGAGCTCGGGGGCGATTTCGCCATCGATCAGTTCGTGCATCGCGCGCTCTGGAATCCATCGGCGTCGCGTATGGAGATGCACCTCGTGGCGCGATCCGAACAGCACGTGGAGATCCCCGCGTGTGCGCTGGGCCTGACGATTCACCGGGACGAGTCGATCTGGACCGAGAGTTCCTACAAATACGACGCGGCAGGGATCCGCGACATGGTCATCGGCGCGGGTTTCGTCGTTTCCGAGCAGTGGGTCGATCAGCGCGACCCGTTCGCGTTGACCCTGGCGAGCGTTGCATGATCGAGGAATTCGCGCACGACGAGCGACGGATCGCGGTGCTCCGCATCGACTGCATAGTTCATCGCGCGCATATCGTCCGCTGACACGAGCCCCCCGAGCCGCTCCAGCGCGCGACGCACCTCCGGATACCGCAGGAGCATGGCGCCGCGTGCGACGGGTGCCGCCTCGTACGGCGGGAAATAGTGACGGTCGTCCTCGAGCCGAACGAGATCCAGTCCTTTGATGAGGCCGGCGGTCGCGTCGCCGGCAATGACGTCGACCTGGTTCGCGGCGAGCGCGCGGTAGCTCAGCGTGAGATCCATCACGTGCGGCGGCGCGGCGAACCGCAGGCCGTAGGTTTTGGCGAGACCCGGGTACCCGTCGGGCCGCTCGAGGAACTCGAATCCGAATCCGGCCCGCCATCCGGGCGCGACGCGGGCCAGATCATCGATGGTGCGCAGCCCCAGCGCGCGCGCGTCGTGCCCACGCACCAGAATCGCGAACGTGTTGTCGAATCCGAGCGGCTCGAGCAACGCGCGACCCGTGCGGGCGTAGAGATCGCGCACCCGCGCGTACACGGCGGACGAATCGGTGCTGACCGGCTGATGAAAAATCGCCGTCAGCGCCGTGCCCGTGTATTCGATGTACACGTCGATGTCGCCCGTCGAGAGGGCGCGATCGCAGATGAGCGTGCCGCCCAGGTTCAGACGCCGGCGCACGGGCCGCGACGTCTGACGCTCGATCGTCTGCGCGACGAGCTCGCCCAGCAGAATCTGCTCGGTGAAGTTCTTCGAGCCAACGATAATCCCGCCGGCCGACTCTGCGCTCACCGCTCCCGCAAAGACCGTCGCGGCCGCGAGGGTCACAGCGGCGGCAGCGGCGATCCACGTGCGGCGGCGTCGCCGCGCCGACAATCCTCTTTCGACGGCCCACAGTCCGCCATCGACCGCCAGCGCGAGAAGACCGGCCGGAATCGCGCCCGCCAGAATCACGGTCGTGTCGACCATGGAGAGGCCGCGATAGATGTACTCGCCGAGCCCGCCGGCGCCAATCGCCGCGGCAATCGTTGCGGTACCGACGCCGACCACTGCAGCGACTCGAACGCCGGCCACGATCGACGGCATCGCAAGCGGCAGCTCGACCCGCCACAGCAGCTCGCGCGGCGTCATGCCCAGCGCGACGGCCGCCTCGACAACCGCAGGGTCGATCCCGCGCAGGCCGGCGATCGTGGTCCGCAGGATCGGCAAGAGACCGTAGAGGATGAGCACCACGATCGCGGCGCGCGCGCCCAGGCCGCCAACAACGGGAACCGGCAGCAGGAATCCGAACATTGCGAGGCTCGGAATCGTCTGCACGACGCTGGCAACCGCCACGAGCGGTGATGCCAGGCGCGGCCGCTTCGCAGCCAGGATTCCAAGCGGGACGCCGGCCGCGACCGCGATTGCGACCGCCACGCCGACGAGCACCACGTGCTGCGCGAAGAGCATCCCCACCTCCGCGCGGTGCGACGACCAGAACGCGAACAGCGCGTTCATGTCGCGCGTCCCTGTACCGGCGGCCGTACGATTGCGTCGAGCAGCCGGCGCACGGCTGGATGGGTCGACGCGGCAATCGCATCCGCGCGATCGCATGCAACGAGTCGCCCCGCATCGAGAACGCCGATGCGATCCGCGAGCGCGAACGCCTCCCCCATGTCGTGCGTGACGATGATGACGGTCTTCCGGAGGCGTGCCTGAATCCGCCGGAACTCGTCGTGGAGTTCGGCGCGCGTCAGCGGATCAAGTGCGCCGAACGGTTCGTCCATGAGCACGAACGGCGGATCGACCGCGAGCGCCCGCGCGACGCCGACGCGCTGCCGCTGCCCTCCAGACAATTCGTCCGGCCATCGCGACGCGAACCGATCGGCCGGCAACCCGATGAGCTCGAGAAGCTCGCTCGTCCGCGCGGCGACGCGACTGTCTTCCCATCGCTCCAGCCGCGGGACGACGGCGACGTTGTCGGCGACACTCATGTGCGGAAACAGGCCGACTTCCTGAAGAACGTAGCCGACGCGACGCCGCAGGCGGATCGGATCCCAGTCGCGCGTGTCACGATTCTCGACAAAGACGGCCCCGGACTGCGGAACCAACAGCCGGTTCACGAGCTTCAGCAGTGTCGTCTTGCCGGCGCCGCTGCGTCCGACGAGCGCCAGCACCTCCCCCGCACTCACGTCGAGATCCAGTTCGTCCAGCACGACGACGCGGGATGGCCGCGTGAAGCAGACCTTCTGAAATCGAATGGCGGGATCCGGCACGCAGCCTCGCGTCAGTACTCCGCGAATGCGTCGTCTGGGTAGCAATACATCCAGCGCTCGCCCTGCTCGGCGGAGGCGACGACCGGGTGCTGGCTCGCGCGTGCGTGCTTGCTTGCGTGACGATTGGGAGACGAATCGCAGCAGAGCGTCCGGCCGCACGTCTGACAGGTGCGCAGGTGAACCCATCGAGAGCCGATGGCCACGCATTCGTCGCATACGCGCTGGCGCGGCGTTTTCACGTCACTGATTTCGGTGATATGTGAGCACGAATCGGGCATTGGCGGCTCCTGACTTGCCCAGTGTACGTGAAGGTTTACTCGGTCGACGCGAAATCGTCACGTCGCGGGTGCAAGCTCACCTCATCACCCCGCCGACCCTGTCGTCCTCGCCGTGCTGGATGCGGCGACGCACGCTGTCGGGCACCTGGACACGAGCGCAAAGGACATGCAGCGACGCACCGGCGTCGAACGCCGCGGCCCTGTTGCACGGCGGGCCGCTGAGAAGGCAACCGTTACCTACTATTAACCCGCGCGACATGTGACGGTAACCGCACGTTAGTACCGTCGTAGCGTGATCGCAGCCCCTCCGGCCCCACGGATCCTCGTCGTCGAGGACGAGCGTGACATTGCAGTCCTCCTCAAGCACACGCTCGAGCGCGCGGGGGTCGCGCGCGTCGACCTCGTCGCGAGCGGCGACGTCGCCGTACGCACCGCGCTCGAGCAGCCGCCCGATCTGATGATTCTGGATCTGAACCTGCCGGTGCTCGGCGGCGATGAGGTGTGCCGCATCCTGCGCAGCCATCCCGAGACGATGAGCATGCCGATCATCATGCTCACGGCACGCACTTCGGAGAACGAGCGCGTCTCCGGCCTTGACATGGGCGCTGACGACTACGTCACCAAGCCCTTCAGCCTGCGTGAGCTCTCCGCGCGCGTGCGCGCGGTGCTGCGGCGGCGGCCTTCTGCCGCGCCGCCGGCGATTTATCAAGGCAAGCACTTGCGAGCGGACTTCGACGCCGTGGCCATCGAGGTCGACGGCGCGCCCGTGCGGCTCACGCGCCGCGAGTTCGAGCTGCTCCGCTTTCTGGTCGAGAACCGGAATCGCGTCCTGTCACGCGACCGGCTGCTCGAGCGCGTGTGGGGATACGAACGGACGATCGAAACCCGGTCCGTGGACGTCCATGTGGGACGGCTGCGATCGAAGCTCGGACCTGCGGGCGCGCAGATCGAAACCGTCGTAGGGCTGGGCTATCGCTACGTTGAGGACTGACTCACGGTGTCGCCGGACGTGGCGTCCACCCGGCATTCTGCAGCTCGGCTATCTCCCGCGTGACCAGCGTCAGGGCGCGCTCGACCCGGTGCCAATCCGTGAAGCGCTGACGCCGCACGACAGCGCTGTCCTCCTCGATCCGCATTTCCCATCCTTCTGCGCCCTGGCTCGTAATGTTGAAACGCCGAACGTGCCCGGCGTGGGTCAATTCCTGGGAAAACATTGGCGTCCAATCTCCTCGTTTTTTGATTTGTACCTCACCGGGTGCCGACCCAATGTAAATACCGTGTAACGAAATCGGTGCCGCTGGGTCGGCAACACCCCGGCCCACGGCCGAGTCAGTTTTTTCCAACACAATCGACGTCTCCGGCTCGGCCGTGGCGGGAAATCGCCAGCCAAACGACAAGGCCGGCGATTAAGATCGGAGCATGAACGACGTGATCACGCTCGTCCTCGGCGGGGGTCGAGGGACGCGACTTTACCCCCTCACCCACATGCGGTCGAAGCCGGCCGTGCCGCTCGGAGGCAAATACCGGCTCATCGACATTCCAATCAGCAACTGCCTGCATGCCGGATTGAAGCGAATCTTCGTGCTCACGCAGTTCAACTCGGCGTCGCTCAACCGGCATATCGCGCAGACTTACCGCCTCGATGTATTCTCGGACGGCTTCGTCGAGGTGCTGGCAGCGGAGCAGACGCCCGAGAGCAGCGACTGGTTTCAGGGCACCGCCGACGCCGTCCGGCAGGCCTCGCGCCACTTCGTCGGCTACGACGCGGACCACTATCTGATCCTCGCTGGTGATCACCTGTATCGAATGGACTTCTGCGAGTTGATCGACTCGCACGTCGAGAATTCCGCCGACATCACGATCGCCGCGCAACCCGTGACGGCGGTCGACGCGACGCAGATGGGGATCTTCCTGTTCGACGAAGGGGGACAGATCCGGGGGTTCGAGGAGAAGCCGAATGCCGCGCGGCTCGCCGCGATGGGCAGCAGTGTTCCGAAAGGCACCGTGATGACGGGCGGCGTCACGCCCGACAAACCGTTTGTCGCCTCAATGGGCATCTACGTGTTCTCGCGCGACGTGCTGCTCGAGATGCTGGAGCAGCCGGGCATCGACTTCGGGAAGGAGCTGATCCCCCAGGCGCTGACCACACGGGAGGTGAACCCGTACATCTTCCGCGGATACTGGGCCGACGTGGGCACCATGGACGCCTTCTACGAGGCGAACATCCAGCTGACCAGAAGCGGTGCGCCGTTCAACTTCTTCCATCCGCGGTTTCCGATTTATACCCACCCGAGGTTCCTGCCGGGGACTCGCGTCTACAACTCGAGGATCGATTCCTCGATCGTGACGGAGGGCTGCTATCTCGACGAGTGCGAGGTGCGCGATTCGGTCGTCGGCATCCGCACGCACGTGAACGCGGGCGCGAAGATCACGCGCTCGGTGCTTCTCGGCGCGGATTTCTACGAAGAGGAGACGACCGCGGCCGAGACACCGCTCGGCATCGGCAGGGACGTCGTGCTCGATCGCGTGATCGTGGACAAGAACGCGCGAATCGCCGACGGCGTGCGGCTCGTCAACGAGTCCGGAGTCAACAACGCGGACGGCGACGGTTACTACATCCGCGAAGGGATCATCATCGTGCCAAAAGGCGGCGAGGTGAAGGCCGGCGTTGCCGTCTGAACGCTACTTGATGTTCCGCAGCATTCTCGGCGTCAGAAACCAGCGCAGCTGACCGGCGCCCTTGGGCGGGAACGCCTCGAAGTCGATCCGGCAGATCGCGCCTTTCTTGAACTCGAGCGCCGTGCGCGAGCCGATGAGACGGCCGGCGAGCTCGCCGATGTTCGGCTCGTGTCCGACCAGCGCCACGCGCCCCTTCTTCGAGTGTTTTCCCACCTCCTGAATCACCGCCGCGGGCGTGCCGGCCGGCGCGAGCGCGTCGCTCGTGGACACTGAGGGCTTCGACTCGAGGGTTTCGGCGAACACATCGGCGGTCTGCTTCGTTCGGACGAGCGGGCTCGTGATGATGTGGTCGAACCCGATCCCCAGTGCATCGAGTGCGCGCGCCTCTTTGCGGAGGCGGGTGATGCCGGCGCTCGTGAGGGGCCGCTTCGAATCGTCCGGGTATTCGTCTCCGCGTTCGGCGGCGACGCCGTGGCGAATCAGGTACAGTTCTACACCCGCCATCAGCGGTCGCTCCCCACGGTGCGAGCTTCCTTCGCGCGTCCCTGCGCGCCGGACCGCGGCAGCGTCATCTTCACGGCCGGCGCGCGGCGCGGCGGGTGCGCGAGTTGTGGCACGATCGTTTTCCGTACCGCCAGCACCATTTCGCGCAACGGGGGAACCAGCGCGACGTACCTGCCGTGAAGCAGCCGGCACTGATCCTCGATATGCCGCGCGAGATCCTGCAGGCCCTCGCGTGCATGCGCTCGGCTCGATGGCGCGCCCGCCTGGACGGCTGCGACGTGCCTCTGCAGCACCTGAAGGTCGTGCAGCTTGCCGAGCGTTTCCTGCGCACGTTTGATCGTTCGGACGTGCGCCGCGGCTTCCTTGACGCCGCTGTTAGCGGCCAGTTCCAGCCCGTATCTCAGTTTCTTGGCCGCGATGCGGACGAGATGCAACCGATCGGACGCATACATGTGGCCCGCGGCATCCATCGTGTCCGACAAGCGTCGTGCGCGTTTCAGCAGCCTTGCCGCCAGAGCCTTGCGCCAGGGCTCCGCCGTAGCTTCCTGCAGGGCCGCACCCACCGACACGAGCCGTTTTTCGAGCTTCTCCGGGTTCACCTGCTCCAGCCGCTCGAGCATCACCTTCCGGCGGGCATCGCGCTCCTCGACCACCCTCGCGCGGACGTCTTCTACGGCATTCCGGGTAACCTCCGGCGAGCGAGCCAACTCATCCAGGAGGCCTAATGTCACGTCCAGCTCGCGGACGGTACCCAGCGCCTTGGTCAGGCGCCGAATCTTTCGCCGGGCTTTCCCCGCTTTGCTTCCCTTCAGCCCCGTCGCGAGGACGGGAACGGCCTCGCGCAGCCGCCGCGTGGTCACCCGCGCCTGGTGAACCCCGTCGCCTTCGCCCTGCACAGCCTTGGGAAGCTGACGTTTCAACTCGCGCGACAGGCGGACGAGCAGCCGTGCCGTCGGCGGGATAACTCTAGCGTTCATGATACGATTGCGACCGGTTTCTCCTTGGCGCCGGGGTCGTTTCGGTTGAGCTGGCAAGTATATACCCGACGTGTAACAAGCAAGACCTGGACCGGCTGAGCAGTTCCTACCTGATGCGGATAGCCGCAATAGACATCGGCACCAACTCCATCCACATGATCGTGGTGAAGGTGCGGCCGGACTTGTCGTTCGAGGTGATTGACCGCGAAAAAGACATGGTTCGGCTTGGCGCCGGCGGACTCGACGGCAAATCCCTCACGCCCGCCGCGACCGCGGCAGCCCTGCAAACGCTGACCAAGTTCAAGCGTCTTGCCGAGTCTAACAAAGTTGATGAGATCATCGCTGCGGCAACCAGCGCCACCCGCGAGTCTGAAAACGGTGGCGACTTCATCGCCGAAGTGGGGCGGCAAACGGGGATACGGGTCCGCGTCATCTCCGGTAGCGAGGAAGCGCGACTCATCCACCTGGCTGCGGGCTACGGCGTCAACGTGGGTGGCAGCTCCGCGGTGGTGATCGATATCGGCGGCGGCAGTGTCGAAATCACGTTGGGAACCGCGACACACCTCAGTCACGCCAAGAGCTTCAAGGTGGGTGTGATCAGGATGACCGAGCGGTTCGTGAAGAGCGATCCGCTGTCGCACCAGAACGAACGCCGGCTCGTGAAACATCTGAATCGCGAGATGGGCAGCTATCTCGATCTCGTCGCGCGGTCCGGCTTCGATCGCGTCATTGGCACGTCGGGAACCATCCTCAGCCTCGGCGCACTCGCGCTGACCGACGACAGCGGAGCCACCCCCGGTGAGCTGCGCAACCGGCGAGTCAGCGCAAAGGCAATACGCCGCGTTCGCAAGCGTCTCGTCGCCGCGGACATCGAGGAGCGGCTGCACATGCCGGGATTGGATCCGCGGCGCGCCGACCTGAACGTCGCCGGGTCAGTCGTCCTCGACACGATCCTGCGCGGCCTTGGCGCCGAAGAAATCACGCTGTGCGACCTTGCGCTCCGCGAGGGGCTCATCCTCGATTACATCCATCGCAACAGCGCGCGGATCAAGAAGGTCGAGCGCTACCCGGACGTGCGCCGCCGCAGCGTAGTCGAACTTGGCGAGCGGTGCGGTTACTGGTCGGAGCACGCCCAACAGGTGGCACGGATCGCGTTGAGCGTTTTCGACCAGACACGCAGCGTCCATGGACTCGGCGATCGCGAGCGCGAGTGGCTCGAGTATGCGGCGCTGCTCCACGATGTCGGCGTTCACATCAGCTACGACCGCCACCACCGCCATTCCTATTACTTGATCAAAAATGGGGATCTGCGCGGGTTCGATCCGCGAGAGATCGAGGTGATCGCGCTCGTCGCGCGTTATCACCGTCAGGCGACGCCGAAGAAGTCGCACGACGGCTACGGGGAGCTGAACGGCTCGATGAGAGCCACCGTTCGCATGCTCTCCGCCATCGTCCGGCTTGCGGAAGGGCTGGACCGCAGCCACGCACAGGCTCTTGGCGGCATCGATCTCTTCCCGCGCGGAGACGACTACCTCGCCCGGCTCCGGGCCAACGGCGATGCCGAGCTGGAGCTTTGGGCCGCTCATCGGCACATCGCTCCGCTCGAGCGCGAGCTCGGGCTGCCGATTCGTTTCGAAGTCGCCGGCGAGTACAAGGAACGATCACCGCATGCTGAACAACCTGACCACGCCGCACGAGTACCCGGGAAAGCTGTTCGTGGTCGAAGGAATCGACGGCTCCGGAAAGACGACACAGCTGGCGCTGTTGGCTAAATGGCTGAGCGCCGCCGGGCGTCCGGTCTTCGTGACGGAATGGAACTCCTCCGCGCTCGTGAAGGCGGCCACGAAAAGCGGAAAGAAGAAGAACTCCCTCACGCCAATGACGTTCAGTCTGCTGCACGCGACCGATTTCGCGGACAGGCTCCTGTACAACATCATTCCGCCGCTCAAGGCGGGCATGATCGTGCTCGCGGATCGGTATGCGTACACGGCGTTCGCTCGCGACGCTGCGCGCGGCGTGGACCGGCGGTGGGTTCGCGAGCTGTACAGCTTCGCGGTCAAGCCCGATCTTGCCGTCTACTTCCGCGTGCCCATCGAAGTATCCACCGATCGCCTCATGGCCCGTCGCGTCAAGCTCAAGTTTTACGAGGCGGGCATGGACATGGGGTGGAGCACGAACGCCGTGGAGAGCTTCAGGATGTTCCAGGGGAAGGTGCTCGACGAATACGACCGGTTGGTCGAGGAGTTCGGGCTGAGCGTGGTGAACGCGGTCGGCAGCATCACCGAGCAGCAGCGCGTCTTCCGGCGGCTCGTTTCGCAGTACCTGCAGATCGAGGAAACCGATGAACAGCTCGACGAGCAACTCGTCTGACGCGCCTGGACCAATCCGGCCGGGCGGCTATTACGCGAACGGCATTCCTTACCTGCCGCTCGACGGCTACCCGGGCAAGATCATCGCGATCGAAGGCACCGACGGCGTCGGCCGCTCGACGCAGATCCGGCTCCTCCGCGAGTGGCTCGAGGTTCAGGGCTATGGCGTCGTCGAGACTGGCTGGACACGCTCGGAGCTGATGCAGCCGACAATCGAGCTCGCGAAAGCGAGCAACACGCTCAACAAGCTCACCTTCGTCCTGCTCTACGCGACCGACTTCGCCGATCGTCTCGAGAAGGAGATCATCCCCGCACTGAAGGCCGGATTCATCGTGCTCTCCGACCGCTACATTTTCACGGCAATGGCCCGAGCCGGCGTGCGCGGTGTCGATCGTACATGGATGCGGAACCTGTATGGCTTCGCGATCGCGCCGCACCTCGTCTTCTACCTCAAGATCGACGAGAAGACGCTCATCCGGCGTGTCCTGCAGGCGCGCGGTATGGACTACTGGGAGTCGGGCATGGACATGAAGCTCGGCGACGACATCTACGAGAGCTTCCGCGCCTATCAGCGCTCTCTCCTGCGG
>JBKPTT010000191.1:0-18494 GCA_046735635.1 Acidobacteriota bacterium | reverse complement strand
GTCGATTCGAATGTCGAATGTCGAATGTCGATTGGAATGTTGAATGACGATTCCGGCGCCACAATCATAACGTCCCGGGTACCAACAATGGCGCGGACGGCATTCGGCATTTCCACACTCCGCCTGGGATTCAATACTCCGTTCGGCATTTCAACACTCCCGCTCGCATTCAAAACACACGGTCTAGCCATTCGCCATTCGCCATTCGCCATTCGACATTCCATTCGGCATTCCGCATTCCAGTCGGCACTCGAGATTCCATTCGGCATTCCGCATTCCAGTCGGCATTCCGCACTCGACATTCGGAAATTCGGCACTTGGCACGCGCCATTCTGAATTGGACGTGCGAAGCGTATGATCCCCCCGTGCGGTGG
This sequence comes from Acidobacteriota bacterium, assembly GCA_046735635.1. Taxonomy (GTDB): domain Bacteria; phylum Acidobacteriota; class Vicinamibacteria; order Vicinamibacterales; family 2-12-FULL-66-21; genus JALZOC01. Next base: position 18,120 of record JBKPTT010000191.1, on the reverse strand, counting down.
CTTGGAGCTATCACGGGTGATCTGCGCCAGGCGGTGCGTGTGGTGCGCGCCTCGCCTGCGTTTACCGCAACCGCTGTTTTGACTCTCGCCCTTGGAATTGGCGCGAACACCGCGGTGTTCAGCGTGGTCAACGCGCTCATGTTTCGGCCGCTTCCGGTGGCTGACGCGGATCGTCTCGTCGTACTCGCGGCGTCGAGGGCGCCGTCGCGCACGCTGGGCCCGCTTTCGTATCCCGAGATCGACGATTACCGCGCGGGCGCGACGGGTGTTCTCGAAGGGGCGGCAGGCTATTCCGCCGGGTTCGCCGGCATGGCCTTCGACGATCAGGCACCGGCGCGAGTGCTCGTGACGTGGGTGACCGGCGGCTACTTTCCGCTGCTGCGTCTCTCGCCCACCATTGGGCGTCTCATCGATGAAGGTGACGTCGTTCGCGGCCGCGTCAGCGCCGTCGTGGTGATCGGGTACGACGCGTGGCGGACGCGGCTCGGCGCAAATCCTGCGGTGGTCGGTGAGAAGCTGCTCGTAAACGGGCAGCCCTGTACGATTGTCGGCGTCGCGCCTCGCGGTTTCACCGGTGCGTTCGCGTTTGCCGATCCGGAGCTGTATCTCCCGGTGAACTGGTCGAGCGCCGACGTATTCGGCGATCGGAACGCCCGCCACCTGCACACGATCGGACGTCTGCGGACCGCCGTGTCGCTCAGGCGCGCGACTGCCGAATTCGATGTCGTTTCGAGCCGGCTGCAGCGCGAATACCCCGACAGCAACACGGGCGTGCGCGTGACAGCGATCCCCGAGCGCCTCGCACGGCCGGAGGAGGATAATGCCCGCTCGAACGCATTCGGCAGCGGCGTCATTCTCTTGCTCGTCGCGCTCGTCCTCCTCGCGGCCGACGTCAACGTCCTCAATCTGCTGCTCGCGCGGGCGGCGGCTCGCCGGCGGGAGCTTGCCATCCGCGTGGCGATGGGCGCCAGTCGCGCACGGCTCGTCCAGCAGCTGGCCGTCGAGGCGGCGTTCGTCGCGGCGCTCGGCAGTGCGGCCGGAGTAGCGATCGCCTCATGGACCGCTGCTGCGCTTCGCACTGTGCGTCTGCCCGGAAACCTCCCGGCGCATCTCGACTTCGCCATTGACGGCCGCGTGCTGGCATTCGCGATGGCGCTGACGTGTCTCACGGCTGCCACGGTGGGAATTGTGAGCGCGCTTCGCGGCTCACGCGTAGAGGTCGACGCCAACTTGCGCGACCGTCGCGGCTCGTCGCGGCGGCATCGTGTCACGGGCTTCCTCGTCGTCGCGCAGATCGCCGCATGCTTCGTGCTCCTCGTCGTTGCAGCGATGTTCATCCGCAGCCTGCGCGAGGCGCGTCATATGGATCTCGGGTTCGATCCGCGGGGCGTGCTGAACCTGCAAATGGATGTTGCCCAGCTCGGCTACACCGACGCGCGCGGGCGTGAGTTGTTCGACGAAATCGAGCGGCGCGCACGGCGCATGCCGGCGGTCGAAGATCTCAGCTACGCGATGACGGTGCCGCTCGGGTACGTTCGACTGACCGCTCGCGTTGCGCCGGCAGGCACGTCAGCACGGGCAGATCGGATCGGGGCCGGCTGGAACGTGGTGGGCGCGCGTTACTTCGACGTGATGCGCATTCCTATCCTCCGCGGGCGCGCCTTCGACGATCGCGACACGGCCCGTGTCGAGCGTGTGGCAGTCGTGAATCAGCAGCTGGCTGGCGCATTGTGGCCGGGTCAGGATCCGATCGGCCGGCGCTTCGTCGAATCGGACGGAACCGCGCTCCAGGTCGTCGGCGTCGCGGCCGCGAGCAAGTACCGGCTCCTTTTCGAACAGCCTGAACCCTACTATTACGTTCCGCTGACGCAACGATATACCGGGCTGCGCGTGCTGCACCTCCGCACCTCATCGCCGCGGCCGGAGTCGCTCGCGCCGGACGTCGAGCGCGTGATTCGGGATCTCGATCCCGCGCTGCCGCTCTACGACGTGCAAAGCATGGAGGCAGCGCTCGACGGCGGCTACGGCTTCTTCCTGATTCGGACGGCTGCGGTGTTCTCGACGTTGCTCGGCGTCCTCGCGGCCGCGTTGGCGATCGTCGGTCTGTACGGCGTGGTCTCGTGCGTCGTGACGGAGCGCACGAGGGAAATCGGGATCCGGCTCGCGCTGGGGGCCACGACCGGACGCATCGCGCGAATGGTGCTCGGAGACGGCGCGATGCTCGCCGGCCTCGGGGCCCTGGCGGGTGCCGCGGCGGCGTTCTCCGCTGCCCGAATCATGTCGCGCCTGCTGTTTGGGGTGACGCCAGGTGATCCACTGTCCTACGCGGCTGCCGCCGTCTGCCTGATTGTCGTGACACTCGTCGCTGCCTGCGGGCCCGCCGCGCGCGCGATGGCGACAGACCCGATCAAGTCGCTGAGGGAGTGAGCAATCAGCGGCGTCCGCGGCATGCGAAACGGGGCGGCCATAACACGATGAACACGAAGCTCACGAAGCGCGCAGGCCCTCTCCCGTGATCATCGCTTTTGGCCGAGCACCCGGTGGGGCTGTTCGGCGGCCCCGCGCCTGACACGGGTTTTGAAGCGAACCGATCAGTCGAGGACGCGTTTTCAAAACCCGATACGCGGGTGACGCCGAACGGGGCGCCCCGCCGCGCACACGAAGCACACGAAGACAAACAGGTTGGCTTCGTAATCCTCGTGAGCTTCGCGTCGTCGGTGACCCGCCCATCAGCCCGTCTTCGGAATGTCGCTTCTTCTGCCTGCCGTCGGCACGTGCGGCTTCCCAGGAAGGCTGTTGATTCGGCACTGCCGGAAATCCGGCAGCGCGGCCCTGTTCCCGCCGGTTTTCCCCATGTTTGCCTTGGGGCACTCGGCTTGCCTTCGGTCCTCGCATGTCTACGAGGGATCTGTTGATCGGCATGGCTGGCGCGGGTGGAGACGGCGTGATCTCGGCCGGAGAATCGCTCATCACCGCGGCCGCGATCGACGGCTATCACGCCGTCATGACCAAGAGTTTTGGCCCCCAGATTCGGGGCGGCGAGTCGTCGTTCCGGTTGCGCGTCGCGATTGACGAAGTGTTCACGGTCGGCGGCACGCTCGATGTCGCCGTTGCGCTCAACTGGGACGATTTTCTGCGCTTCGGCGCCGAGCTGCCGGTCGGATCCGACACGATCGTCATCTACGATTCCCAGTTCGCGCAGGCACCAGACGGCATTCCGCTGGTCGGCGTCCGGCCCGCGGCGGTGATCGCGGCGCCCATCGCGCAGATCGCGAAAGAGCTCGCCGGCACCGACAAGGCAAAGAACAACGTCGTCCTCGGCCTCATGTCGGGCTGGTTCGGGTTCAGCCCGGACGCGCTCGTTGCCGGCATCCGGCGGAAGCTGGGGAAAAAAGGAGCGGAAGTTCTGGAAAAGAACGAGCTCGCCTTTGCTGCCGGTCGCGACTACGCAGCGAAGAACCCCGTCGCAGCCGCTCGGCAACTGGAAGCGATCACACGGCCCGCAGTACCCAAGATCCTGACCGACGGCAACGAGATGTGCGGCGCGGCAGCGATCTTTGCGGGTTGCACGTTCTTCGGCGGCTATCCGATTACGCCGTCGACGGAAATCATGCAGTACCTCGGCCGCGAGTTGTGGAAGTACGGCGGCGTCGTGTTCCAGGCGGAGGACGAAATTGCCGGCATAGGCGCGGTCGTGGGCGCCTCGTTCGCCGGCAAGAAGGCGATGACAGCAACGTCGGGACCGGGTATGTCGCTCAAGACCGAAATCCTCGGCCTCGCCACGATTGCCGAGCTCCCGCTCGTATGCGTGAACGTCCAGCGCGGCGGTCCGTCGACCGGCATTCCCACCAAGAGCGAACAAGCGGACCTGCTGCAGGCGGCGTTCTCGTCACACGGCGACGCCGTCCGGCCGATTCTCGCGCCGACGACCGTGGCGGACACGTTCCGCACGACGGTTGACGCTTTCAACATCGCCGAGCAGTACCAGACGCCGGTCATCCTGTTGACCGACGCCGAGATCGGTCAGCGAAAGGAAATCGTCGATCCGATCGACACGTCGCGCATCGCTTTGTCGGAGCGCCGCCGGCCATCCGGACCGGAGTTGGAGGCATACCGGCGGTTCGCGCTGACGCCGTCGGGCGTGAGCCCGATCAGCGAGCCGGGCACGCCCGGAGGGAACTATCTCGCATCGGGAATCGAGCACAACGAGGCAGGAGCGCCGACCGCAAGCGGCGCCATGCACGCGCGGATGAACGAGAAGCGGATCACCAAGCTGACGCCGCTCACGACTCGCCGCGATCTCTTCGACGTCTACGGCGATCCGCAGGCACCCATCGGTCTCGTCGCGTGGGGAAGCGTTGCCGGCGTCGTGCGCGAAGGCCTGGAGCGCGCGCGAAAGCGTGGCGTTCGCGCCAAGCTGCTCGTGCCGCGGCTGCTGTATCCGGTCGCCTCCGAGGTGTACGAAGAGTTCTTCGCGTCGGTCCGCATGGGATTGGTGGTCGAGCAGTCGCACCAGGGACAGCTGTATCGCGTGCTCCGGATGTTCCTCGATGTGCCCCGCGGGATCGAGCCGTTCTCGCGCAGCGGATCGAATCCGTTCACGCCGCAAGAAATCGCGGAGCGCATCCAGGACATGGCCATTGCGGTCGAACGCGACCGGATCGGTGCGATCGAAGCGCAAGCGGACTGAAGAAGAAATGCTGAATTGCGATTGCTGATTGCTGATTTATTGACGCATGTGGAAGCGCTGAAATGGAAATGCTGAATTGCGATTGCTGATTGCTGATTGATTGACGAATGACAATGAATCAGCAATCAGACATCAGCAATCAGCAATTGGTGGAGACGACGTGATGTTTCAAGCGAAGGATTACAAAAGCGACCTGAAGCCCATCTGGTGTCCGGGGTGCGGCGACTTCGGCGTCTTGCAGGCGATCTATCGCGCACTCGTGGCCGTGGGTCGTCCGCCGCACGAGATTGCCTTCGTGTCGGGCATCGGGTGCTCGAGCCGAATTCCGGGCTATACCACCGCGTACGGCTTCAACAGTGTGCACGGTCGCGCGCTACCGATCGCCCAGGGCATCAAGCTCGCGCATCCGGAGCTACTCGTCCTGGTCGCTGGCGGCGACGGCGACGGATTCTCGATCGGTGGCGGACATCTGCCGCATGCCATCCGCCGCAATCTCGACGTGACCTACGTCGTCATGGACAACCAGATCTACGGGCTGACCAAGGGGCAGCTCTCTCCGACTTCGCCGCGCGGCCTCAAGACCGCGTCCTCCGTGTTCGGCAGCCTCGAAGATCCAGTCAACCCGCTGATGTACGTCCTCGGGTACGGGGCGCGGTTCGTGGCACAAGGGACACCGGCCGACATGGGCGGTCTTGCGTCGATGATCGAGCAGGGGATCAGGTATCCGGGCTTTGCGTTCATCAACGTGCAGTCTCCGTGCATCACCTACGGACAGCCCGAAGCGCAGCTGAAGGCTCAGAAGGCGGAGATGAAGCCGCTCGAGTCGATCGGGCATGATCCGTCCGATCGGATCGCGGCGCTGAGACTCGCGCAGGATTACGGGCGGCTGCTTTATACCGGTCTGTTCTACCGCGACGATACGCCGCCGGTGACGTACGAACAGGACGTGCTCGCCCGCCAGGCGGAGCTTGCGTCGAAAGCGGTCGCGCGCGAGCGAATCCTGGACGCGTTCGTGCCCAGGTGAATTGCCATAATCGCCGGAATTGCCAGAATTGCCATAATTAATCGATCCATTTGAAAATCAATTTTGGCAATTCCGGCAATTATGGCAATTATGGCAATACGTGCTCGTAGCGCTGCGCCATCGTGATTTCCGTCTTCTCTGGGCCGGACTCCTTCTCTCCTTCACCGGAACGTCGATGCAGACGGCGGCCATCCTGTGGCACGTGTCGCTGCTCGTGCCCGACGATCGCCGCGCGCTGGCGCTCGGCTTCGTCGGCCTCGCGCGTATCGGTCCTATCCTGATTTTCTCTCTGGTCAGCGGTGTTGCCGCCGACGCGTGGAACCGGCGCACGCTGATGCTGGCGACGCAGTCGATGATGGCGATCCTCGCGGGCGTCCTCGCCGTGGTCACGCTCAGAGGCCTCCACGTCGTCTGGCCGATTTACGTGCTGTCGGCGTGCTCGTCGGCGGTTGGCGCGTTCGATCTGCCGGCCCGTCAGGCGCTGGTCCCTTCGCTGGTGCCGAGAGAGCACCTGCCGAACGCGATCAGCCTCAACACGATTGCCATACAGACTGCCTCGGTCGCCGGGCCCGCGCTCGGCGGTCTGATGATCGCAACGACGAATGTCGGATGGGTCTACGCCGTCAATGCGCTCTCGTTTCTGTTCGTCATCGGTGCGCTCGCGGTCATGAAAGGACAGGGGAGCACACACCTCGGTCCCGGCACGGCGACCGATCGCGGCGCGTTCACGATTGCCGCGGCGCTCGACGGCCTGCGGTTCGTGTTCCGGGCGCCGCTCATCCGTTCGACAATGCTGCTGGATTTCTTCGCGACGTTCTTCTCCTCGGCGACGGCGCTGCTGCCAATCTTCGCGCAGGACGTGCTGCACGTCGGCGCGCGCGGCTACGGATGGCTGTACGCCGCGCCGGCAGCCGGCGCGCTCCTCGCGAGCGCGGTGATGGTGCGCGCCGTCGATTTCATCGAACGGCGCGGCCCGGTGCTCATTGCGGCCGTCATGGTGTACGGCCTCGCGACGATCGGCTTCGGTCTGTCGACGATGTTCTGGCTGACGTTCGGATGCCTGGCGGCGACGGGCGCGGCCGATACCGTGAGCATGGTCTATCGCAACCTGATTCGGCAGCTCGAGACGCCGGACGGCATGCGCGGCCGCATGATGGGGGTCAATATGGTGTTCTTCATCGGCGGACCGCAGCTCGGGGAGCTCGAGGCTGGCCTCGTCGCAAACTGGCTCGGTCCGATCGTGTCGGTCGTGAGCGGCGGAGTTGGATGTCTCGTCGCGACGGGTTGGGTCACCGCCGTAACGCCGCAACTGCGGCGCTACGGCGAATCGCCGAAATTGCCAGAATTGCCGAAATTGAATTGATCAATTCACGGAACGAAATTCTGGCAATTACGGCGATTCTGGCAATCTATGGCAATGTGGGCGGCAGATCCGAGCTCCAGCTCGTATACTCGATCTTCCAATTCCCCGACATGTTGCGCAGGACGAAGAGGAACTTCCCCCGATCGTGGACGGTACCGTTCATCATCTCGTACGTCCCGCTCTCGTAGCCCAGCGGACCGTGCCCGACGACATCGTCGACGGTAATTTTCAGATCGTGCGACCCGCCCGCGATCAGGCCATTGTAAAAACCTTTCAACGAATCCCGCCCGCGCAGGAGCGGCTTGTTCGGCGGCATGAACACCGAATTGTCGGTGTAGAGGGCCAGGATCTTGTCCAGGTCCTTGGCGTTGAATGCCGTCGCGAGATTGCCCGACACCTGCCGAATCGCCTGCGCGTCGGTCGCGCTGAATTCCTGTTCCTTCGCGCCACCTCCGCACGCGGCGGCGCAGACGCTCAGTCCGAGTAACACCGTTCCCAGCAGTCTTTGCACTGTCCATCCTCCGGTGATGGTCGTTGAAACGAAACGAATCTTTGCCGCCGGAGCGCTCGTCTGTCAACACGATCTGTTAATGAAACCAGGCGGTCGACCCGATAGGATTATTGGCGTGTGTACACCGACTCCTTATAATCGCGCGCGATCGTGGGCAAACTGAACGTCGTCGTTCTGTACGATCGGTGGGAAGAGCCCGAGGACGCCGACGCCGCGGCCAGCGAGAAGGCGCCCCTCGTCCGGACGCTGGACAAAAAGGAAGTCGAGGACGAGGTCGCCGAAGCGCTCGGGAAACTCGAGCACGAAGCGACGCTTCACGTGCTCGACGGCTCGATGAAGAGCCTCCACGCCGTCAACCGACTCGATTGCGATCTGGTCTTCAATCTGGCGGAATCGTTCGGCGGCTCGGACACCGCCGACTACTGCATTGCCGCGTATCTCGAGCTGCTCGGCAAGCGATTCACCGGCGCCGGATCGCGCGGGCTGCTGTATTCCCAGGACAAGGCGGTCGCGAAGAAGATCCTCGAATTCCACGGTATTCATACTCCGGTATTTGCGCACTCGTACCGCGGACGGCTGGATTTCTCGCACGACCTGGAGTTCCCCGTTATCGTCAAGCCGGCCCGCGAGGATGGATCGATCGGCATCGAATTCAATGCGGTCGTGTCGTCGATCCGCGAGCTGATGGAGCGCATCGACTGGCTGCACGCGAACTTCGATTCGCCGGTCCTGATCGAAGAGTACGTCGAAGGCCGCGAGATGTATGTCGGCGTGATCGGCAACGACAACCCGACGCCCCTCCCGGTTATCGAGCTCGATCTGTCGAAGCTCCCCGAGGGGCGGCCGCGCATTGCCGGAGCCGAGGTGAAGTGGGGGAAAGGGACGCGCGCCTACCGAGACACGAAGTCGGCCGTCGCTGAGGACCTCCCCGATGAAACTGCGGCGCTCCTGCAGCAGACCGCCGTGGCGGTCTTCCAGGCGCTCGAGCTTCGCGATTATGCGCGTATCGACATGCGCCTCCGACCCGATGGCCGCGTGGCGGTCATCGAGGCCAACCCGAATCCGTGGCTCGCATCGAAGGCGGAATTCGCCATGGCGGCGCGGAAATCCGGCCGCAACTACACCCAGCTGATCGAAGAGCTCGTGGACCTGGCGATGGCGAGATACAGCACCGCGCCGTGAGTTCGCGGCGCGTCACTCCACGTAGATCGGCGTCACGACGTCACCCTTGATTTCCAGGGCTGACGCCCGGCCGTTCGGATAGAACTTCCCGTCGAGCATCCCGGTATCGATCAGGAACACGGTGTTGTCGAAGCGGCTTCTGATGCGCCCGTCGGCCTGGGGCGTGTGTCCCGTCACAAAGCGCTTGACCTTGTACTTCTTCAGCAGCGCCGCGACGAGCGGCGCCCCCTCGTCGTCGGTCCAGGTGCTGTACCCGCGAAACCAGAACGGGCCATCGGCCGCCAGCAGGCTCGATTCACCGATCTTGAGGAGCGGCACGAGCACCTTCACGGTCGCGGCGTCGTCGTCGCTCGCCATGCCTTCCTTTTTCACGCGGGCCGCGATGCGGTTGTATTCGCCGCCTGCCGCGTCCACGGCTTCCTTCAGCGTCGCAAAGGGAAGCGCCAGGTCGTGATTCACGAGCCACTTGAGTCCCTGGTCCCAATCCAGCAACTCCTGACGCGCGCGTTTGTTGATGCCGTCCAGCGTCTCGGTCGTGAATGCCGGGTTGATGCCCCCGTGCATGAAAATCGTGTCCTCGATCTCGACAGCGGCCGGCTTGGTGCGCAGCCACTTGCCGTAACGTCCGGTGGGGCTGAACGCGTCGCGATATTCGATGTAGCCGGGCGGATGGGCGGCCATCCACGCGGCTTTGTCGACCGACGCGCCCTTGGCGATCTTTTGCGCCGCTTCCAGAGCCTGCTCGCGGCGGGATTCGGACTTGTCGTCGGCAAACGCCGCGAACAGCTCGGGCGCGGTGTCGCGCGTCTCACCGAGCATGTTCATCCCTTCATGATTGCCCTGGACGACCTGCACGCGACCGCCTGCGGCCGCTGCCTGCGGTTCGAGGGCCATCAGCAGGTCGAGTGCCGACTTGACGTCGGTGCCGCGATCGAGCAGGTCGCCTGTCTGGACGAGAACAGCGGTGCCGCCGATCCATTGCTGACGCTCGTCGATGAGCCCTGCGCGTTGCAGCAGCTTCGCGAACGTCGCACCCGCGCCGTGAACGTCGGCGACCGCCACGATTCGGGCTGGGGGCGCCGCCGAGGGGGCGGCAGCGAAAACGACTGCGGCCGCCAACGTCGCCTGGAGAACGCGCGATCTCATCACTGCACGAATACCGTGGACTCGCCGTTTTCCTTGACGAGCGCGTCGATTGCTGCCTTCATCTTCTCTCGCCTCGCGATCATCGCGCGAATGCCGCCGCGATCGCGACAACGATCGCAAAAACCGCGCACCGGTATCGCCGCATGCGCGGTGAAAGTATCACGGTTTGATGCGCCACAAATACAACGTCACCTCGTCTCCGCGGGCGCTGACGAAGTGATCCACCTTGTCGGCGGGCCACGTGCGTCCCATGCTGAACGCGTGCGAGACGATCCGCGCGCCCGGCTTCAATTGCTGCTGGAGCATCGGCCGTAGCCGTTCGTTCGAGGACGACAAGAGATACAACGTGACGACGGTCGCAGGGGAGACGTCCGCGTCGAGCACGTTCTGCACGCGGAAGTCGACGAGCCGCTCCACGCCGGCAGCCTTCGCGTTTTCGCGAGCAAGGGCCACGAGCTTCGGGTCGATGTCCAGACCCACCCCATGTGCGCCATACTTTTTCGCGGCGGCAATCGGGATTCGGCCGTCGCCGCATCCGAGGTCGTAGACGGTGTCACGCGACGTCGTTGCGGCGAAATCGAGCATGCGGTCCACGACGTCCTCGGGCGTTGCCACGTAAGGGGCCAGATACTGTCCGGACCCGACCAGGCCGACCAGGGAGCACAGCAGTACGGAATAGAGAACGGCTGTCTTCGGCATCAGCGCATCATATTCGTACACAACGAAACGGCCTCGGGCATTCGGCCGCAACCTGTTCGCCTACAGAGAATTAGACTCCCAAGTAAGGGTCGAGTCGACGAATCGGGCGTCGGTTTCCAAGTCGGTCCGAATGCCGCCGCCAAGCGCAGGATTGTGCAAAATCCGCCAATTTCTGTGGGTTTTTCGTTGCACCTCTGTAGTGCATTCGACTATACTGAAAGGACTGCTCAGCGCGGGTACCATCCAGCCTAATCACCTTACTTCAGTGGGGGACATGTGACATTCCAGGTCGGTGACAAGGTCATTTACCCAAACCACGGGCTCGGCGTCGTTCAGGGCATCGAAACCAAAACCATCCTGGGAACAACTTGCGGTTTCTACCATCTGCGAATGGTAGCGAACGAAACGACGGTTCTCGTTCCTGTGGACAACGTCGACGGCGTCGGCCTCCGGCGCGCGATCGGCGACGACGAAATCGAGCGGTTGTTCTCCCTCCTCGGCGACGGCAAAATCGACAATCATCAGAACTGGAAAGGGCGTTTCAAGGACAACTCGGATCGGATGCGCACCGGATCCATCTACGACGTGGTCGAAGTCCTCAAGAGCCTGACGTTCCTCGCACGGTCCAAGAACCTCTCCTTCCGCGAGAAGCGTATGCTCGATCGGGCGAAGTTCCTCGTCGTTTCGGAAATCTCCGAAGTGTCGCGTGAAATCAATACCGCGATCGAGGAGAAGGTGGACCGCGCGCTCGATCGCTGCTTCACGACGAAGACGCGGTCGATTGCCCGCGCGAAGGCGGCGAAAGCGACGACCTCGACGCGCGTGACGGCTCGGCGCACCGCGAAGGCATCGTAGCGCACGCTTGATTCGGGTGACAGATTAAGGGGACGGGCTTCGTTTTCGGGGTCCGTCCCCTTTCTTTTTTCATGCTGCCAGCGCTTCGATCGATTGCCACGTACTTCTTCGTTGCGATGTACGTTCTCTTTGTCGGTCCTCCACTCCTCCTCATCGCGCTCGTCTTCCGCAATCGCACGCTCCTGTACCGAGTCGGTCACCTGGGTGTGTGGATCGGCCTTCGGCTGAGCGGTCTCCGGATCGTTCTCGAGGGCGCGGAATACATACAGCATCAACGCCCTGCCGTGTATGCCGCGAATCACACGAGCCAGGTCGAACCGCCGATCCTGTTCGACGTGCTGCGCGCGCTCTTTCCGCGGCTGCGGATCCTCTATAAAGCCGAGCTGCGCAAGCTGCCGATTCTCGTCCGCGCGTTCGACCTCGCCGGCTTCGTTCCGCTCGAACGCGGCAATCGCGATCAGAGCCTGCCCGCGATCGAAGGCGCCGCCGCAGCACTTCGCGACGGTAACTCGTTCCTGATCTTTCCTGAAGGCACGCGCAGCCGGACGGGCGACTTGCTGCCGTTCAAGAAGGGCGGCTTCATCCTCGCGATCAAAGGACAGGTGCCCATCGTCCCAATCGCGATCAAGGGCGCTCGCGAGGCGATGCGCAAAGGCAGTCTGATTATTCACCCGGTCGCCGTTCACGTCCGGATTGGGCGCCCGAACGAAACGGCCGGGCTGACCCTCGACGACCGCGAAGTCCTCGTGCAGGCCGTTCGGGATCAGATACAGGATCTGTTGAATCGGCCGGCCTAAAGGGTGGATAGTACGAATATGGACCTCCTGACCACGCTCGGCCGGACGATGGGATTCTCGTTCGCGGCGGGGATTAACCTGTACGCGACTGTCGCGATTCTGGGGCTCGCGAGCAGGTTCGACTGGGTCACGCTCCCGCCGCAATTCAAAGTGTTCGACAACGACATCGTGATCGGCACCGCGATCGTGATGTACCTCGTCGAATTCGTCGCCGACAAGGTCCCGTGGCTCGATTCGGTGTGGGACGCGATTCACACCGTGATTCGTCCGATCGGCGGAGCGGTGATCGCTGTGGCGACGCTCGGGCACGCGAGTCCTGCCATGGAGGGCCTGGCCGCTCTCTTCGGCGGCACGCTCGCCGCAGGTACGCATTTCAGCAAGGCCGGAACGCGCGTCCTCGCTAACGCCAGTCCGGAGCCGTTCAGCAACTGGATCCTCAGCATCACCGAAGATGTGTTCGTGGTCGGGCTCGGGATCCTCGCGCTGAAGCACCCCGTGATCGCGGCTGCCGTGGTCGTGCTGTGCCTGATTCTGATGATTACGTTTGCCGCGTGGATCTACGGCGCGGTGCGTCGCCGGTTCGCGCGGCAGCCGGTACCGGCCGTCTAAGGCGGAGTGTGCTATAGGCCGGGGCTTTATGCCCCGGCTCGCGCGTCATTGTCCCGTCGTGAACCGCAGCGTCCACGGCTTCATCACCTGGCCATCGATTGCGGTGATGCCTTCCGCGAGCTGCACTTCGACGACTTGATCGCTGGCGAGCGGCTCCTTGAACGCGATCTCAATCGAACGGTTCGCGTCGTTGTAGTTGGCCGTGAAGGCGGGCGGCGGCGTCGACGGCGCCTTCGGCCCCGCATACCGTATCTGTACGCGATTCCGAAACGTCGGCGCGTTCATGTCGCGCGAGAACTGAATCCGAATCTTCACCGACGCGGGCACGTCGGTTTCATCCGGCAGCGGCGCGCTGAAAATCACCGAGGGCGGAGGCTCCGGAGGCAGCGGCGGACGGCCGATCTCGACGGGCACTTCCTCCGTCGCGGTCGCCAACCGCAGCTCCTTTCCGGCAAGCCACACCGTGGTTCCCTCTCGTTGAACCGTTCCTTTGACCTCGAGACGGCGGCCGGTATCCATGTGTACGCCGGGATCGAGATCGAAGTCCTTGCCCTTCGGCCGGAGGCCCGTCACCCAGATTGCCGCGTCCGCTGACTGCAGCACGAAGTCCCACTTGGTCCTGCCGACGCCCTGAGGAAGGTCGCCGTACAGATTCCGCCCCTTGAAACGGCCGGTCAGCGTCACCTCCCGCCCGTCGTACTTGTCTGGCGCGAGCGCGATGGCGCGGATCGTTGGCGTCGGAGGCAGCGGCCCTTCGACGAACGTGGCCGCGAGTATCACGAAGATCTGATCGTGGCCGGGCCATCGGCCCTTGTTGAGCAATTCGATGATGGGCGCGAAGTTGTACGACGAGAATCGGCTGTCCCCCTCTTCCATGCGGCCCAGATCGTAGAAATCGCCACGAATTTCGCCGTCGGTTCCCCCGGGCGAGTCCCTCCAGTAGACGAACACGGGCTTGGGTGTGGCCTCGAGCTCGAACAGCTGCCCCGTCTGCTTTACCGCGTGGCGTACGACGACGCGCTTGCCATGAAAGAAGAGAGGATTCGCGACCAGGGCTTCGGCCGTCGTGGCGATTCGTTCGGGCGCCTGAGCGCCGGCGAGTGCCGCGAGGCCAACTATGACGAGAGCCGCAGAGATGGGTCTACTCAAGTCGTTTACGCCCAGCACGCGCGAGCACCAGGGCAAGCACGAAGAACAGCGCGGCGCCACCAACGGTGCCAACCGTGCCGTTGTGGAGGAACGGAATGAGGCCCGGCGTATCCGCATCATCAGCTGCGCCGATGATGTTGCGGCCGAAGAGCGCCGCATACAGGATGCCCGCGAGCGATCCGCCGGCAATCAACCCCGAGCTGAAAAGCGTCCCTGAACTGATTTCCGATTCCTCCGCCTGTCCCGTGTGGCGCTCGACGAACCAGCGCACGAGGCCGCCGACGAAAATCGGCGCCGTGGTCGCGATTGGGAGGTACGAGCCGACCGCAAACGAGAGCGAGCGGATTCCGCAGAGCTCGAGGCTGATCGAGATGAACACGCCGACGAGGACGAGGCCCCACGGGAGGTTCTGACTCAAGAGCCCCTTGATAATCGTCGACATCAGCGTAGCTTGTGGCGCCGGCAGCGATGGCGAGCCGATCACCATGATGCGGTGCAGATAGAGCGTCGTGATGCCGATGACGAACGACGCCGTCAACACGCCAATGACGAGGCCAATCTGCTGGCGAATTGGCGTCGCGCCTACCAGAAAGCCCGTCTTCAGGTCCTGCGAGGTTGCGCCCGCAATCGCGGCCGCTATGCAGACGACCGCGCCGACGCCGAGCGCGATGGGCGCATAAAAGTCGCCGGTCATCCCTGCCGCGACGAAGATCGTGCAGGTGAGAATCAGCGTGGCAATCGTCATCCCGGAGATCGGGTTCGACGAGTTTCCGATGAGTCCCGTGATGCGCGATGACACCGTCACGAAGAAGAACCCAAAAATGACGATCAGCACCGATGCGACGAAATATCCGCGCGTCGGCATACCCGGCGTGACGGCGAGGAAGAGCGCGAGCAGCAGCGATCCGACGAGCACGATCGACAGCGGCATGTCCTGCTGGGTCCTGAGGCGTCCACCGGCGGCTGCACCCGCGCCGAAGTCTTTCAGGCTTTCACGGAACGAGGCAACGATCGTCGGTATCGTGCGTGCGAGCGTGATGAGGCCCGCTGCCAGGACGGCCCCTGCGCCCGTGTAGCGGATGTAAGCGCTCCACAACTGACGCGCCGACATCTGATCGATCCGCAGGCCGCTCGCCGGGACCGGCGGGAACGGCACGGTCATGTAATTGCCGAGGATCGAAAGGAGTGGCAGCAGCACGAGCCACGACAGGACCCCGCCCGCAAACATGACTCCCGCAATCCGCGGACCGATGACGTAGCCGACGCCCATGTATTCCGGTGAAAGATCGAGGTTCAACGTGGCGTTCGGAAAGACGCCGGTGCGTGCCACCGTATATCCGACAGCCGTTGGAAAGATCTGAAAGATCCAGGACACTGCCTTCCACGCGGCTCCAACACTCAACCCCTGGAACACGGTGCGTGCCAACGCACCGCCGCGCTCGCCCGCGACGAGGACATCGGCGCACGCCGTGCCCTCGGGATAGGGCAGCACGCCATGCTCCGTCTCGATGAGCGCCCGTCGCAGCGGCACCATCATCAGGACACCCATGATGCCGCCGGCAATCGCCAGGAGCGTGATCTGCCAGTAATTGAAATAGACCGGACCATACGGCGCCAGGAAGATCAGCGCCGGTATCGTGAACACGACGCCTGAGGCCAGCGATTCTCCCGCGGACCCAATCGTCTGGACGATGTTGTTCTCGAGGATCGTGGAGCCGCCGAGCTTCTTCAAGACGGAGATTGCGAGAACGGCGATTGGGATCGAGGCGCTGACCGTCAGCCCCGCGCGCAAGCCGAGATAGACCGTCGACGCGCCAAAAATGAGGCCGAACAGCATACCGAGGACGACCGCCTTCGCGGTGAACTCCGCCGGCGATTCCGCCGCTGACACGTAGGGTTTGAATGTCGAGGCAGCGGGTGCCGTCGTCGTCGTCGGAATGTGTGCCATGGCGCCTGATGATACCAGCCTTCGCTCGGCGACCTGGTCGCCGGCAGGGCTGTGGCCGAAGGAGGCAGGGACGCGTCTCGCGGCGGCGTCTCGCGCGAGCGTTCAGTACCCCGCTCTCTTATCGACGACGTTGAGCAGTTCCTGGCCGGCATCGTAGCGGCGCAGGTTCTCCGCGAAAAGGTCGACGACGGCGTCCCAGTGGTCCGGCCGGAAACCGGCGATGTGCGGCGTCACGATGACGTTGTCCATTGCCCAGAACGGGCTGTCGGTCGGCAGCGGCTCGCGTTCGAACACGTCGAGCGCGGCGCCCGCGATACGCCCCGCCGCGAGCGCCTCGACGAGCGCGGCCTCGTCGACGAGCTTTCCGCGGCTGACGTTCACCAGAACCGCTTCCCGCCGCATTGCCGCGAGCTCCCGGCTTCCGATGAGGCCGCGCGTTTCCGTCGTCTGTGGTGCCGCGATGACGACGACATCGGCGGCGGCAAGCTCGTCACGCAGGTGGTCGGAGTCGACAACCGTCTCCACGAATGCAGGCTTCTCGCGGGCGATCGTCCGCCGGACGGCGCTCACGTGCGCGCCGAGTCCCGACATCGCCTTCGCGGTCGCCGTGCCGATTTGCCCCAGGCCGACGATCACTACGCGCGAGCCGCCTATCGTGCGAATCGCCGGGGGGAGCAGCACGGCATTCTGCGCCCATTCGCGCGCCTGCTGCGCGCGAAATGCCAGTCGGAGCTTGCGAAACAGCGCGAGCGTGACGGCGAGCACATGCTCCGCGATGGTTGCCGCGCTGATGCCGCGCGAGTTCGACAGGACGACGGGGGATTGCACGAGCGCCGGGAAGAGCATGCCTCCGACGCCGGCCGCGGGACTGTGGATCCATGCGAGCGATCGAGCCGCCGCGAACTGGCTCGGACGGAGCTCGGACATGAACGCAATCTCGGCCGACGGGATGAGATCGAGAGCCCGCTGGTCGGAAGTGGCGTGCAGGAAGCTGTGCTCGGGAAACAGCTCGCGCAGCCGCGCCACATGCGACGCGGGAATGTTCCACGATTCAAAGGGACTGTAGATCCCGACGAGGACAGTACGCGCGGTCCTCACGCCTTGAACACGCCGCTGCGTCCGCCTCGCTTCTCGACGAGACGGATATCGCCGATCATCATTCGCTTGTCGACCGCCTTCACCATGTCGTAAATGGTCAGCGCGGCGACGGCGACGGCGTGAAGCGCTTCCATCTCCACCCCGGTCTGGGCCGACGTCCGCACGCGCGCCTCGATCTCGTAACCGTCCACGAGCGGCGCGAGCGTGACGTCTGCGTGCGAAAGGGGCAGGGGGTGACACAAGGGAATGATGTCGGACGTCCGCTTTGCCGCCATGATTCCAGCGAGCCTGGCCGCCTGCAGCGGGTCACCCTTCTTCAACGTTCCGGCGCGCACCTGACGCAGCGCTTCGCGCGACATCGTAATCCGTCCACGCGCCACCGCCTCGCGCAGCGTGACCGGCTTGTCGCCCACGTCCACCATGCGCACCGTGCCGCGCGAATCGATGTGCGACAGCCGAGGGCGTTTACTCATCTGTCTCTCCCTGCGCCAGGAAGAAGGACAGGCTTTCGAGCGAAACCGTGAGGTCGACGCTCTTCAATTTCACGTCCGCGGGCACCTCGAGAGCGCCGGGCGAGAAATTCAGGATTGCCTTGATGCCAGCGGCGACCGCGGTGTTCACCACGGCCTGCGCTGCCTCGGCTGGGACCGCGATGACGGTGATGCGGATGTGCGCGCGGCGCACGTGTTTGCGGAAGTCGCGGATGTCATAGATCGGCACGCCAGCGCGGGAGCGATGGCCGATCTTCTCGCGCATGCTGTCGAACAGCGCGACGATTTGAAATCCTTCCTCCCTGAACCCGGGGTAATCCGCGAGCGCGAGGCCCAGGTTGCCCGCGCCCATGATTGCGATCGGGACGTGCCCGTCGAGACCAAGGATCTGACGGAGGTGGCGACGCAGCTCTTTCACGTAATACCCAACGCCTCGAACCCCGAATTCGCCGAAGTACGCCAGATCTTTCCTGATTTGAGCGGCGTTGAGATGGAACTGCTCCGCAAGCGCCTGAGACGATACTGCCTTCACGCCGGCCGCATCGAGCACGTTCAGAC
>JBKPTT010000190.1:0-22750 GCA_046735635.1 Acidobacteriota bacterium | reverse complement strand
CGCGTAGGTGGTTTGCTCGCAGATCAGATCGCGACCGCAACGGCCTGCCTCGACGTGTTCGAACTCGGCGGCAACATCGTCTACGAAATGATGGCCGAGGAGCTGGCACACTTCGCCATTCGCGTGATGTGGGACGACGCGAGTGGAGGATTCTTCGACAGGTCCATTGCGGATCCGGACGAGGACGTGGGCTTGCTTCGGGAGCGACTCAAGCCATTCGCAACCAACTGCGATGCGGCGCGCATGCTGAGCCGCCTCGCATTGTCATCGGGCAATCACGAGTTTGAAAGCTTCGCCGAACGCACGCTCGCGGCGATGGTGCCATACGCGCTCGAGCAGGGTCCGCTCGCGGCGCATTATCTGCTCGCGAATTCCGGCCCCCCACGGTAGTGCCGGGCTTCAGCCCGGCCTACGTTCGACGAGACACGCTAACGCCCACGGTCGGACGCGGTGATACACTCGCACGATGCCGACATCCCTTCCTACCCTGAAGAATCTCGCCACGCAGCTCCGCATCGATTCGGTCCAATCGACGAGCGCCGCCGGCAGCGGACATCCGACGTCGTGTCTCTCGGCCGCCGAAATCGTCGCGACGCTGTTCTTTGCCGAGATGCACTACGACCCGAAGAACCCTCAGAACGTCGACAACGATCGGTTCGTGTTGTCCAAGGGTCACGCCGCGCCCATCTTGTATTCGGCGTGGGCCGAAGCCGGCCTGTTTCCGCGCGAGGAGCTGCTGAAGCTGCGCCGTCTGGATTCGGATCTCGAAGGGCATCCGACGCCTCGTCTTCCGTTCGTCGACGTGGCCACAGGCTCTCTGGGGCAAGGCATCTGCGCGGCGATCGGCACCGCCCTCAACGCGCGGCGGATCGTATCCGATTACCGCACCTACGTGCTGCTCGGTGACGGTGAAACGGCGGAAGGCTCGGTGTGGGAGGCTGCCGACATGGCCGTCTACCACAAGCTCGACAACCTGTGCTGCATCGTCGACGTCAACCGCCTCGGGCAGAGTCAGCCCACGCAGTTCGGCCACGACATGAATCGTATCGAGGCGAGATGGCGCGGCTTCGAGTGGCAGACGATCGTCGTCGACGGCCACGACATCCCGTCGCTGCTCAAGGCATACGATCAGGCGCGCGCGACGAAAGGGCGCCCGACGGTCATCCTGGCGAAGACGATAAAGGGAAAAGGTCTCGAGCACATTCAGGTGAGCGGTAAGGATCTGCCGATCGCGGATCAGGACAACTGGCACGGAAAGGCGCTGAAGCAAGGCGAGGAGACCGACAAGGCCGTTGCCGAGCTTCACAAACAGATGGTCGACGGGGCAGAGAAGCCCTCCATTGCAGGACCGCGTTCGAAGAGCCGCCCCGAGCCGTCGGCGGATTACTCGAAGATTCCTGCCCCGTCATACAAGAAAGGCGACAGCGTCGCGACGCGTGAGGCATGGGGCGTTGCACTCGCAAAGGTCGGCGAGGCGGATACGCGCATCGTGGCGCTCGACGCCGACGTCAAGAATTCCACATTCAGCGACAAATTCGAGAAAGACAAAGACAAGATCGCGGACGTCGGGAAGCGGTTCTTCGAGAACTTCATCGCCGAGCAGGTGATGGTCGGCGCCGCGATGGGCCTCTCGGCCCGCGGTGCGATCCCGTTCCCCTCGACGTTCGCGTGTTTCCTCACGCGCGCCGCCGATTTCATTCGGATGGGGGCGATCTCGTTCGCGAACGTGAAGTTCACCGGCTCGCACGCCGGCGTCTCGATCGGCGAGGACGGGCCCTCGCAGATGGCGCTCGAAGATCTGTCCATGATGCGCGCCACTCACGGATGCGCTGTCCTGTATCCATCCGACGCCGTCAGCACCGAGCGGCTCGTGGTGGAGATGGCGCGCCACAAGGGCATGGCGTACATGCGCACGTCGCGGCCGAAGACGCCGGTCATCTACGGCCCCGAAGAATCGTTTCCGATTGGCGGATCGAAGGTGATCAGGAAGAGCGACAGCGACGCGGCGGCGGTGATTACCGCCGGAGTGACTCTGTTCGAAGCGCTGAAGGCGTACGATCAGCTGAAGGCGGACGGAATCACCATTCGGGTCATCGATGCGTACTCCGTCCAACCGATCGACGCAAAAACAATGATCGAAGCGGGGAAGGCGACCGGCGGTGCGCTCATCACCGTAGAAGATCACAGCCCGTCGGGCGGGCTCGGTGATGCGGTCAGCGAGGCCGTCGCGTCTGGAGGTTTCGCGGTGAGCCGGCTCGCGGTCCGCGAAGTGCCGCGCAGCGGCCAGCCCGACGAGCTGCTCGATCGATACGGCATTTCCGCACGCGCGATCGTCGATGCCGTCAGACAGCTCGTCGCATCCCCAGCGCGACAAGGAGCCACGCGATCGTAAGGCAGCCGAAACACACGAACACCGGAACCATGGCCTCGGCAAACCCGATTGCGATTTTCGGATAGACGTCCGTTATCGGTGCGGCTGCAACGCCGATTCCTCGCAGGATCGTAATGATCCCGCCCGCGACACCGCACAGCGCGCCGAATAGACCGGCCAGCGATACGGGCCGCATCAGTGCCAGATTGCGGTCCGTGGGCCGGGCAACGTAGACGATGCCCATCAGGAGCGGCGTAGCCCCGATGAAGATGGTGAGCAGGGCAAAAACGCCCGCTCCGCGGAAGAGTTCCATTCCAGCCTCCAAGGCGCCCCTAAAGGGTCGCCCTACATCTAAACGCGCCGCAGCAACAAGCGTGACATCGTCACGCCCGGCCGCGCGCCGCGTTATTAGCAAGGTGGAGCGGGAGTCCGAGCTGTCGCTGGTCGACCGGCTGCGTGCCGGCGACGTGGCGGCATTCAACGAAGTTCACGCCGAGTACAGTGCGCGACTTCTGAATTTTCTCACGCGCCTGTGCCGCCGGCGCGACCTCGCGGAAGACCTCGCCGAGGAGACATGGCTGCGGCTCGTTACCTACGCGCCGCGTCTGAAGGACGACACGCGCCTGGCACCATGGCTGTTCACCGTCTCGCGCAATCTCTATGTGAGCCACTGCCGGTCGACGTTGATGGAGCACAAACACTCCGGCGCGCTCCTTTCCCTCTGGCCTGCCGAAGGCGCCTCGCCTTACGAGGAGGCGGCGGCGAACCAGCTCGAGCGGCGTGTCGACGCAGCGCTCGCGGAGCTGCCAGCGTCGTATCGCGAAGTCGTGCAGCTCGTGTCGATCGACGGCTTGCGTCCGTCCGAGGCGGCGGAAGTCTGCGGCGTCACCCCGGAGACCATGCGCCAGCGTCTCAGCCGCGCCCGCGCGATGCTTTGGGAATCGATTCTGGTCGGCGCCATCGGCGCGGCGTATCTCACCGAGATCATTCGGTACGCGCTTCAGTTCTACGGGATGCTATAGGCCGCCGCCTTTCCAGCAGTCGACAGATACAACGCGTTGAAGAGCATCGGGAAGGTCGCGTGCGTCTGCGCGCGATGCTGCGGCCGCAGCCCGAACAGTACGATCCGTCCCGGATTCAGGTCGACCGACACGACCGCAGCACGTCCGGCCATCAGGTCTTCCCCCTTGAGCCATCCCGACGCGACCACGTCCTGATTGGGGTATCGGGCGACGACAGATGTCTGCTGCGATTCGAATCCTTCCACCAGAGCAAAGAACGGACTGTTGTTGTAGAAGCCGTAGGTCGAGGGGGCCATCCCGTAACCAATCGGGTGCTTCGCATCGACTTCAATGCGGAGAATAGTCCCGGGGGCGAAGTGCTCGTCGCGAGAGAGACTCCGCTTCAGGTTGCGCACGGGGACCGGGAAGTGCTGAATCGCGAAGTCCGACGCGACGCCGAGCGTGACGAGCGTGCCCCCCGCTTCGACGAAGGCCTTCAATGCGGCGACGCCTTCGCTGCCGATTCCGCCGCTGTACTCTGGACGCACGTTCGGCCCCGTGCTGCCGTTCACGATCGACTGCGGCGACTGGTCCGGGAGGATGACAACGTCGAACTTCTCCTTCAGCGAACCCGCACGGACGTCCTCGTTGTGCAGCGGCGTGGAGGCGAAGCCGTATTGCTCGAGCACCCAGCGGGTCCATCCTTCGTCCATGTTGCCGCCGCCCCAGGGTTGATACATGCCGATGCGCGGCGCGCGGATCCTCATACCCGATGCCGCCGATCCAGCGCTCCCAAGGCTCTCGACCGTCAAGCCGAACTCCGTCGCCGCGTCCTCGACTGATTTCCGCTGAACGTTCGTGGCGATCGCCCGCGCCGGTGCTTTGCCGTCCCTGGATGGTTCGAGGGAAACGCGTGCGCCCTGCTTCAGCAACGTGTTGATTGCGCGCGCGGCGTCGGGGCCGGCATAGTCAAAGGCGTAGCGCGGGCCATTGCCCGACACGCGTCCGTCGAGCCGCGGCTCCGCCTTCAGCGGTTCGAGGGCGGCGGCGGCAGGGACGGTGGAGTTCAGGAAGACGTGATCCACACCGAGCAGCATACCGAGCGACCAGGCCGTCACGTCATAGGGCGCTTCCGGAGCAGCAGTGGGCGCCCGCCGCACTTCTGGATACGTTTGTTTCTCGAGCATGTCCTTCGCGTACCGTGCGAAGACCTGCGTCATCGGCACGACGAACGTTCCCTTCGCGAATTTCTGACCGTCGGCTTCGAAGGCGCCGCGTGCGCGCGATACCTGCACGCCCGCCATCTGTAGCTTTTCGACGAGGTGAACCGCTTCGTGGGGATCGTGCTGGGTGTCGACGCGAATGGCGATGGCTTTCACGTCCCCGGTGCGTCCATGCTCGATCGTCTGCCGGTTGACCTCATAGATCTGCCGCACAAGCGCCTCTCGGCGGTCGGCGACGGTGTCAAGCAGCGCCATCGTGGCAATGAGCTCGTAGTCGACGATGTCCCGGAGCGTCCAGCGGCCGCCCATCCAGGGACGCGGATACTCGGTGCGGGCCGTGATGTCGGTGGGCGGAGGCAGAGGGCCTGCCCCGCGACGGCCCTCTGGACCGCCACCTCCTCGTCCGGAGCCGGTCGAGGCGGCCTGCGCGGAGTCGGTCGAACGGGCTCCGCGGCCGGATTGCGCCTGCGGCCCCGTCGCCGCCCGCTGCTGCTCGATCGGCGCGGCAACGCGGGCGCTCGCGACTTCGGTGAGCAGCCCGATCTGGTTGTGCCACCATCCGCTCCACGCCATCGCTCCCTGCCAGTAGTTCGTGTACGTGGAGTTGTAGATGATGCCTTCCTTGCCCTCGGCTTCGAGCGCCGCAGCCTGCGACTGCCCGAGGATCCCGTTCCACCGGTAAATCAGCGGGTGCACGTTCGGGTTGATCGGATCCGTTGCCGGCATGACGAAGATGCGAGCGCCATTGCTGCCCATCTGATGCTCGTCGAGCCAGACCGACGGAAACCATTCGCTCCATAGGAGGCGCGCCGTGTACTGGCTCTCCTTCTGCGTGAACATGTACATGTCGCGGTTGTTGTCGTGCCCGACATACGGGTGGTACAGGTACGGGATCGCGCTCGTCTCGTACGGCGTGCCGAGGTTCTTGTTGAACCAATCGGTGACCAGAATCTGTCCGTCGGGATTGAGGCTCGGGACGAGGAGGAAGATCACGTTGTCGAGGATCTTCCGCACCTGCGGTGAGTTGTCGGTGGCCAGCCGGTGCACCAGCTCGAGCGACATCTGCGTCGCGCCGATCTCCGTTGCGTGGATGCTGCACGTCACGAGCAGGACGGCTTTCCCGGCGCGAAAGATCTCGTCGCGCTCGGCATCTGAGGGCGCGCCGTCCTGGAAGTACAGCCTGCGCTCCATCGCCTTGTAGCGATCCAGGCTCTGCAGTGTCTCTGGCGCGCTGATTTCGAGCGCGATGAACGGGTTTCCGTTCGACGTCTTTCCCAGCTCTCTGAAGCGCACGCGGTTGGAGGCCGTCGAGACCTGCCGCAGATAGTCCACGATCTTGTCCCACCGGGCGAGCTTGTTGTCGGTGCCGACTCGGAAGCCGAGATAATCGGCGGGAGAGACGGCCGCGTTCTGGGCGACGAGCAGCCGCGTACAGGTCGAGATGGCGAGCGCAATCAGAGCGGCTTTCGTCGAGCGCATGAATGGGCCGTGTGTGTCAGACCATTGGTTTCCCGGCGACGTCGGCGCCGATGCGGAAGATGCCCTCGAAGAGCTGACGCAGCAACTCCGGCCGCTCCCCGAGCAGATCGAAGAGCTCGTCCCGGTCGATGCGGAGCGCGACGCCGCTGCGGAGGACGTCGGCCGAGCATCCGAGCGGGCGCCCCGACAGCATCGAGAGCGAGCCGATGATCGTGCCCGACCCCACACTCTTCTCGGTGCCGTTCTTCGCATCGCCGAGCGATACCTCGCCCGACAGAATCACCCACAGCGCGACGGGGGCAGATTCCGCAAAGAGTGGACGGGCCGCGGTCATGATGACCGTGCGCGTGATGGCTGCAAGCGCGCGCATCTCCTCGGGAGCGATGCGACCGAAGACCGGAATGCGCTGGAGCGCCAGCACCTTCTCGACCGGCTGCAGGCCGCCTGCGGCAAGGCCTTCGAACTCGCCTTTCTCCGGGATGGAGTCCACGTCATTGCACAGTTCGGGCACGACGCGTTGGGCCAGCGTCGCGAACAACCCGCGCACGAGGTCCGAGTTGTCCGACAGCAGCGTCCGCAACTCCTCGGCGGTCATGGCGAGGGTGACGGTGGTGTCGACGGTGCGGATGCTCTTTCGCATCCCCACCCCCTGGAGGGCCTGGACGAACCCGAGCGTCGCGGGCGCGTCGATGCTGTACGGCGCCGCGTCGCGCGCCATCGCGGTGACCCGCCCGTCGAGCAGGAAATGAATGGTCTCGGGGACGGTCCCCTCCTGCAGCAGCGCCGTGCCGGATTGATGCCGAAGCTGCCGCGACGCACCGGCAATCCTGAACAGCTCGTCGACGCTGATCGAGGCAAACAGCGGCAGCTCGCGGAGCCGCGCCGCGATTTCGGCGGCGGGCAGCGGCTCGAGCCACAGCTCGCGCCGCCGTTCCGCGGGCATCCTTCGCTCGGCCAGCGCCCACGACGCGGACTCGAACACGTACCAGTCGCGGACGTCGCGATGCGCCAGCACGTGCTCGACGTCATCGCCGAGCGTCCACATCTTCTGCTGGCGGACGACGTCGATCGCGCACGCGGCGACCACCTGGTCGTCGTCGTTGATCAGCTGCAGCAGCGTCTCTTCGACGTCGCGCGGGCGGGTCTTGAGCAGCACGTTTCCGCGCCGCACCTTCTCCTCGACTGGGAGGTCCTCGAGAATCGGCATGATCCGCCGGCGCAGCTGCCCCGTGAGGATGTTGTCAAGATATTCGGATGCGCTCGCGCGGTTGCGCGTGTCACCGTAGCGGAGCGTCCATTGCGCCGCCGCGATGTCCTTCCATGGGTAGACGAGCGCGAGCAGCCGATAGATGCGATCCTTCGTCCGCTCCATCTTCTGCTCGAGTGTCCTGGCGAGCAGCGTCGTTGCGTCCAGCCGCTTCCCGACGAAGAGGTTGTCGTACAGCGACAGATAATTGAAGTACCGCCGGCCGTCTTGCAGGGTGGCCGCTTCGAGCGGGTCCCGCGCGAACGTGAGCGGCGTGTCGGTCCTGCGCAGGCGCTCGAGCGCAGCAATTGCCTTGAAACGCAGAAAGCCGTCTTGTTCGCCGACCGCGGCGGTCAGGACGTCGACCGACGTCTGACACACGATATGCGCGAGCGTTCCCGGGATGTGCCGGCGCACCCAGATGTCTTCGTCCGGGTCGCGCATGAAGTGCGCGAGGACGTCGATGACCGGTTCGCCGTAGCTGATGAGCACTTCGCGCGCCCGTGACTTGAGCTGCCGGTTGCGAAGCAGCGCGACGAGCGTGGGAACGAAGATGAAGTCCGTCGTCCCGGCGGCCTTGACGCTTTCCATCGATTCGTCGGCGACCTCGGCGGCCGGGTCATAGAGCAACGGGATGAGTAGACGACGAAACCGTGCCTCGGAGACGTGGCGAATTGCGGCGGCCACGTCGCGCCTGGCGCTCCGCGCCGATTCGCGCGCGTCGGACGCGACCTCGAGCAGGACGGCCTCGGCGGCGTTCACGTCCGCAGGGCTGGCGCTTCCGGCGAGCGCAACGGCGGCCGTCACCCGGATGCGTGGGTCCGAATCGCTCAGGAGCGGCCGCGACAACGTCGCGGCGTCCTCGTTGCTGATCTGGCTGATCGCTCCGATGGCCGCCGCACGGACGGCGGAGTCCGCATCGCCGAGCATCCGCCTGACCTGCGGCAGCCAATGCTGCGCGATATCCGGCCGCACCGATCCGATCGCCCGGAGCGCCCGACGACGCACTTCCGGCGACTCGTGGTAGAGCAGCAACGGTGTGACCAGGTTCCGCTTGTCGAGCGACTCCAGCATGTCGATCGCGTACACGACGCGCGCGGGATCCGGCTGCGACAGCTCCTCGAGCAGCGTTTCGATGGTCGACAGATCGGCGCCGCTCAGCCGCACGTCCTCCGCCTCGACGTCGCGCCGATCGATGCTTTGACGGAACGCCGTCAGGTAGCCGCGGCGCGCACGAAGCGCCATGAAGATCCACAGCAGCGTGACCGAGAGGCTGGCGTAGCTCAGGTGCTGCCAGTCGAGGTGCAGGCCCCACGGTTTCACGAGCACGAGCAGGAGCAGCGCGCCGATGGCTTTGGCGCCACGATCGACGGTCACATCGACAAACGACTTCGCTTTGAGCTTGATGTCGGCCGGGAGCGGGAGAAACAGGATTTCGCGCGTCGTCTTGTCAACCGTGTAGCGCAGCGATTGATCGAGCACGCGGGCGAGCCCCGGCGCCCATAACGCGCCATTCAGGAGAATGACCGTGCCGGTCGTCCCCAGGCTGACCGGGAGAATCATCAGCGCGAACCCGATCCCGAGATAGCGGTGAATCTTGCTCGTCAGCCACACCTGGATGACGAAGCCGATGCTCGACGTCCAGAGGCCGACCTGCGCAAGAAACGCGGTGATCGAGTCGGTCCCGTTCGCCCCCTTGGCCGCGGCTGCCGCCATGTTTAGCTGCTGTTCGATGATGGCGGCGCCGACCGCGGCGAAGCTGATGACGAGAGCAATGATTTGAAGATGCTTCGACTTGCGAAGCAGATCGAACGCCTCGGTGGCGCTGACGCGTCCTTCATCTTTTTTGACGGAACCACCCGGCTGCGCCGCTTCCACGCTCTCGCGTTTGATGATGGCGACCACGAGGACTCCGCAGACCGCCATGAATGCCGCGCTCGGCAGGATCAGGTTCACCGATCCGATTTGTTTGGCGTACGCGGCGAGCGCCGACCCCGCGATGCCGCCGAGCGGCGCGCCGCCGCCGATGAACCCGAACAGCCGCTTGGCCTGACGCGCATCGTAGATGACGTTGGCGAGCGTCCAGAACTGGCTGATCAACAGGACCGCCAGCATCAGAGCCATGATGAAGAAGACCACCGACACCCAGACGGCGTTCGTCTGGAACAGGAACCAGAAAGCCAGGAGAACGCCGGACATCCCGAACTGCGTGATCGGCAGCCCCCACCGCCTGGGGAGCCGTGCGATCAGCCAGCTGTAGCCGGCCATCAGAATCGCGATAATGAAGCCCGCAGCCAGCAGAACGTAGGGCAGGTTGTCGGCGCCGAGCTGCTCGATGAATTTCGAGCGGGTGAGCGGCTTGATTGCGTTGTAAGCCGTCATCGCCAGGAACGAATAGGCGAACATCGCCGTCGCGGTCGTCGCCTCCTCCCTCCGTACATCCACTACGGGCGCAAGGAGTCGCTGCAGCATCCCGAGAGCCTATGTCATGCGCCACCTGAAGTAAACTGCGTCCTTCCATGATCTTGCGGCTG
Organism: Acidobacteriota bacterium; assembly: GCA_046735635.1. Taxonomy (GTDB): domain Bacteria; phylum Acidobacteriota; class Vicinamibacteria; order Vicinamibacterales; family 2-12-FULL-66-21; genus JALZOC01. Next base: position 12,896 of record JBKPTT010000190.1, on the reverse strand, counting down.
CGCCGGTTCTTCGACGTACGACCCGGCGAAGGGCTCCGCGTCCTTTTCTCCTTCGTCTACGTTGCGGTCGTTGCCGCGGCGTTCGTGCTCGCCAAGCCGCTGCGGAACGGTCTGTTCCTGAATCGCTACGGCGCGTACGCGCTCGTCTACGGCTTTGCGGCGGTTCCCGTCGTGCTGTCGGTGTTCGTGCCGCTCTACGTGCGCGTCACGGCGCGAATCGGGCCGCGCGCCGTCGCGGTCGCAACGCTCGTCTTTTTCAGCCTCAACGTGGTGCTGTTCTGGTATGCGTTCCGGCAGCATTCCGAAACCGCTCCGCCCCCTTGGTCGTTCGGCTGGCTGCTGCCCGCCTTTTTCTACATCTGGGTGAATTGCTTTGGCGTCATCGCGCCCGTCCAGGCGTGGACGTTCGTCAATTCGATCTTCGATGTGCGGCAGGCGCGCCGCCTGTTCGGCGTCATCGCGACGGGGGCCTCGCTGGGTGCAGTCGCCGCCGGCTTGCTCGCGCGGTTTCTCGTGGACCCGATCGGCGGCACCGTCAACATGCTGCTCGTGCTGGCGGCGCTCATTCTGGGCGCGGCCGTGCTCGTGGCGGTCGGAAACGTCAAGATTCCGCGGTCAGGGCAAACCCGCGCCGCGGCGACGGTCAACCCGTCCTTGCGCGGCACCGTTCGCGAGATTGCCGGCAGCACGTATCTCCGCTACATCGCCGCGATGGTGTTCTTTGCCGCGATCACGACGCAATGGACCAACTTCCAGTTCGGGCTGCTCGCGGATCGCCGATACCGGGGGAATACGGACGACCTGACCGTGTTTTTCGGGACGTTCAATTTCGCGCTCGGCGCCGTCTCGTTCCTGCTCCAGCTGCTGCTCGTGGGGCCGGCGATACGACGGTTCGGCCTGTCCCGGACGCTGCTCGTCCTCCCAGCGGCTCTGGCGGCCGGCAGTTCCTTGATCATCGTCGCGCCGGGCGTGCTGAGCGTGCTGCTGACCAACGCATTCGATCAGGGCTTTCGGTTCTCGCTGGACAAGGCGAGCTACGAATTGCTGTATCTGCCGCTGGCCGCGGCACAGCGCAACCGGATCAAGGCCAGCATCGACATCGTCGGAAGCCGCGTGGCAGATGCGGTGGGCGCGATCGCGCTGGGGATCGCGACACGCGGGTTCATCGTCGGCGGCTTCGGAATGGGCCTGCGGGGCACGGCGTCGCTGAACCTGGTGTTCATCGGTTCCTGGATCTACGTCGCGACGCGACTGCGTACGGAGTACGTGCGTACGATTCAGACGAGCATTCACCGTCACCGTCTCGATACCGAGATGGTGCCGCAGGGAGTGCTCGACCGGGGCGCCGTCCCAGCGATTGCCGGAAAGCTGCAATCAACGGTCGATTCGGACGTGCTCTATGGACTCGAGCTGCTGCAGCGGCAGCGCATCGAAGGGCTCGAGCCGCTGCTCCGGTCGCTGTTGTCGCACGCCAACGCGGAGATTCGGCGGACGGCGCTCACGCTCCTCAGCGCGGCGCGCGATCCGGCGATCGGCAAGCGCGCGACGGAAATGCTGCGAGACCCGGACCTCGGCATCCGCACCGAGGCGCTGCTGTACGTCTCGCGGGAGATGCGCGTGGACCCGCTTCGCGAGCTGGAGAAGCTTGGGGATTTCGAGGACTTTTCGATCCGTGCAGGGATGGCGGCGTTTCTCGCCTCCCCGGGACCGTCGCAGAACCTCGATGCGGCACGCATGATCCTTGAAGCGATGGCGCGGTCGACGGGGGAGGAGGGCGTACGCGATCGCATTCAGGCGGCGCGTGCGTTGGCGCTCGTGCCAGGCTTGTTCACCGATCTGCTGCTGCCGCTGATCGCGGACGAGGACCCGGAGGTGTCGCGACAGGCAATTGGCGCGGCGTCGGTCGTCATGCGCGAGGAGGTCGTCGCGGCGTTGATCGACGCGCTCGGCAGGGCCGATGTCAGCTCGGAGGCCGCCGAGAAGCTCGCGCGGTACGGGAACCCTCTCGTTCCGGAGCTGGCGCGGCGGATGAAAGACGAGGCGACGCCGGTCGAAACCAGGCGCGAGCTGCCGCAGGTGCTCGTCCGGATCGGGACGCCGACCGCGCTCGAGGTGCTGATCGACGGGCTGCTGCAGGCCGACTCGACGCTTCGTCATCGCGTCATCGCATCGCTCAATAAGCTTCACAGTCTGCACCCCGACGTCCAGATCGATCGCCAGCTCGTCGAGCTCGTCCTCGCGGCCGAGATCGCCGGACACTACCGCTCGTACCAGATACTCGGCGCCTTGCGAACGCAGCTCGCCGAGAAGGATCCGACGCTACAGGGCCTGCGGCGGTCGATGCAACAGGAGCTCGAACGGATCTTCCGTTTGATGGGGCTGCTCTTCGAGGGGCCGGGTGTTCACGACGCATACGTCGGCGTCAGGTCGGCGAATTCGTCGGTCCGCGCGAACGCGCTCGAGTTTCTCGATAACGTGCTCAGGCCCGAGTTGCGCCGCCTGCTCGTGCCGCTTCTGGACAATCAGGTGAGCGTCGACGAACGGATCGCGATCGCCAACCGTCTCGTCGGCGCGCCCCTCGAGAGCACCGAGCAGGCCGTCAGCACGCTGCTCGCAAGCGAGGATCCGTGGCTGCGCTCCTGCGCGGTCTACGCCGTCGGCGCCCTGCAGCTGCAGAACCTCGTTCCCGAGCTGCACAAATTCGAATCCACGTCTGATCCCATGCTCCGCGACAGCGTCCACGCCGCCCTGCAACGGTTGTCCGGCGAACCGGACCCGGCTCAGGCGACCGTCCCGGCGGGCATGGCCAGCGGCGTGGGCTGATCAGGCCGGCGAGTACGGAACGTAGCTGGCGTTATCGATCGGTTTCTGGCGGCATCGCGGGCGCGGCGCGCTTGTGTTCGGTCAGACGCACGAGGCGCTCGATTCGCATCGCGAGCGCCGGCGCGACGCCGTCGGGCCCTCGCGACAGATAGCGATCGAGCTCGCTGTACGAGAATCCGATTTCCCGCTCGTCGTTTTGACCGGGCCACAACCCGGCGCTCGGCGGCTTCTCGACGATACTGTCGGGGACGTCGACCTCGCGCGCGATCGCGACGACTTCTCCCTTCGTCAGCCGCCCGAGCGGCAGGACGTCGACGCCTCCGTCGCCATGCTTCGTGAAATACCCGATCGTCAGCTCGCTGCGGTTCCCCGTGCCGGCGACGAGATAGTTCAACGAGTTCGCGATGTAGTACAGCGCCGTCATGCGGAGCCGCGGCTTGACGTTCGCGAGCGGCACGCGCGCCTTCAGGTCTGACGCCTCGTCGCCCGATTCAGGCACTTGCTCGTCGGGCAGCTGCACGAACAGCGTCTTGAGGTCCGCAATCAGCACGTCGTAGGCGGGCGCGAGATCGATTGTGACGGTTGGCAACGAGAACCGCTGCGCGACGAGTTCCCCATCCGCCTGGTCCTGCGGATCGCTGTGGCACGGCATGACGACGCCGAGCACCTTGCCGGGAGTCGCCATCTGCGCGAGGCGCGCGACGACCGCCGAGTCGATTCCTCCGCTCAGGCCGACGACAAAGCCACGCGCACCCGCGATCGTGGCCTGCTGCCGCATCCATCCGGCAATCTCCGCAGCGCGCGCCGTCATGACCTAGTCGAGCGCGCGCGGGACCTCGCCGCCGCTCACCGCCGAGTGCACGTCGCGCTGTTCGACGATCCGGAGGAACGCGTCTACGATGGTGGGATCGAACTGACGGGCGCGTTGACGGTCGATTTCAGCGACGGCTTCGCTAACCGGCCACGCCGCTTTGTACGGACGTTTTTGCGTGAGCGCGTCGAACACGTCGGCAACTGCCACGATGCGCCCGGCGAGCGGAATCGCCGATCCGGCGATGCCGGCATAGCCGCTCCCGTCCCAGCGCTCGTGATGATTGAACGCGATCTCCTCCGCGAGCCGGAGGATCGTGAAGCGGCTGCCGGAGAGGATTCGAGCGCCAATCGTGGTGTGCGTCTTCACCAGCTCGAATTCCTCGGGCGTGAGCTTTCCGAGCTTCAAGAGCACCGCATCGGGAACGCCAATTTTTCCAACGTCGTGGAGCGGCGCGGCGCGTCTGATGAGCGAGACCTGCGCATCGGGCAGCCCGATCTGCCGCGCGAGCAGCGCCGCCATCTGACCGACGCGCTCGGTGTGCTGGCCGGTGTTGTCGTCGCGGAACTCGGCCGCGCGCGCGAGCCGCTCGATGATCTCGAATTGCGCGGCCTCGAGGTCGCGTGTCCGGTCGCGGACCTTCGCCTCGAGCATCTGATTCTGGCTCTGGATCTGCAGATACAGGAATCGCGTCTCGAGCAGCGTGCCGATCCGCAGGAGCACTTCATCGTTCGAGAACGGCTTGTTGAGGAAATCCTTCGCGCCGCGCGACAGGGCCTCGCGCCGCGCCTCCTGCGTATCGTCTCCGGTGAGCATCAGGATCGGCAGGTAGGTCGCCTCGGTGATCTGATTGAGGTCGTCCATCACCTCGAGCCCGTCACGATGCGGCATGTGGAGATCGAGGAGGATCAGATCCGGCCGGAACCGCACGTACAGATCGACGGCTTCGCGCGCGTCGTTGGTGCTCTCGATGCGCGTGAAGCCGGCGCGCTCCAGCACGCGGCGGAGCAGGTCCACGTTCGCGGGCTCGTCGTCGACGATCAGGATGCGCGCGTTCCGGAAGACGCGCGAGCTCGTAAGCGCTGCGGCTACGTTCAAATTGCGGTCCTCGAATCAGCGTTGCCGATTGTTTCGGCGGCAGGCGAGTCCGGCCACAGTAGCGGCGGCGCGGCCGTGTAGGCGGCGTGGGCCAGCGCTCCCTGGAAAAACACCGTTTCCGACGCGTAGAAGAGCAGCTTCAGGTAATGACGCAGGACGATGTACACCTCGCCGATGACGAGGATCAGCCACATCCCCGGCCCCGATCGCGGAGCACCGGGCGCGGCGAGCGCGTATGCTGCAACGAGCGCGAGAAATGCTACGGCATTCAGGACATAAATACCAGCCACACCTGGCGCACACCGGCGCACGAATCGCGCCCCCGCGAGCAGCGCTCCGAGGGCGCTCCGCCGGTCTTCGACCACGATCCGGACCCGCGCGAAGTCGAACACGACGTTGCACATGACGAGCAGCGCGCCAAAAGCCGCGTAACACAACGCGCGAATCGCGAACGCCGTGCGTTCAACGGTGACATCCCGCGTCCAGCGCGGATATCCGTCCGCGAAAATCCACTTGTGGAGGTATCCAAAGAGGAACGCATAGACGACGAGCGCGACGGCTCCAAGCCGGAGGAGCCGCCAGAAATGCATGCCGCAGGCGCCGAAGAAGCCGTGCGGGCCGGTGCGACGAGCCCGCGCGAACCGATCGATGATCCCGCCCGAGAGAAACGACCACGCGATCAGCCACACGGCCGTGACGGCCGCGAGCGCCGGACCCAGCGCCGTGGCGTCCACAAAGGCACTCAGGTTTGCGAGCACGGCGCCGAATCCGGAGATCGATGGACTGAACGTGACGGCCAGCCCCGACGCCTGCGCCGAGAACTCCTGCCACCACTCGTAGTTGATCCCGCTCGCCGCCGTTTCGGCCGCGAGGCTTGCCCCGAGATGCGCCTCCATGGCGCTGCGCAGAAGGAGCGCGGACGGCAGCGCGATCACGAGCGTCGCGACGAACACTCCCGCGAGCACCAGGGGCGCGCCATTGACGCGCCGGATGCCTTCGCGGAAAGCGGCCGCCGGTCCCATCAGACGAAGAACCCGCAGGTGAGCAGATGATCCTGCAGCCACACCAGCCATGCGAGCGACCACTTACGTGCCGCTTCCGGCGCGCGCGGGTGAAGCGTCGCCGAGTTGTTCGTGCGGTTCGCGTCGAGCAGCAGGACGTGATCCGGATCCACCTCCACGGACGCCGCGCGGACAGGCTTGTCGATCTCGAAAGCCTTCCAGCGGCCCTGCCCGTCCCAGCGCCATCGTGTTTCTTCACGGTTCTCGAAGACGAGCCGCACGTCGACGGGGAAGATCGCCTCGCCGTAGCGGCGCACGACGACGGTCGTGTGAAACGGACCCCGCGAATCCGTTTCCGTGAAGCGGCGGTCGTTGCCGTCGCCGACGTAGCCGCGCGCCCCCGATGGCTCGCTGGTGAACGCCTGCACGCCGTAGTCGAACGCGTTGGAGCTCCGGTAGACCTGATCGAAGAACCACGTCAGGTCACGGCCGCTCACCTCGTTGGCGACGGCGAAGAAGTCCGCCGGCTTCGGGTGGCGGAATGCCCACCTCGAAAAATAAGTGGACATGACCCGTTGCATCGTCTCCCAGCCCAGCATCCGCTCGAGCGTGTCGAGCCAAAGCGCCGTCTTGGAGTAGGTGATCGCGCCTGCGGTCCCAGGGAAGTACTGCCACGACGGCGTGGCCTCGACGTCCGCTTTGGCCGCGAAGCGGTACGAATCGAGACGGTCCCCTTCGATTTCGCGCGTCAGCGGAATGCCGCGGAACACCCACGGGATGAAGCTGCCGAAATAGCGCCGGGAATAGTAGTTCGGCGAGTACGCCTGCGCGATGACCCGCGCCGTCGAGTAGGTGTTGAACCCTTCGTCCATCCACGCGTTCTCGAACTCGTTGCTCGCGACGATTCCGTACCAGAACTGGTGGCCAGCCTCGTGAATCGTCACGCCCTCGGGCGTCGTCACTCCCTCCGGCGCCAGCCACCGCGTCCCCGCGGTGAAGAGCGTCGGGTATTCCATCCCGCCAGCCGCGCTCTGCCAGGCCGGGTCCACGATCGTGATGTGCCCGTACGGGTACGGTCCGAACCACTCGCCGTAATACCGCAGCGCGGCGCGCGTCGCCGCGAAATGACGGTCGGCCTGTCCCGCGTGCTCCGGCTGGAGCAAGAGCCGCATGTCGACTCTCGGAAGCGTCGGATGCTCGAAGGTGGCTCGGCGCTCGACGAAGTTCGGACTCGTGGTCCACGCGAAATCGTGCACGTCTTCCTGCACGTAATGGTGCGTCGTCGTGCCGTCCGGCTCATCGCGGCGATCCCGTTCGACGCCGGTGGCGCCGACGGTCCAGCCTTTCGGCACCGTCACGCGAACGTCGTACGTCCCGAAATCGGCGAAGAATTCCGTTGCGGAATGGAATTGATGGCAGTTCCATCCGCTGTCTTCGAGCACCCCGATTTTCGGGAACCACTGGGCGATGAAGTAGAAGTTGCCGACGACTCCCGTCCGTGCGAAGTCGCGCGGCACGTGCGAGGACCACGCGATCTGGACATTGGCCGTCTCACCAGGCGCCACAGGCCGGTCGAGCGGGACTTCCATCACGGTCCGATCGTCGACGTTCCCGTCGTCGGGCGCGATGAACCGCGCGCGCGACACGATGTCGGCGGGAGAGCCGCTCGCACCTATCAGCCGGATGCTGGTGACGTCGATCCAGCCCCAGTCGGCCTGTGGCCTGGAAGCAGCCGCGGTATTTCCTGCCCGCCGCGCTTCGCGCAACCAGGTGGATCCGGTATTCCTCCACGCGTTGTAATACAGGTGGAAGCGGAGCGTGGCGGCGGGAACGCTCGAGATGTTGCGCCAGGTGAGGATCTCGTCGCCGGTGAGGGTTCGACTGTTCGGATCGAGACGCGCGGTAATCGCGTAGCTCGCGTTGCGCGGCGAAAGCTGCGCCGAGGGCACCGCTGCTCCTGTCACGAGCCACAGCACCACGATCGCGGCCGATCGCGTGAACACGGGCGCCATGCTACACCAAAACATCGGGGCGACTTGCGCGGTTCTGCGCGGTTCTGCGCGAGCTCGGCAGGTATAATCACCGATTGGATTCGTATCTCTAGGCCGGCCCTTCGGGTCGGCAACGATCGTGGACGCTCGAGGACAGCGTGAGGAGTCCAGCGTGAGCGGCGTGACCGAGACGAAGGTGTTCGATCCATCCGACGGGTTCACACCCGTGACCGATCTGATTGAAGTAACCGATCCCTCCCTTGCGAAGCGCGGAGATCAATGGTGGTTGTACGGCGCCGGCCAAGTGGCAGGCAGACCGGCCACCCAGCTGGTCGCCGCGGCGTTGCCAGCGCGCGCCCCGCTATCAGCAGCAGGTTGGACGTTGACGTCCGATGCACACGATCGGCGACAGATCGCGGTGGTCGGGAGTCAGACGATCAGTCGCGGCTGGGACCTCGGTGGAGGCCGGCACTGTCCGTGTTACGTCAGGGGCTGGGACCCCGATCGAAGCAGATGGGTGGAGCGGATCTACTATGCGGGTGCTGCGGAACAGCTCTGGGGACCTTACACGATCGGGTTCCTCGAGTGGAACGGCACGGACTGGCTCGATCACGCTGCGCCAGTGTTCACTGCGGTCGAGGAGTGGGAGCGCGGCAGCGTGTACGAACCGAACGTGCTCTACGCGGACGGGCTGTGGAAGTTGTGGTACGTCGCAGGCTCGAACCATGATGATTACCTGATTCAAGGCGTCGCCGAGAGCAGCAACGGACGCAGTGGCTGGTCGCCGCACTCGGTATTCGCACCTGCCCGCGACAGGATCTTCGATTTTTCTCCCTTCCGCGGCACCGGCGGCTACGAAGCCGTGTTCTCGCGCGTCTGGGTTCGTGACACACCGCCACCCGCGGAAACTGGTCTGTGGTGGTGCCACGCGCGCACGCCATCCCATGACATCCGGGATTGGAGCCCGCCGGTGCAAATCATGTCGGCGGCGCAGTGTGGCTGGCACGCTGGTCCGTGGAAACCGTGCGCACGGTACAGCGAGATTGCGGCCGATCGGTTACTCGTCTTCTTCAGCGGATCGTACTCGAAGGGCGACGGGAGTGCCTTTCCCTTCGTTTTCACGCTCGGATGTCTCGAGCTCGATCGTCCGCAGCCCTGAACCCAGTTGAAGCCTGACCTTCACCCTAGACCGCATCGCACGCTAACCGCAGGAGCCGCCATACGGAGCTTTGAACCGCGAGTTAGAATGACCGATTGCATTCATCTCTGCACGCGGGCACTTAGGCGCGTAGCCCGGCCCTTTCAACGTAGGGCGGCCCTTTATCGGCCGGCAAGGATTCATAGGAGACATCGATGGCATCACAGAGCGGCCCGATCAGGGTCATGCACGTTGGACTCGGGCCGATTGGGGCAGGCGTGGTACGGCAGGTCGCGGAGCGGAACGGGTTCAAAATTGTCGGCGCCGCCGACATAGATGACAACAAGATCGGACGCGATCTCGGCGAAGTCGCGGGCGCCGGACGAACGTTGCGGGTGAAGGTTTCCGGCGACGTACGCAAGGCCATCAAGACAGCAAAGCCCGACGTCGTCGTGCTGTGCACCAGCTCGTCGCTGAAGCGCGTCACACCGCAGATCGAGGAGATCCTGAAGCTGCGAGTCCCCATTGTGTCGACGACCGAGGAGCTCGCGTATCCGACGAAAGCCAACATGAAGTTCGCGCGAGCGATTCACCAGCGCGCCAGGAAATCGAAAGTGGCGGTGCTCGGGACCGGCGTGAATCCCGGCTTCGTCATGGACGCGCTGCCGATTGGGCTCTCGGGCGTGTGTGAACGCGTCGAGGCGGTCCGCATCGATCGCATACAAGACGCGCGGATCCGCCGGCTGCCGTTCCAGCAGAAGATCGGCGCCGGGCTGACGCGCGAGCAGTTTCAGAAGAAAGTGGACGACGGGAGCGTGCGGCACGTGGGGCTGGCGGAGTCGATCTCGATGATCGCGGAGGCGTTCGGCTGGAAGCTCGATCGGATCACCGACGAAATCCAGCCCAAAATGGCGACCGAGACCGTTGCCAGCGAGTATCTGGCAGTCGATCCCGGATACGTCTGCGGTATCGTGCAGGACGGCGTCGGCTACCGGAATGGAAATCCGGTCATCACGTTGCACATGGAGGCGTACCTCGGCGCGCCGGAGTCGTACGATGCAGTCGAGATCGACGGATCTCCCGCGCTGCGGATGAAGCTTGCGGGCGGCGTCCATGGCGACATCGCGACGGCGTCAATCGTCGTGAACTCGCTGCCAAAGATTCTCGACGCGGCGCCAGGCCTTCACACGATGCGCGACATGCCGTTGCCGTCGTTTTTCGGAGGAGCACGCTAACAGGACGGTAGTGCCGGCTTTCAGGCCGGCCAGAAACAAATGGACGCCACTCAATCGCAGCATCTCTCACGCGTTCGTCACCTGCGGGAGTCGTTCGCCGAAGCGAACGAGCGGCTCGTGACGCGACTGCGTCGCGTGACCGACGCAGCGGCGCAGCAGGCCGGAGAGGGCGGCGGCTGGTCGGCGGCGCAGATCGGATGGCACGTCGCGGCGGTGACGACGCAGTTCGCCGGCGTCATGAGCGGCGATCTCAAAGGCGCGCAGCCGCTGCCTCCCGATTTCCAGGAACGTGAGTGGGCGAGCATCGCGGCCCAGGTGCCGCAAAAGCTGACCGCGCGCGGGCCGGTGCTCCCACCGGCCATCGTCGGGAGAAATGAAGCGATCGCCGCCCTCGAAACGGCAGGCACGCGCATGGCACGCGCGCTCGACACGTTGACCCCGGCGCGCGGCGCGCGAACGGGCATCACGCATCAGATCGTTGGCACGATCAGCCTCTATCAACTCGGGGAATGGGCAACCGCTCACGTCATTCGCCACAATCGTCAGGCGAAGCGGGTGCTCGGCGAAGGCTAACGTTCTAGAGAAGTCTCTTCACGTCATTCCGGAGGATGACGAGGCGCCGCAGCAATTCCGGCAGGAGGCCGATCTCACTTCACGAGCGGCGAAGCCGATCGTTGTGCCGGCAGCGCTGTCGCTGCGCGCTGTAGGCCGATAGCGGTGACCGAGTACCAACCGACGGTTGGCGTTACCGTAATTTCTCCGGTAACGTACCCTGGCGCCGACGCGCGCAGCGTTAACGGCACGACGGGCAAGTGCTCGAACAAAATCCCCTCATCAGCGCCGTAGTCCCAGTAGCTGCATGGCGTTTGCTGTCTGCCGCTCTGTATGACGTGCCCATCGGCAATGACCTCGACTGTCGCATCGGGAAGGCAAATATCACTGATGCCAGGGAAGACCATGACCCACAGGATTCCTGTGAGCGCTGGTTCGGGAGCGGGGACTGGTGCGGGCGGAGGAGGTTCGGGTGCATGGCTTACCGGGAGCGATGAAGTTGGGCTGGTTGGGTTGCCGCCGCCGCACGCGGCGGCGCTGATCGCTATCGCAACTATCACGGCGGGCCTCATGGCAGTGCTCCTATTGCCTCATGTTGGGCCTCCAGACGTTGAAGAGGATCGACGGCTTCGAGCCGCCTCGTCACTGCGCTCCAGACACATCTGTGGGAGGCGGTCCTGAATCGCATACGGACGAACTGAGCCAGAAAGGCGATCGACTCTGGAGCAGGCGATCGGCCAGAAAGCAGTCGAGCCGTACGAGCGTGCGTTCGTGTCGCTTGTTCATTTCGGCCCCACAATCCACCACAACACGTCGGTGACCGAGGACGTCGTCGGCGCCGTGACGCTCCTCAAGGCCGTTCCGTCCATCAGCCAGATCGCCACGGCGCCGTCGCTCATGTGCTGCCACACGAGATCGGTCCGGCCATCGCCGTCGAAATCGGCGGCTCCGCGGATCTTCCATTCCAGATCCGCGACGTGCCCCGGCGACAACGCGGCCCCGGACATCTGGGCGTACCCATCGAGTCGCCACCAGGCCAGATCGCCGCTCGTCTGGTGCTGCCAGATCAGATCGACGGACCCGTCCTGGTCGAGATCCCCCGTTGCGACCACCTGCCACGCGGGGTCAACGGCGTACGGGCTGAGGAGGTGCCCTTCGATCATGGTGCGGCCGGTCATCGTCCACACCGACACCCAGCCTTGCGTCACGTGCTGCCAGATGAGATCCGGATGGCCGTCGTGATTGACGTCGGCCACCGCGCGGACGCGCCAGTTGCTGTCGCCGGCATTGCTCGGGACGAGCGGGTCGCCGCTGATCAACTGCAGCCCGTTCATCGTCCAGAGCGACAGATCGCCAGTCGTTGTGTTCTGCCAGAACACGTCCGCATTGCCGTCCCCGTCGACGTCGCCCGTGCCGACAATTTTCCAGGCCGTGTCGGTGACTTCGGGCGGGTCCGGCGCCAGTGCGCTGAGTTGTGTGAGCCCGTTCATCAGCCACACCGAGAGCCGCCCATCCCCTTGGTGTTGCCACAGCAGGTCGGGTTTTCCGTCGCCGTTGAAGTCGGATTGCGAGGGAATCGACGGCTGTAAAGCAATCTCGGTAACTGAGTACCAACCGATGGCGGGCGTTACCGTAATTTCTCCAGCAGCGTACCCCGGCGCCGACGCGCGGAGCGTCAACTGCACGACGGGCAAGTTTACGAACAGAATTCCCTCATCACCGTAGTCCCACGGGCTGCATGGTGCTTTCTGTCGGCCGCTCTGGATAACGGTGCCATCGACGATGACCTCGACTGTGGCCTCGGGAAGGCAGATACCACTGGTGCCCGAAAACACCATGACCCACAGGACTCCTGGGAGCGCTGGCCCCGGAACAAGAGCCGGCGGAGCCGGTTCGGGCGCAGGCGTCACCTGGGGTGGCGGCGGCGTCGGACTCGTGGGACTGCTGCCGCCGTTCGCGGCCACGCCGAGTGCGATGACGACGATCATTGCGAGCCTCATGTGCGTCCCACCGATGATCAGAACGTCCTCGGCGCGAAGATCGGACAACCTTACTGCCCTGTAGCTCTTATCCCTTGCCCTTGTCTCGACTGATCACCTGGCGCTGGGCTGGAGATCGACGTCGACAACGTGCTGCACCGGGAGTTTGACGGTCGATTCGCGCGTGGCGTAACCTGCGGCGGTCACACGCAGCCTCACCTGCACGTCCGGCAATCCTTTCTCATCGGCGTTCCTGTTCCACGGTCGG
>JBKPTT010000189.1:0-6036 GCA_046735635.1 Acidobacteriota bacterium | reverse complement strand
CCGAGACCCTGACCCACTGCCCTGATCGAGGGGGGTCGCTCACGCCCCACGCTGTCCGGACGAAGGTGACCGCGCGGCGTGTTGACAAGAGGTCTCCGTGTTCCCGGAATGAGCCCGCAGTCGTGTTCGTCGTCTGGTCACTGGCTGCGGAATCAGCGGTGTTGCGCGTCACGTTCAACTCCGGCGCGGTGTTGAGCGCAGTCGCATTGATCTCAAGACCCATCTTTGAACACCGCCGTGAGGACGCACCGACTATGCATCCCTAACCACGGAAGGAGGAACCACGTATGGGCATGACGTACAGACGCGGCGCCGTCTGGTGGGTCAAGTACTACCGGAACGGCCGGCCAATCAGGGAGTCGAGTCACAGCAGCAAGGAATCCGACGCGATCAATCTGCTGAAGCTCCGCGAAGGCGACATCGCGCACGGACTGCCGGTGAATCCGAAGCTGAATCGAATTCGCTTCGACGAAGCGGCGGAGGACCTCAAGACGAGTACGCCGTGAACGCGCGCCGATCGGCCGACGAGCTCGAGCGCCGGATCCGGCTGCACTTACTTCCCTACTTCGGCGGCCGACGCCTCGCAGCGATCACCACCGCCGACGTGAACGCGTTCATCCTGAAGCGCCAGAAGGACGTGATGCTCGTCGGCGAGGACGACGAGGAGCGGAGGTATTCGAACGGCGAGATCAACCGCGAGCTGACGACGCTGAAGCGGATCCTGAACCTGGCGCGGCAGAACGGCAAGTTGATGCACGTGCCGCACGTCCCAATGCTCAAGGAGCGGAACGTCCGAACGGGCTTCTTCGAGCGCCAGCAGATCGAGCGCATCCTCGCTCACCTGCCGCCGGCAATCCGTCCCGCCGTGCGGTTCGCCTACATCACGGGCTGGCGAATCCCGAGCGAGGTGCTGAAGCTCCAGTGGCGACACGTCGACTTCGAAGCCCGCGTCGTCCGCCTGGACCCGCACACGACGAAGAACGACGAGGGCCGGACCTTCCCGTTCACCGACGCGCTCGAGCGGCTCCTGGAGGACCAGAAGGCGGAGCACGAGCGGCTGAAGGCCGATGACGTGATCTGTCCCTGGGTGTTCAACCGCTCGAATCGAAAAGTGAAGGGCAAGCGGATCACGACGTTCATCAAAGCGTTCAAGGCGGCATGTACGAAGGCGTGCTGTCCGGGTCGGATTCCCCACGACCTGCGGCGGACCGCCGTGCGCAACCTGGTGCGCGCCGGCGTTCCCGAGCGCGTCGCCATGCAGATGACCGGGCACAAGACGCGCTCGGTGTTCGAGCGCTACAACATCGTGAGCGAGTGCGACCTCCTGGAGGCCGCCAAGAAAGTCAACACACTTCAGCCAGTCCCACCAGCTTCAGACCGTGATGGGCGTGCCGCGACGAAGCCGCGCAGCGGCGAAGTCGGGCACAATTCGGGCACAGTGGAGCCCGATCGCGGTCCCCGCTTGAAAGTCAGTCTCTAAATTTCTTAGGAAAAGTTGGAGGCGCCGCCCGGATTTGAACCGGGGATGGAGGTTTTGCAGACCTCTGCCTTACCACTTGGCGACGGCGCCGATCAGAAGGAAAAGAGAGAACCGGTCGAACACCGCATCGTACCAGACGCGTCAGGGCGGATCAACAAAGGCACGGCAAAGGGAATTGACGGCAGGACGCCGGAAGAGCCCACCTGCGCCGGCGAAGCTCCGCCGGGCAACCTTCGCGCTGGGCTTGCCAACCGGAGTCTCACGCGCACGTTGGCAAGCGTGAGCGAAGGTTGGAGCGGGAAACGGGATTCGAACCCGCGACTTCGACCTTGGCAAGGTCGCACTCTACCACTGAGTTATTCCCGCTCGCCGACTGCACAGCGGCACACATTAGGCCCGCGGCACAGCTGTGACAGAAGTGCTCATTGTACCAAACGGCGCGAGCGGGAAGCAACCGCTGCGTCTCGCCTCACATCACATCGCCGATCGCTCATCGAGATCGTCGATCACCCAGACTGAATCGTCATGTCAGCTTCGTTTCAGGTGAATGTCAGACGCCTGCCATTGAGATAGACGTCGCCAGCCGCGACCTTCGGGCCATCTGCCTGGAGGTGGCCCGTGGTGGGACGTCGAGCGGCTGCGGGGTGGCTGTTTCGGTTGGTCGTGTTCGACGGGCTGATCGGCGCGTGGTCGCCTTCACGGTGCCCGGCAGCCGCGTTGTGCGAATCTGCGTCGACGAGCTCAAACGGACGTGGAGGCAGGACCGCGAACACACCATTGCTGCCTTCATCCACGAGCTCCTTCACACCCTGGGCCTTCGGGAGAATCCACCGTCATCCAGTACGATCACCTCGCGCGTGCTGGCGCGCTGCGGGGGCGCCGGCAAGCAGAGCAAGTAGCGACGACGAGAACTTCGTGCCGGTGCTAAAGCCCGCGCCCAGTGTGAACCCTCGCTAGTCCCGCTTCAGCGCCCACTTGAACCCGCGCAGCAGCAGGTCCTGGAACGCGGGATCGTTCCATGTGTCGTTGCCGTGTCCCAGGGTTGTGCCAAACACGCGAGTGCCTTCGTACTCGTTCACCCAGATGAGCGGGTACTCCTTCTGATCCTCAGGGCTGACGGCGGTCGCCAGCGCGGTCGCGTGCGGCCACAATTTCTCGATCACGTACAGCTCGTCCACCGGCGTGACCCAGTTCTCCTTGAATCCGTGCATCACGGGATGATCTCTCGCGGCGATCTTCACCGGAATCGCGAACGGATTAGTGTGGCGACGAGTGGTCACGCCGAGGAACGCGCGCCAGTCGTCGATTGTCGCCGCGCGATAGGAATGCATCGCACAGTGAATCACGATGGCGGGCGGTCCGCCGTGATGAGCGGTCGTGATCCGGCGGATGTACGCCGGGTCGTCCACATCGGCCAGGCATTCGTTGTGGATGACGATGTCGAACGGCTTCGACCAGCTGGGAGTCGAATAGACCGGCATGCTGCCGCGCGTGCCGCGCGGGCCCTGCACGACGATCGTCCAATCAACCGGCAGCGATTTGTTGATCGTGTCGACGAAGATCTTGTCCTGCAGCGGGTAGTCATGGCAGCACCCGCCGCTGATCACGAGCGCGTTGATGCGCGGCCCGGCCGGCTCGGGCGGCGCACGCCGCTGTGGCTGCTGCGCACCCGTCGCCACTGCCACGAGCAGGAGCGACGTGATGGCCAGAAATGCGCGAGTTGGCTTCATCGCGCGAGTGTAGACGCGGTGGAGCGATTTGCAAAGTTGCCGGGGATGAAGGAAAGCTGCCGGGGCATGAAGCCCCGGCCTACGCGAACCGCGAACCGCGACTCGCGACTCGCGACTCGCATCTTCGTCAGTGCCCCGCGGGCGCGAACTGCTTCATGAAGGTATCCTGGCGCACCTGCAGCTCCTCGGGCGTCAGATCCTCTTTCCGCGTCGCGATCGTCCACTGGAACCCCTGGGGGTCGATGAGCGTGCCGCAGCGATCGCCCCAGAACTGATCCTGCATCTGGCCCATCGGTCCCTGGCCGGGCTGTGCGCCCGCGGCGATCGCGCGGTTGAAGAGCGCGTCGCAGTTTTCCACATACAGCCACAGCGCCGCCGGCGAGCCGCCCAGCGACTTCGGCCCCTTCGCGCCCATCATCGCGTCGTGCAACATCACGCGAGAATTGCCGATTGAAATCTCCGCGTGCAGGATTCGCCCGTCCGGGCCGACCGCGCGCCCCTTCTCTTCGGCGCCGAGCGCTCGCTTGTACCACTCGATGGCCTCGGCCGCGTTCTCGAGCGTCAGCTGCGGCGTGACGGTGTGGAAACCTTCCGGGATCGGACTCTTTGCTTTCGCCATGGTGATTTCTCCTCTTTATGAGTACGACAGTTGCTGGTAAACGCGCGGTCGGACGAGAGGGCTGCGTGCAATCGCAATCAACGCGCACAGGATGCCGACGGCGAGTGGGAACAGCGACGGCATCACCGCTCCGCCGATGGCGGTGACGATTGTCGCGCCGATCATGATAGTCACAAGTCCCACTGCGGCGATCGACGTGAGCTCCTGATGAATTGTAAGGGTGCCGGGAAGAGGCCCAGCACGCCGAGCAGCTCCGCGACGCCGATGAACCGCAGAAACCCGCCGGCCATCGTCATCGCATCGATCGGTACGATGAGCTTCATCCCCCCTGCGAAGAGAAACAGCCGGCAACCTCCCCTTCGACACGTAGTCGAACGGGAGAGAAGGAATTCGACATGCCGCCCAGAACGGCCGGCCTACATGCAGCTCGGCATTGAGGAATGGCCGCGGGTTTGCGTCACGTCTGCGGCCGTGAGGCTCCCTATGCAAAAACTCACGGTTTTCTCGACGCTCGTGTTTACGACGGCGCTTTTAGTCGCCTGCAACGAGGGCAAATCGACGATCGTCGAGCCGACACCGGCTGCCCAGGCTGGCGTATCCGCGGAGATAAAAGTGGACTCCGCCGTCGCGGACCCCGCCGGCACCGATCGCGGATGCCAGGGGTTTGTGATCCCGCTGCACCTGACCATTCGCACTGGCGACGAGCGCGTGTCCGTCACGGACGTCAGGATGCGATTCGTCACCAGCTCAGGCGTCCCAACGCCGCAGGTCACGTTGCCCGCTCCGCTGCCGACCGCGCCCGCACCGCTGCCGACCGCGTCCGCGCCGCTGCCAACCGCTCCCGCCCCGCCGACGGCGCCGGCGCCGATACCCACGACGCAGTTCGGGTCGGACTTGATCGAGGCTCGCTCGCTCCGAACGTTTCCGTTGAGTTTCCCGATCGGCTGCCTGGACAATCCGAGCGGGACGATGATCGTGCTGGTCGGGACGCGCGACGGACGTGGGCGCTCACGATCGATCGAGGCCCGTACCGATCTCCGCTGACACGCGCAAAAACGCCACACATTTATCGCGAATCCGCCGCACGTGTCCGCGGCGGATGACTGCTGATGTCTCATGCGTGTGACGGCGCATCTCGTCGTCACACGCCAAATCGGCGATCGCGACTGGCAACGTGCTTGCTCCGCCAGCTGCGCATGCAATCGTTTACAAACAGTCGTACTCGAACGCCGGTGGTCTGTACGGCCGTGCTTTTCGCCTCGGCCTTCGTCTGGTCGTGCGGCGGCGGAAGCAGCGTGAGCTCGCCGACCGGTCCGGATACGCCCGCACCCACGCAGGATCCGGCAAGCGCGACCTCGTTGACATTTGCTGCCGACATCCAGCCGCTCCTGAATAACGACTGTGTCAGCTGCCACGGCGGCTCGCGCCAGGAAAGAGGCTACGATTTCAGGACCTATTCAGGTGTGATGCGCGCTGTGACTCCAGGTAATGCGAACTCGATTCTCGTGCAGGTCACGCGCCCGGGCGGGCTGATGTATCAGGAATTCAGAGGCAGCGCATCGGCGAAAGCCGAAACCATCCGCCGCTGGGTGCTTGATTTCAACGCGGCGCAGTAAGGAGCTTCATGCGTTCACTCGCGGTCGCGGCGGCGGTCCTGTTGTTTTTCGCAGTCGAGGCATCGGCACAGGACTCGTCCGCCGTAGCCGCGCCAGCCGCGGACGCGGCCTTGGGCGGTCCGCTCTACGAAGCGTCGATCATTCCGATCGATGCGTCGGCGGACCAGTCACCGGCGCCGGCGCCCGTGGCGTTCGAGTACAGCGATGCGTATCGCACGCGGGCGAAGATTCACAAGATCGCGAGCTTCACCACGCTGCCGCTCTTCGCGACGGAAGTGGCGCTCGGCCAATCGGTCTACAGCTCGCCGTCCGACACCAAGCGCAACGCGCATATCGCAGTCGGCACGGGAATCGTGGGCCTCTTCGCGGTCAACACGGTGACCGGCGTCTGGAATCTCTGGGACGCGCGCAAGGATCCGAACAACCGCAAGGTTCGTCTGCTGCACGGTGTTCTGATGCTTGCCGCCGACGCGGGATTCGTGGCGACGACGGCGGTCGCGCCTGGACGACACGACTTCAACTTCTCGGACGCGCGGAGCACACACCGCGCGGTCGCACTGACCTCGATCGGGATCGGCACGGCCGGTTACC
>JBKPTT010000188.1:0-15550 GCA_046735635.1 Acidobacteriota bacterium | reverse complement strand
AGCTTCCACCTCGGATCGGCTTCGTCGACGATTGACTTGAATCGGGTGATTTCTGCGCCCGAGATCGATCGGGTAGAGGACGAAGCGAACCGCGTCGTGTGGGACGATCGTCCGGTTTCAATTCGTTTCGTGGACGCCGAGGAGGCAGCGCGGTTGCCGCTGCGCAAAGAGCCTGCCCGCGGCGGACGTCTGCGGATCATTGAAATACAGGACTTCGATGTGTCGGCTTGCGGCGGTACTCACGTGTCGCGAACGGGCGCCATCGGATCAATCGTGGTGCGATCGACAGAGAAATTCCGCGGCGGGACGCGTGTCGACTTCTTGTGCGGCGTCAGAGCGCTCCGTGGGTATCGCGAGCTGCGCGGCGCGGTCGACGGCAGCATTCGGCTGCTGTCGGTGCTCCCGTCCGAGCTCGCCGCGGGAATCGAGCGCCTGCAGGCGGACGGCAGAGAGGCGAAGCGTCAGATCAGGGAGCTCCAAATACAGCTGGCGTCGTTCGAGGCGGACACGCTGACGGCGGGCGCGGAGTCATTCGGCAGTGTGAAGGCCGTCGTCGCCGCGCTGGAAGGCTGGGATCAGCAGGGCCTCAAGACGATTGCTGCTTCGATTGCTTCGCGTCCCGGTTATCTTGCCGCCCTGTTTACCGCGCCAGCGGCAGCTGTTGTAATCGCGCGCGCGGCCGACGTGTCGCTCGACAGCGCCGCGCTCCTGAAGAAGCTCGTCGAGCGATTCGGCGGCAAAGGCGGCGGCCGTCCCGAGCTGGCGCAGGGCGGCGGCCTTCAGGGAACACCGGACGAGATCAAAGCGTTCTTGCGTGGCCAGATTCAGTGATTCGCGGATTCAGTGCTTGGGAGGTTCGGCGATTAGGGATGCCAGGATACGCAGATCAGGGATTCGGCGATTAGGGATAAGGGATTGTCGTTCTTACTGGCTGCCGAGTTTCACCAGCGTCGCGCCAGCTTCGCGCGCGACGTCCTCGTCGGGATCTGCGGACGCTTTCCGCAGCGCCGGGACGGCTGCCTGTGCATCCGCGCCGAACGAGCCCAGCGCGATCGCGGACTGGCGGCGCACGTCTGCTTCGGCGTCCTGTAATCCGATGACGAGGGCCGACACCGCCTCGGGTCCTCCCTGGTGGATGATCCCCAGATACGTCGCCGCCACGGCACGCACGCTCGAGTCCGCGTCGTCCATTCCCTGGATGAGCAGCGGCACGACGTCGGCGGAATCGAGCGGCGCGCGATCCTTCAGCTTGCCGATCGATCGCAGCGCTTCTCGGCGGACGAGCGGGTCCTCGCTTGCGAGCGAATCGCGGAGCGGCGGGAACGCGTTCGGCCCCATGAAGCTCAGTGCCATGGCCGCGTCGGCCGTAAGCGTGGAATCCGGCAGCTGCTCGGCCACTTCCGGGATCGCGGGCGCGGCGAGCGGCCCGAGAATCGAACACGCCTTAATCGCCGCCTTCACGTGTCCCGGCGTGGCGTTCGGATCCTGCAGAATCCGGTGAATCACCGGAACCGCCTCGAGCCCGAGACGCTCGACTTCTTTGATCGCCGCTTCCGCTTCGGCGGGATTCGGACTGTACAGCTGATCGACCCACGCGTCCCTGGCTGGCGGCGCTTCGGCCACCGCGACGGTGCGGGGATGTCGCATGTTGAGGTAGTACCAGCCGCCGGCGCCCGCCAGAACCAGCAATAGCGCCGCGATCGCGGCTATCCGAAGCACGGAGTCATTGTACCGGCGACCTTCGCTTCAGCAGAATCAGCGACAGTCGCTGTCAAGATCTTCTTTCCGCCGGAAGTTCAGCTCGATCACATGTATCGGATCAAGTGCGGACATCTCGGAATGAACTGCTATCAATAGCAAAGTATTTCTCCCGTCCTCCTTTCCTCCTGTTCGCTCTTGGCAGCGGCTGCCGTTGGTTACGCTCACCGTGCGCAATCGCTGGTTACTTCCGCGTGAAGTTGGATAACGTCTCGACGGCGAGATCTGCGATGTAGTTGATCGTCGCGGCGGGAACGATGAAGTCGTTCGAAAGGATCGAGAACACCAGCATCTCTCCGTCGCGCGTCCTGACGTACCCCGAGAGCGAGCGGGCATTTGCGATTGAGCCCGTTTTGGCGATGGCATTGCCCTCGGCCCGCGTGGCACGCATGCGCGATGCGATCGTGCCGTCCTTGCCCGCGATCGGCAGCGTTGAGAGGAACGCATCGTGATGCCGAGGGTCCTTGTACATATGCTCGAGAATCGTCGCGATCGCCGAGGCCGTGACGTAGTTGTAGCGCGAGAGCCCTGATCCGTCGTACATCACGTAGCCGTCGGGCGCGACCCCCCACGACGTCAGAATCTGATGTACGGCAATCCGTCCTCCCTCGGTCGTACCGAGTCCGTTTTTCGAGGAGCCAAGCGCCTTCAGCAACGTCTCGGCATAGAGGTTCTGGCTGACTTTCATCAGCACCGTGGCGATTTCGCGGAGCGTTGGAGACTGCGTGCTGACGAGCACGCGACGGTCCGTCGACGGCATTTCCGCCGCAATGTCATCGAAGTCGACTGCCTCGCCGCTGACCGGTATCCCCCGGGCCATGAGCGCGTCTTTCAAGCCCTGCGCAAAGAACACGGTCGGATTGACTACCGCGACACTGCGATTCACCGTCTGTGCGGCCGCAGGAATGGACCCCATCACTTCGAGAATCGGCCGTTCGAGGTGGCGACGGTAATCGATCGTAACGGCCGAGCCCTCGGCTCCCGTCATCGCGTGGTTCACGAGCTCGAGGCCGGAGCCCCGCGACAGCGTGACGATCGGCGTCGACCCTGGAGCTGGCCCTGGAGAGATCGAGAGAGTGGCGACGTTCTCGTTGAACTCCAGTGCGCCCACCGGTGCCGCATAGTCGTACTGCAGATAGTCCCACGCCCATCCTGCGCCGATTCCCTCGTCGTCGAACGCCTGGTCGTCTCCCACGATCCGCCCGTCGATCGAGAAGATGCCTGCGCTTTGGAGCGCGCGTACCCACTCGAACAACACCGCGTCGGCGCGGTTGTCGTGCGAGTTGATCGAGGGATCCCCGTTGCTGCGGATGACCAGATCGCCGTGCAGGATTCCGTCCGTAATCGTTCCCGCGGTTTCAAGCGTCGTCGTGAAGCGGTAGTCCCATCCGAGTGCCTCGGCCGTGGCCGACAGCGTGAGAATCTTCATATTGGACGCGGGCATCATCAGCTTGTCCGCGTTCAGGTCGAACAGGCGCGCACCGGTGTCGAGCGAGCGTATCTCCACTGCCCACTCGCCGCGTCTGTCCAAAGGCGCGCTGAAAACGCGCGAGAGATCGGACTGCAGCTCGAGCACCGCGGGAGAGATGCCAGGTGATACTGCCGGGACCTGGTGCGAGGCACAGCCGGCGGCGGTAATCATGCACGCCGCAACCGCCGCACGGCTGACGCTCGTCCGGAGAGCTATTTCAAATCCTCGAGCGCCTTGACGATCGCGTCGAGCGCCGACGCATCGATCTTCGCCGCGCCTGTGGCGCCGCTCCGCTGCGCGTACGCCGTGCCGGCCGAGCGCGCGAAGCTCACACGCTCCTGCTTGCCTTCGTCATACGTGAAGCTGACCGTGAGCTCCGGCTTGTCGAGTCCCGTCTTTGCCGTCGAGTCCACGAAACCGGTCGCACGTGCGCCGGACGCAGCCGAGATCAGCGCTTCTACCTTTGCGGTGTCGACGTCTTTCGTCGACGGCGCCGTCTGCCGCCACTTCTCGGTTTCCTTGCCGTCCTTGTCCTTCGTCTTGGTCTTCTCGAACACCGTCGTCTGGCCGTTGCGGGCGATCTCCACCTTTGTCGTATTGAACGACCGCGCGTCGAAGAGGTCTTTCAGCCGGTACTCCGAGACGTCCTTCTTGACATCATCGACGAGCGACGATTCGATCGTGAACACCGCCGGCCGCGCGGCGTCCTTCGCGTACACAGTTCCGTTGTCGGCCGCCTTACCGATCAGCAACGTCGCGAGAGAGGAGCCCGAGCCGACTCGGATGGTGGCGGCCGGTTTGTCGAGCTCGTACTGTTTCGCGTTGCTCGCATCGTTGACGATCGACTTCATCTGCAACGACGTGATGCGGGATACCAGATTGTCGACGGCGCTGAACTCCGCCTTCCCGACCGCCGGCTCGGCGATCGTCCAGTCGCCATTCTTCTTCTCGAACCGTTCGGTCCGCTTGTCGGTCGCGATCTCCAGCGTGTCGACCTTCTCGCGATCGACCTTCAGTACAGTCTTGTCCCGAAAGTCGAACGTCTTGTGGTTGAAGGTAGAATCCAGATACGCGGGAATGAGGAACACACGCTTGCTGTCCGCGCGCTTCGCGTAGAGATCGCTGCCTGTCGGGCTCTTGTCGCCGATCTCCAGCCGCTGCTGCTGTCCGCCCGCTTTATAGGCCACCTCCACCCGCGGCGAGGCCAGCCCATACTGCTTCAGGTCGCCCGGATTGTCGTCGATGACGCGCTGAATCTCGAGCGACGACAAGTTCGAAGTGATCCCCGACACGGTCGCCTGATCGGAAGGCCCGGAGACGGGCTGCGTGATCTCCCAGTCGTTCCCCTTCTTCTTCAACGCCGTCCGATCGCCAGATTCGGCCTTGATCTCCAGTTCGTCGATCTTGTCCGCTTCGACGGCAAAGACCTTCTCCTTCTTCGGGACGTCGTCGACCGGCCCTTTCTTCGAGTCGCGATACGCATACCATCCGAGAGGAATCGCGATGAGCAACAAGATCAGAAAGCGCACGCCGCGCATTTACCGCCTCCGCCACCAGGTCTGCACGCCCGCCGCGAGGATGAAGCCGGGGATGATCACGATCGCGAGCCAGAAGATCAACTTGGCCTGATCCGCCGTCAACGACACACGCCGATCCTCCGGATCTTTCGGCCGGATCGAGATGAGATTCTCCTGCTGCGCGAGCCAGTTCACGGTGTTCAGGAACAGGTCGCGATTACCCGGGATTCCGAGGAACCCGTTGGACACGAAATCAGAGTCACCGAACACCGCGAGGCGCGATTCGGGCTTTGGCGCGTCGGCTGCCGTTTTGGGATCCTTCTGGTCGGTTGCAGCCGCGGGGACGTCCGTGGCCGGCGCCGAGACGACGGCCGCCAACGATATCGGTCCCCCTTTGTCTCCCTTGTCCAGCTCGCGCTCGACCTGCCCCGACGTAATCAGCCGTTTGATGTCGGTTTCGGCCCAACTGTTCCTGCTGGTCTCGACGAGATTCTGCGCCGTATGCCCGTTCGCGCCGCCCTCGCCGGCGCTCACCGAACGCGCGACCGGATACGCCGTCAGCAGGTTGAACCGGTCCGTGATCGGATGCGGATCATACTTGGCGGCGACCGGAACGGACTCGCTGGTCCCGAGCAACTGTCCCATCCCGCTCACGTCGACCACGATGTTGTTCCCGACGTCGATACCCCAGTCCTTTATCAAGCCGAGCAGGTTCGTCATCGGCGGTGCGTCGGCCCGCTCGGGGGGATCCAGCATGAAGAACACCTTGCCGCCTTTCGCGAGGTACTTCTTCAACATGTCGATCTCGGCGGGGAAGAAATCGGTCCTCGGGCCGGCGACGACGAGCACGCTCGCGTCGGCCGGCACGTCCTTCTGCTGCGCGAGCACGATCGAATCGGTATCGAAGTTGTCGCTCTTCAACGCCGTCCCGATGCTGCTGTAACCGCTGCGATCCGTCGTATCGGTCGTGTGCTCGCCGTGGCCCTGGACGAAGTAGACCTTGTGCTGTTTGCCCTGGATGACCTTGATCAACCCGTTGGTGAGGTCCTGCTCGCCGTCCGACGTGACACGCTCGTTGCGTCCTTCGTACTCGAACACGACCGTCCCGGCGTTCTGGATTGGTGGTTTGTACTCGTTTGCCCGGGCGGGATTCCGTTCGAGATCGATGTATTCGACGTTCAGCTGCTTCGACTGGTATTGATATTCGTCCAGACGCTCGCGAAAGCGGGGAAAGTCCTCCGAGCGGCCGAATACCCGCACCCGCACCGGCTTCTGCAGCCCTTGCAGCACCTTTTTCGTCTGATCGGAAAGCGAGAACTGCTTCGCCGCGGTCAGGTCCCAGCGCTTGTCGTGACGCGACGCCAAATAGTTGATCGCGATCAGGATGCCGAGCACCACGACGACGCTCGCCGCCGCCAGCGAACCGAGGCGCGCCTGACGCCCGGAGAACGATCGCGCAATTTCCCGCCACTGACTGAGAATGTAGAGCAGCGTGCAGGCGAGGCCTGCCATCGCGAGGCCGTTGTACCACTGCTGCCATTCCGGCTTCGTGAAACGAATTGCGACGGCCGCGAAGACCAGCGCGACGCCCAGCCACCCGAGAAGCCCGAGAACTCGTTTCAACATAAATTCACTACCCGCGCCACCGTTCGCTGTCGACCGATTTGGCCGTCAGGAACAGCCCGAACGTGATGAAGCTGAGGTAATAAATCACGTGCTTGGTATCGATGATCCCGCGCGAGAAATCGTCGAAGTGCTCCGTGATCGAGAGGTAATTGAGGATGTCGCGCGTCGTGGGTCCCGAGGATTCTCCCATCCAGTTGATGATCCAGAACATCAGGAACGTCGCGAAGGTGAGGAAGCCTGCGACGATCTGGTTCTTGGTCAGGCTCGAGATGAAGAGGCCGGTCGCCAGGAAGCAGCCGCCCATCAAGAGCAGCCCGAGATAACCGGCGATGATCGGGCGCCACTCCGGATTTCCAATCCGGAACAGGATGGCGATGTACACCATCGTGACCAGGAGCATCGCGCCATACAACGCCAGCGCGCCGAGGAACTTGCCGACGATGATCTCGAGGTCGGTAACCGGCGAGGTCAGGAGCAGCTCGATCGTTCCCGATCGCTTCTCCTCTGAATACGTACGCATCGTGATCATCGGCATCACGAACAGGATGATCACGGCCGTGTTCTGGAACAGCCCGCGAATCATCATCTGATTGACGTTCGCGCCCCCGCCGCCGCCGAACTGCATCATCTGCTCGCTCTGCTGCACGAAGTTCATGAGGAACACGTAGAAGAACCACCCGAAGAGGAGCGCGAAGAGGCCGATCAGGATGTACGCAATCGGCGAAGCAAAGTAAGACCGGAATTCTTTGTTCGCAATCGCGAGGATGTTACGCACGGACAGCCTCCTCCGGAATCTCCTCGGTCGTGACCTGCAGGAACACGTCCTCGAGGCTCAGACGTACGGGCCGCAGCTCCAGCAGTCCCCATCCTCGCGTGACGATCGCATGCGCGAGCTCGCGCCGGATGTCTATCTCCGGCGCGCTCTCCACTTCGTACGCGACGGCCGCGTGCGCCCCCTCGTGGCGTTCGACAACGGTTACCCGCGTGACGCCGGGCACGGCCGCGAGCACCGCCCCCGCGTCGGCCCCCGCCGCGTCAAGCTGCACATACATCGTCGCGGATCCTTTGAGGCGCGCCGTCAGGTTGTCCGGCGTATCGACGGCGACGACGCGTCCCTTGTTGATGATGACGACGCGCTGGCAGGTTTGGGCGACCTCGGGAAGAATGTGCGTGCTCAGGACGATCGTGTGATCGCCCGCAAGGCTGCGGATCAGGCTTCGAGTCTCGATGATCTGTTTCGGGTCGAGCCCGGCAGTCGGCTCATCGAGGATCAGGACGTCGGGGTTGTGAATGAGAGCCTGAGCGATGCCCACACGTTGCCGATACCCTTTCGACAGCTTCGCGCAATGCCGTTCCGCCATGTCGGCGACGAACGTCCGCTGCATCGAGGTCGCGACCCGGTCTTTGCGTTCGTTGGGGGGAATCCCCTTGATGCGCGCCACGAAGTCCAGGTATTCCCGTACCGTCATGTCGGGGTAGAGCGGCGGGGTCTCCGGCAGATACCCGGTGCGGCGCTTCGCCTCGAGAGGCTGGGTGAAGACGTCGTAGCCGGCAACCATCGCGCGGCCGTCGGTCGGCGGCATGTAGCCCGTCAGTATCCGCATCGTTGTCGTCTTGCCGGCGCCGTTGGGCCCCAGGAACCCGAGGATCTCACCGCGTTCGACGCGAAAGCTGACGTCGTCTACCGCGGTGACCGTCCCGTACCGTTTCGTGATGTGCTGAACCTCGATCACACGAGTACTCCGATCCGATGAATGTCAGATTGCACGGTTTGCTTCCTGATTTGCGTGAAGCTTGCCGGCCACCCTGGGATGCGTAAGGTATAGAAAGCAGGCCGATTACAGCCCAATCCCGCATACTACCGACTGGTCGAAAAACGTGTCAAGCCGCCACGGTGTGGCGTTAACGTCGCCAGGTGCTCCCGAGCTCGCCGGGATCGAGGTATCGTAGCGGTATCTCACCAGCTACTCACGTGCCACACCCTCCCCGATGAGCACCTGCACCGTTTGCGAGCTCCACGCCGAATCGACCTTCAAGATCGAAGGCATGGATTGCCACGAGGAAGTGGTGATTCTGGAGCGCCGGCTCAAGCGATTGTCCGGCCTCGAGGCGATGGATGCCGACGTCGTTGGCCAACGCGTGCGCGTGAAATACGACGCTGCGAAGTTGTCCGCGGGATCCATCGCGGAAGCGGTGGCGCAGACCGGGATGCGCGCGTGGCTCGAGCACGAAGAGCCCGCGCCCCACGCCGGCTCCGCCCTTACCCGGCAGCGGCTCGTCGTCGTCGCCGGGGTATCGTTCGCCGTCGGGCTGGCCGCCGGCGGTTCGGGTGCACACGGGCCGGCGGTCTGGTTGCCGTTTCTCATCGCGATCGTCTCCGGCAGCGTATACACGACACGACGCGCTTTCGTTTCACTCCGCGCGGGCCACCTCGACATCAACGCGCTCATGATCATGGCGGTCGCAGGCGCCATGGTGCTCCACCAGTGGGAAGAGGCGGCCTCGGTCATCGTCCTTTTCGCGGTCGCACAACTGCTGGAGACGCGTGCGATGGATCGCGCTCGAGGGGCCATTCGTGCGCTGATGGACCTCGCGCCGGCCGAGGCGATGGTAAGGCGGGGTGGTGAAGACCAGAAGCTGCCGGTGGACTCCGTCCTCGTCGGCGACACGATCCTCGTAAAACCCGGCGAAAAGATTCCGCTCGACGGGCGCGTTGCGGCGGGCGAGAGCTACGTGAATCAGGCGCCTGTAACGGGCGAATCGCTGCCCATCGAAAAGCGAGCGGGCGACGACGTGTTCGCCGGGACAATCAACGGCCGCGGCGCGCTCGACGTGCTCGTGACTCGGCTGCGACGCGACTCGACGCTGTCGAGAATCATCCATTTGGTCGAACGCGCGCAATCGCAACGCGCGCCGACTCAGACGTTCGTGGATCAGTTCGCGCGCTTTTATACGCCCGCGGTCATCGCGACGGCGATAGCAGTGGCGATCCTTCCGCCCCTCGCGTTCGGCGGCGAGTGGGCGACGTGGTTCTACCGCTCTCTCGTGCTGCTCGTCATCTCCTGCCCGTGCGCGCTGGTCATCTCGACTCCGGTTTCGATCGTCTCAGGGCTGGCCGCGGCGGCACGCAAAGGCGTACTGATCAAAGGAGGCGCCCACCTTGAACGCATGGCAGCGGTGCGATGTATTGCGTTCGACAAGACCGGCACGCTGACTCGTGGACGGCTGAGGGTGTCCGGTGTCTTCCCGATCGGTGGGGTGGATTCCGCGACGGTGTTGAGGGTGGCGGCGTCTCTCGAAGCGCGTTCCGAGCACCCCATCGGGCGCGCCATTGTCTCCCACGCGGCCGACCTTGCGATTGAGCCGGTGCCCGTCGAAGCTTTTCAGTCCCTCCCCGGCCGGGGCGCCGAGGCGCGGATCGGAACCGACGTCATCCTTGCGGGCAGCCATCGCCTGTTCGAAGAGCGTGCATTGTGTTCGGCGGCCCTCGAATCGGCATTCGACACATGTGCTGTCCACGGGTGTGCATCCGTGATCGTCGCGGCGGGAGGTGTTCCCATCGGTGTCATTGGCCTGGCCGATGAGCCGCGAGAAGCCGCCGCCGACGCAATCGTCCTTCTGCGCCAGCAAGGAATCCGTCACATCGCGGTGCTCACCGGAGATCACGAACCCGCGGCGCGCATGCTTGCCGACTCTCTCGATCTCGACGGAGTCCGCTCCGGGCTCCTCCCCGAAGACAAGGTCAATGCGGTGCACGATCTGCGACGCCGCTACGGCTCGCTTGCAATGGTCGGAGACGGGGTGAACGACGCCCCTGCGCTCGCAGCCGCGGACATCGGCATTGCGATGGGCGTCGCCGGAACCGACGCCGCGCTGGAGACGGCAGACGTCGCGCTGATGGCCGACGAGCTCCTCAAGATCCCATACGCGTTTCGCCTGAGCCGCGCGACGCTCCGCAACATCCGCGCGAACATCGCCTTCTCGATCGTGCTGAAGGGCGCGTTCCTGATCCTCGCTATCGCCGGCGCGGCGACACTATGGATGGCCGTCGCCGCCGACATGGGCGCATCGCTGATCGTGATCGCGAATGCGCTCCGGCTGCTTCGCGAATAGGTTTCAGGATTTGTGTTGCGGGTGTTTCGCTGACG
The DNA here is from genome assembly GCA_046735635.1 of Acidobacteriota bacterium. GTDB lineage: Bacteria > Acidobacteriota > Vicinamibacteria > Vicinamibacterales > 2-12-FULL-66-21 > JALZOC01. Next base: position 5,030 of record JBKPTT010000188.1, on the reverse strand, counting down.
CTCTTCGGTTCTGACGGCGACTCACGCCTTTCTATTCGAGAAGAAATGTTGATCGATGAATTCATCGACCGCAGCCTGATCCGCCGGCTGCACCTTTTCGAACTGCAGCCCCATACCGAGCCGGCGGTCGCTCCACGCGACCCGCGACTCCGCTTCGATGTCCCGCTTCGATCCGGGCAGGCGGAATCGCGCGCGGGCCTTCGATCCCGCCTGCAGCGGGCTCATCGTTCGTATGGCGAGCCCTCCCTTGCTGATGTTCAGTGTCAGGGCTGCCGCAATCGTGTTGCCGAATCGGTAGTTGACTGGAATGCCAAGCACGACGCGGGGGCTGCCGCGGCGATTGAAGTTATCCGGAAAGAGATGCGGCGCGAGCGACGGCAGGATGTGCTGTACCGCACTGTACTCGTTGACATATCCCGCGACGCCGAGCGCGGCGAGCTGCCGGACTTCGTCGGCGTTCGCGATCGTTCCGCTGAAGATCAGAATCGGAATGTGGCCCTCATCCATCTTGCGGATCGAACGTACGAGTTCTACCCCTCCCGCATGCGGCAGCCGCAGGTCGAGGACGATCAGATCGATTCGGGGCAGGTGTGCGCGGACGCGCGCCAGCAGCTCGGCCGCGGACTTCACCGTCAACGCCGTGTGGCCGGCGCTCAACAGCGCCGTGGCGAAGCGATCCCTGACGAACGCGGTATCGTCGGCGACGATGATGGTCTTTGTGGTGGTCACGACGTTGCCAAGTGCCGCGCAGAACGCCGTTTGATCAGCGTCAGTCGCGCCGGGCTCGTTGCAGAATTTATCAGGTTCTGACTTATAATCCGAAGACTATCGAGGAGCATGTAATGGCCACCTGTCCGGAATGTGATGCGGAGATCGAGGTCGACGAGTTCGATGTCGACAAGGGCGATCTAATCAGTTGCCCCGACTGCGGCTCGAACCTCGAAGTCACCAGCATCACGCCCGTCGAACTCGAAGCCGTCGACGAGGACGACGAGGACGACGACGACGAAGAGGATGACGACGACGACAACGGCGACGATGACGATTTCGATGACGTCGACGACGTCGAAGAAGACGACGACACCGGAGAGGACTACGAGTAGTGCGAAGGAAACGGCGCTTCACGAGGCCCTGCGCCAGTTCTCCTCAGTAATCGTTGCCTATAGCGGCGGGGTCGACAGCGCCTTCCTGGCCTACGCCGCGCACCGCGCCCTCGGGACCAGGGCGCTGGCCATCACCGCCGACAGCCCCAGTTACCCCGAGCGGCATCGTGAGATCGCACTGCGTGTCGCACGCGAGTGCGGTTTTGCGCACCTCGTCATCCGCACCGACGAGATGGCGCGCCCCGAATATCGAGCGAACCACGCCGATCGCTGCTATTACTGCAAGCACGAGTTGTACACGCACCTGTCCGCCATCGCGCGCGATCGGGGGATCCCGGTGATCGTCGACGGCGCGAACGCGGACGATCGCGGCGACTATCGGCCGGGCCGCAAGGCCGCTCGCGAGTTTGGCGTCCGGAGTCCGCTCGACGAGGTCGGCCTGACCAAGGACGAGATTCGCGAGCTGTCGCGCCGAGCGGGACTGCCGACGTGGGACGAGCCGGCCTCGGCGTGTCTCTCGTCACGCATCCCGTACTTCAGCGAGGTCACCGACGAGAAGCTGCGGATGATCGAGCGGGCCGAAGCCGTGCTGCGCGGCCTCGGATTCCGCATCTGCCGCGTACGGCACCACGACACGATCGCGCGGCTCGAGCTCGGGCGCGATGAAATCGCCCGCGTGTTGGACCCGGAGATCTCCGACACGATCGATCGCGAGCTGCGAGCGATCGGATATGCTCACGTCACGGTGGACCTGCGCGGATACAGGCTGGGAAGCCTCAACGAGGCGCTGCGCCTCCGGGCGATCTGACGGCACTTGCGCAAGGCCATCGCCGGGCTCGCGGTTCTGTTCTTCGCGGCGCACGTGCCCGTCCTTCCTCCCACCCTCGAGGATCTCGACTCGATTAATTTCGCGCTCGGAGTCCGGAGCTTCGATGTCGCGAAGCATCAGCCGCATCCACCCGGCTATCCCGTGTTCATCGCGATGGGCAAGGCGTCCACCGGCCTGCTCCGCAGCGTGGGTGTCGCGTCGCCCGAGCCTCGCGGTCTCGCGATCTGGAGCGCCATCGCGGGAGCGCTGCTCGTGGTTCCGCTGTTCATGCTGTTCCTCGCGCTCGATGCGTCGGAGTCGCGCGCCTGGTGGGCGACGTTCGTCGTCGCGCTCTCGCCGTTGTTCTGGTTCACGGCCCTGAGGCCGCTGAGCGACGCGAGCGGTCTTACCTCGGCGGTCGCGAGTCAGGCGCTTGCGCTGTCGGTCGCCGCGGGACGGGCCCGACCGCGTGCGCTCGTGTGGGCGGCGCTGATTGCCGGGCTCGCCGTGGGGATCCGTTCACAGACGCTGCTGCTGACGCTTCCTCCGCTCGTCCTTGCGCTGATGTGGCCGCAGTCGACGTTGGCGGCGCGCGATCGCATCGCCGCGCTTGCGGCGGCCGCGATCGGCGTGGTTGCATGGGCTGTTCCGCTCGTCATGGCCAGCGGAGGTCTGTCGGCCTACGCGGCTGCGCTTGGATCGCAGGCCGGCGAGGATCTCTCCGGCGTCGTCATGTTGTGGAATCAGCGGCACGCGGGATTCGGGCGGATCGCGCGTGTCGGAGCGGATGCGCTCGCGTACTCGCTCGTGTGGCCATGGGCGAACAAGGTCGCTGCTGCGATCGTCCTCGTGGTCGCGGCGGCCGGGTGCGTGCGCCTTGCGTGGAGGCTGCCGCGAGCTCTCGCTATTCTTGCGGTGACATTCGTCCCCTACACGATCTTCCACCTTCTATTCCACGAGGTCGTGACCACGCGGTACGCGCTGCCTCTGCTGATTCCGGTCGCATTCTGTCTGGTGCAGGGAGTCTCGCTGGCGGGACCGCGCGCGGTTGCTCCGGCAGCGTGTGCGCTTGCGGCATGGGGACTCTGGATCTCGGTTCCGGCGTCGGCCTCCTATGGCGTGACGGGCAGCCCGACATTCCGTGCATTCCGCGATGTCCTCTCGAGCGCGGGTGACGATCGGTCGCGCCCGCGGATTGTGGCGATGCACGCGGTGATGAGGCGCGCGGCGGACTGGATCGATGCCGGTCCGGGCGTGCAGTTCGTAAAGGCGACTCATGGCCACGAGTGGCTGGCGCTCGTCGCGGCCTGGCGTGCGGATCCGACCGCTTTGGTGTCGTACGTCGCGGATCCCCGGCGCACCGACCTGGCCCTCATCGACCCTGCGTCGCGCCGAGGGCCATCACGCTACACATGGTCGTTCAGTGAGCCCCCGTTCGTCGGCGGGGCAAGACCGGGCAACGCGGACGTCTACACGATGCGGCCGCCGGGATGGATGCTGGATCGCGGGTGGGCGCTGACAGCCGAAGTGGCGGGCGTCACCGACAGGGACGGATACGGACCTCACCTGAAACCGAGCATCGCATGGATTCGCGCTCGCGAGGGCCCTGCGACACTGATGATTGGCGGTCGGCACCTCGTCGATGGCGCGTCGCCGGTGCGCATTGCGTTGGTGCTCAATGGCGACCCTGTCGAGACCTTCGACGCCGCTCCCGGCTACTTCTTCCGGCGGATCGAGCTGCCGGGGGGCGCGCTCGCGAGGCCGTCACCGTTCGTGCCGCTGTCCGTCACCTCCGTGCCGGTGGACCGATCGGCGCGTCCGCTTGCCACCGCGCTCGAGCAGTTCGACGTGCAGTCGGCGTCGGTGCCGATGGTCGGCGCGGAGTCTGGGTGGTATGAGCCAGAGTACAACCCGCGCACGGCGCAGGCGTGGCGCTGGACGAGCGAGCAGGCGGTGTTATGGGTGCGTCCGGTCGGGCGGGATGTGAGGCTGACGTTGTCGGGGGAATCGCCGCTGCGTTATTTCGACGCTCCTCCGGCGGTCATCGTCCGCGCCGGCGCGCGCGAAGTCGCCCGGTTCAGCCCGTCTGCGGATTTCACGGAGTCGATCGTGCTGCCCGCTGATGCGCTCGCCGTAGCCGACGGGCGCGTCACGATCAGCAGCGACAAGATGTTCGTGCCCGCCGAGCGCCGCGGCGCCCCGGACCGTCGCCATCTCGCGCTCCGCATCTACGCCTACTCTGTGCGTTGAGGGGTCAGTGCGTTGAGGGGTCAGACCGGGGTCAGACCGGGCTCAGACCAGGCTCAGACCAGGCTCAGACCAGGACCTCATTGCCGAGGGGCTACTCGCCGCCGGAAGTCCCACAGCCGATTCGCTGTATGGCGAGCCGGAGTGCCCGATCACTGATTACCCTCGGTACACTGTTGCCTCAATCTCGATCTTCATGCGCGGGTCTGCGAGTCCGGCAGAGATCATCATGGCCGCCGGACGCACATCTCCGAAGTACTTGCGCAGAATCGGCCAGCATCGTGGAAAATCTGCGCCATTCGGCAGTACGTAGGTGACTCGAACCACGTCGCGCAGGCTCGCGCCCGCCTGTTCCAGGGCTGCTTCGATGTTCTTGAGGCACTGGTCGGCCTGTTGTTCGACATCATCCGCGATCGTCATCGTGGAATAGTCGAAGCCTGTCGTCCCCGATACGAAGATCCACGCACCGCACACGACTGCGCGTGAGTAGCCGACGTCGCGCTCGAAGGTCGATCCAGAACTAATGAGCCAGCGTTCCATGCGGTCAGAGCCTCGTGCTTTCTTTCGTCAATGGCCAGGTGATCTGTCCTTACAAACTCCGTGACGCTTCCGGGTTCGAGGTTCTGCGTACCTCGATTGTCGTCTCGCGCAATCGTTCAGAAAAATCCGCGAAACCGCTCTGGCGCGGGCTGTGAATATCCCTGCGCCATGCCTCGATCGCCGCGAACCCAGCTGCCCGGTCTCATGCGTCACGTGATGTCCAGAGGGAATGGTCGGATGACGATATTCCTTGACGACACCGACTATCTCCGATTCCTCGATCTCCTTATGGATGTCGTCGAAGATTATCGAGTGGAGTGTTGGAGCTACTG
>JBKPTT010000187.1:0-7694 GCA_046735635.1 Acidobacteriota bacterium | reverse complement strand
GTTCTGCAGCTCGCGCGCGTTCCCGGGCCAGTGATATGACGTCAGCATGTCGATGGCCGGAGTGGAGAGGCGCCGGATGTCGCGGCCATGTTCGGCCGAGAACCGCTGCAGGAAGTGGTCGGCAAGCAGCAGAACGTCCGGTTTCCGCTCCCTGAGCGGCGGGATGAAGATCGGGAACACGTTGAGGCGGTAAAAAAGATCCTCGCGGAACTTCCCCTGCTCGATCGCGCGCTCGAGGTCCTTGTTCGTCGCCGCGATGAGCCGCACGTCGGCGCGCACGGTTTCGTGGCCGCCGAGGCGCTCGAATTCACGCTCCTGCAGGACGCGCAGCAGCTTGACCTGCGTCGAGAGCGGCACGTCGCCGATTTCGTCGAGAAACAGCGTGCCCCCTTCCGCCAGCTCGAACCGCCCCTTCTTGCGGCTGTCGGCGCCCGTGAAGGCCCCCTTCTCGTAGCCGAACAGCTCTGATTCAATCAACGTGTCGGGCAGCGCGCCGCAGCTGACCTTCACGAACGGACGTTTGGCGCGCGCGGAGTTGTAATGAATCGCGTGGGCGATCAGCTCCTTGCCCGTTCCCGATTCGCCGCGCAGCAGCACCGTCGTGCTGGTGCGCGCGACCTGCGCGACCTGCTCGTAGACGCGCTGCATCGGGCCGCTGTTGCCCACGATCCCCGCAAAGTCATAGCGCTCCTTGAGTTCCTGCCGGAGGTGCGCGTTCTCGTTGACCAGCCGGCGGTGCTGCGCGGCCACGAGCCGTTGCACCTTCAACGCCTGGCCGATCATCGAGGCCGCGACGCTGAAGAACGCCTTCGACCGATCGAAATTGCGGTCAGGCTTGTATTTCAGACTCACGCCGAGCGCGCCGACAACCCGTCGATCGAATCCGATCGGCACGCACAGAAAGCTCGATTCGTCGCCATGGTCGCGCGATGGAGCGGGCAGCGCGAGGGTCGGCTCCTTGCTGACGCGCGGCACGACGACGGCCTTGCCCGACTCGACGACCTTGCCGATCACGCCGTCGCCGAGCGTGTACTGGATGTGGTGCGACGGCCGGCTGAGGCCGTGCGCCGCCTCGACCTGGAGCTGCTTGCCCTCCTCGTCGATGAGCACGACGAGGCTTTGACCGACCGAGTGGCGCCGCGCCAGGGTCTCGAGCACCTCCTGGATAGCGGCCTTTGCGTTCAGGGTGCTCGACAGCGCGCCGCTGATCTGGAGCAACGTGGCGAGACGTTCGTGTTCGTTGGACGGGGTGTCGGTGGTCGTGACGATCCGGGCTGCGGACTTCGTGGTCATATGGAGTGTTAAGACAAAATTGTCTGTTTAAGAAACACGCTGCGCATCAATTCTCCACTGCACTGCACGGCGGCGTCAACGATCAATCATGCTCGCCTCACAACATTTGCTACAAAAATGTACCTTTCAGCGGCCAGACATTTCTGGCGGAGATGCTCTGCAGCACCTGTGAATCCAGTTCCGATGGTGCAGACTTCAGCGGCGTGTTGCGATCTCGCGGCGCTGCTCGCGGTCCGAACTCGAGCACATGAGGAAGCTCCTCGATGCCGCCGATTTTCGGGTAGCCACACGAAGCGGAGTGCGACTCGGGCCACGCCGGACGGCGGCTACGAGTCGGACCGCGTGGGCGCCGCGGCCAGATTTGCCCGGGGCGGCTTCAAACGATAAACTACCCATTCTTCGGTATTTAGCCGGTGGTGACATCGACAGCCCGGAGGCGGTCGAAGAAGGGTGAAGGTCGTTCGCGGGTATCTGGAACTGCTGCGCCCCGCCAACGTCGTGACCGCGGTCGCCGATGTCCTTGCCGGCTATGCAGTTGCGGGACGCGGACATGTTGCGGGGCTCGGGTGGCTGCTCGGGGCGACCGCGTGCCTCTACGCGGGCGGTGTCGTTCTGAACGACTACTTCGATCGCGAGTTGGACGCGCGCGAACGGCCCGAGCGCCCGATTCCGAGCGGCCGGGTTGCAGCAGGACACGCGGCGGCGCTCGGCGCGGCGCTGCTCGCTGGCGGGGTGCTTCTGGCACGCGCCGCGACGACGGCAGCCGGCGGGGTTGCGGCGGCGCTCGCGGCGTGCATCCTCTTGTACGACGCGCGCGCAAAACGCCACGCGTTTGCCGGGCCCCTCGTCATGGGGACGTGCCGCGGATTGAACCTGGTGCTCGGGATGGCAATCGTGCCCGCGGCAGCGAGTGGACGCTGGGCGGTGGCGCTGCTCTCGGTCACCTATATCGCCGCGGTGACGATGGTCAGTCGTGGAGAAGTGCACGGCGGCAAGAAGCCCGTTGCCGCAGTCGCGATCGCCGCGCTCGGCGCTGTCGTCGCGGCGCTGGCGGTCATCGCGCTGCGTTCGCAGTTGTGGCCGGTACCGGCGCTGGTGCTCGCGGCGGCGCTCGCCTGGCGCGTCGGGCCGCCGTTTGCCGCCGTCTACGTCAATCCGGCGCCGGCGTTGATTCGGCGCGCTGTCAAGGCGGGCGTGCTCTCGCTGGTGCTGCTCGACGCGGCGCTGAGCGCGGCATATGCGGGTCCGTTGTACGCCGCCGGCGTGCTCGCGACAGCGCTCGTCGCCGCGTCGCTGGCAAGGATGTTTCCGGTAACGTGAGCGGGGCTGGAACCCGCGACCAGTACAAATGCATGTGATCGAGCAGCAGTTCCAGGTGTCCGTTCGATATCCGGTGTACTTCACGGCGGCCGTTTTCGAGCCGTCGAACCGGATTCTTCGCGACGTCGTGTCGTCGGGCGACGACGTGGCGCGCCTCGTCGTCGTGGTCGATCGAGGCGTCGAACGCGCCCACCCGGGCCTGGTTGCGGCGATCGCCGCCTACTGCGATGCACATCGCGACACGATGGCGTTGGCGGCCGCGGTCGTTATCGTTCCGGGAGGCGAAGCGGTCAAGAACGATCGACGTCACGTCGACCGCATCCTGGAAGCAATCAATGCCGCCGCGCTGTGCCGTCACTCGTACGTGGTCGCGATTGGCGGCGGGGCGGTCCTCGACGCCGTCGGGCTCGCCGCCGCGTTGGCCCATCGAGGGATTCGGCTGATCCGCATGCCGACGACCGTACTCGCGCAGGACGACTCGGGTGTTGGCGTGAAGAACGGGATCAACGCCTTCGGCAAGAAGAACTACATCGGCACCTTTGCCCCGCCGTTCGCCGTGATCAACGACTCCGGCTTCCTCGCGACGCTCTCGGATCGCGACTGGCGAAGCGGCGTGACCGAGGCGATCAAAGCCGCGCTCATCTGCGACGCTGAATTCTTCGAGCGGCTCGAGGCGCGAGCCGACGCGCTGCTCAACCGCGATCAGGCGGCCATGGAGGAGGTGGTGCGGCATTCCGCCGTGCTGCATCTGCGTCACATCGCGACAAGCGGTGACCCCTTCGAGCAGGGCTCGTCGCGGCCGCTCGATTTCGGGCATTGGGCCGGACACAAGCTCGAGCAATTGACGCAGCACCGGCTGCGGCACGGCGAAGCGGTCGCAATCGGCCTGGCGCTCGACACGACCTACTCCTACCTTGCCGGATTTCTCCCGGAGGAAGACTGGCGGCGTATCATTAATCTGCTGGTGGCGATCGGGGTTCGGATCCACGTGCCGGAACTGGGCGACGGGATCGAGCCCACCGCTTGCGCCCACCCGGTGCTCGAGGGGCTCGCGGACTTCCAGGAGCACCTGGGCGGACGGCTGACGATCATGCTCCTGAAGGGCATCGGACGGGCGTTCGATGCTCACGAGATGCGCACGGATCTGGTGTTGCGAAGCATCGCGATCCTGAAGCGCCTGGAAGCCGGCAGGGCGGGGTCTTCAGCCGCCGCCGGTAGGGCGGGGTCTTCAGCCGCCGCCGGTAGGGCGGGGTCTTCAGCCGCCGCCGGTAGGGCGGGGTCTTCAGACCCCGCCGACAATCGGAGCGCGTCCGCAAAAAAGGCATCGTGAAGTGAAACGCCAGGCCTGCAACCCGCCGCTCGGCGGAACACAAGTCGTCGATGAATACTTCATCGAGAACCGGACGCGACTGCTCGAGATCGCGGCTTTCCTCGATCGCCTCGATCGAATCGATCCGCAGACCGCGTCGCGCGACTTCCGCATGAAAGCGTTCGCGGAAGCGGTCGAGGCGCTCTCCGCCGCATCCGATCGGCTGATGCGTATCCAGACGATCCTCAGCGATCCGACGGTGGAACCGCTCGACCGCCTCGACCGCAAGAGCGCGCTTGGCGCGTTCGATCGATCGACGCACCCGGAGAGCCGCTCGTGAAATACATCGATCACCACGCGCACATGGTGTCACGGACGACCGACGACTATCAGCAACTCGCGTTGACTGGCTGCGTGGCGGTCACCGAGCCGGCGTTCTGGGCGGGGTGGGACCGGAGCTGCGGCGACAGCGTCGAGGATTACTTCCGTCAGCTCACCGAGTTCGAGCCCCGGCGCGCGGCGAGCTTTGGCGTGCAGCACTACACCTGGCTCGCGATGAACCCCAAGGAGTCGGACGATCGCGCGCTGTCGCGCGACGTGCTCGCTCGCATTCCGAAATTCCTCGATCGCCCGACGGTCCTGGGCATCGGCGAAATCGGGATGAACCGGATTACCCGCAACGAGATCGCGACCTACACCGAGCAAATCGAGCTCGCCATCGCGCACGACCAATTGATTCTCATCCACACGCCGCACCTCGAAGACAAACTGAAGGGGACGCGGATTTCGATCGACGTGCTGAGCCGCTATCCAGAACTTGACCCCGCGCGCGTCCTGATCGATCACGCTGAAGAGCACACGATCGACATGATCCGGGATCGCGGCTACTGGGCCGGGCTCACGCTGTATCCGCAGACGAAGATCTCCCCGCAGCGCGCCGTCGACGTCATCGAAACGTACGGACCCGAGCGGATCTGCGTCGCCGGCGCGTGCGACTGGGGACCGAGCGATCCGATTGCGGTGCCGCGGTTCGCGGTCGAGATGCGTCGGCGCCGCCACGACGAAGCGCTCATCGAGCGGGTCATCTTCGAGAACCCGGTGCGGTTCCTCAGCCAGTCGGCGAAGTTCAAGGTGACGCTGCCCGCGAAGCCGGAACCGGCGCGCGTCGGCTGAGCGCGCTTCCGTGCGAGTCGAGCGAGGCGGATCGGCCTTCCACCTGACTTACTGTACGAACATCCACGCCGCCGACGGCTGGGACGCCGTGTATGCGAACGTCAAGCATTTCGCGCCCGCACTGAAACGCCGCCTGTCGCCGGATTCGCCATTTGGCATCGGCCTGCGCCTCTCCGCTCGCGACGCGCGCGAGCTGCTCGAGGAAGGGCGGCTCGCGGAGTTCCGCAGCTTTCTCGACGGCGCAGGCCTGTACGTCGCGCTCATCAACGGTTTTCCATATGGCGCGTTCCACCGGACGGCGGTGAAGGCCGATGTGTACGCGCCGGACTGGCGCGCCGTGGCGCGGGTTCGTTACACGATCGATCTCGTCGAGATTCTCGCCAGCCTCGTGCCGGATCATCTGGACGGAGGCATTTCCACCGCCCCCCTGAGCTACAAGCCTTGGATGACCGGCGCATCCGCGGATACCTGGAGCGTACTCACGCGGAACATCGTCCACGTCGTCAGCGAGATGGTACGCGTGTGGGAACGGACCGCCACAATCCTGCATCTCGACATCGAGCCGGAGCCCGACTGCCTGATTGAAACGACCGGCGAGTTCCTGGATTTCTTCGAGCGGCACCTGCTCGGCGAAGGCGCGCGGTTGCTCGCCGAACGCCTCCAGTGCAGCGTGGCGCACGCAGGAGACCACCTGCGCAATCACGTGCGGCTCTGTCTCGATTGCTGCCATTACGCGGTCGAGTTCGAGGATGCCGAAGACGCGCTTCGTCGAATCCGCGCGGCAGGCCTTCACGTCGGACGCGTGCAGCTCAGCTCCGCGCTCAAAGTGCGATTTCCGGACCGCACGGCCGACTGCGGGCCGCTCGTCGAGCGCCTGCGACGGTTCGCGGACTCCACCTATCTGCACCAGGTCGTCGCGCGGCGGAACGGCACAACCCAGCACTATCCCGATCTGGACGCCGCGCTCGCATCGAGCGGCGCGCCTGGCGCGGAATGGCGGGTTCATTTCCACGTGCCGCTGTTCACCGCCGACTTCGAGGGGCTCGGATCCACGCAGGATTACGTGCAGCACGTGATCGACCTTACGACCGCGTCCGGCGCCGCACGCCATTTCGAAATCGAGACGTACACGTGGGATGTTCTGCCGGCCGGTCTGAAGATCGACCTGCTCGAGTCGATAGCGCGTGAATACGCATGGACGATAGGGGCATTCACCGGAAATGCTGAATGATGATTGCTGATTGCTGATTTATTGCCGATTGCCGATTGCCGAATGCCGATTGCTGGATGCTGAATGCTGAATGCTGAATGATCGTCGACTGGCGAAGTAAGAAGTAGGAATGCAGAAGACGGCCGTCCTCAACGTCGTCGGGCTCACGCCGTCGATGCTCGGCGCGAACATGCCGGGGCTCACGCGCTGGGCGGAAGACGGCACGACCGCTCGCATCAAGTCAGCCTTTCCGGCGGTCACCTGTTCGGCGCAATCGGACTACCTGACCGGACGCCGTCCCGACTCGCACGGCATCGTCGGGAATGGATGGTATTCGCGCGAGGACGCGGAAATCCGGTTCTGGAAGCAATCGAACAACCTGGTGCAGGGGCGCAAGATCTGGGAGACGGCGCGAGAGTCGGATCGGTCGTTCACGTGCGCGAACCTGTTTTGGTGGTTCAACATGTATTCGACGGTCGACTACTCGGTGACGCCAAGGCCCATGTATCCCGCCGACGGGCGCAAGATTCCCGATGTTTACTGGGCGCCGGGCGCGCTCCGCGACGAGTTGCAGAAGGCGCTTGGGACATTTCCCTTGTTCGAATTCTGGGGGCCGCGGGCCGGCATTCGATCGTCCGAGTGGATCGCCGAGGCCGCGAAGCTCGTCGATCGCAGATTCAATCCGACGCTCACGCTCGTCTATCTGCCGCATCTCGATTACAACCTGCAGCGCGTCGGCCCAGGCGCGGCGGCAGCCGATCTGGTGCAGATCGATCGCGTCGTCTCGGACCTGATTCGCCACTTCGAAGGGAGCGGCGCGCGCGTCATCGTCCTCTCGGAATACGGAATCGGGAATGTGACAACGCCGGTGCACCTCAATCGCGTGCTGCGCGAGCACGGCCTCGTTGCGTGGCGCGAAGAGTTGGGCCGGGAGATGCTCGACGCTGGCGCGAGCGCCGCATTCGCGGTTGCCGATCACCAGGTGGCGCACGTGTACGTGAACGATCGTCGGCGTATGAGCGACGTTCGAACGATCCTCGAGAACATCCGCGGTGTCGAGTCCGTGCTGGGACAAGTGGAGAAAGTCGCGCACCACATCGCTCACGAACGAGCGGGCGACCTCATCGCTGTGGCGCGGCCGGACGCGTGGTTCACGTATTACTTCTGGATGGACGACCGCCGTGCGCCGGACTTTGCGCGGACGGTGGAGATTCACCGGAAGCCCGGCTACGACCCCGTCGAGTTGTTCCTCGATCCCGCCATCCGGATTCCATTGGTGAATGTCGGCTGGAAGCTCGCCAAGCGGAAGGCCGGCTTCCGCTCGCTATTGGATGTCATCCCGCTCGATGCATCGCTCGTGAAGGGTTCGCACGGGCGGCAGACGGGGTG
>JBKPTT010000186.1:0-6928 GCA_046735635.1 Acidobacteriota bacterium | reverse complement strand
CACGACCTCGTCCGCCTGCTGATGTGCCGCGTTGTCACGAGCCATGCCGCCATCGCGCAGATTCTCGCGGTCAAGCAGTACGAGAACCTCACCTACATCCACTCTGTAAACGTGGCCGTGCTCAGCCTGCTGCTGGGGCGTGAGATCGGGCTCGATGAAGAGACGCTGACCGCGCTCGTCGAGGCCGGTGTTCTCCACGATGTCGGCAAGACGAGGATTCCGCTTGATGTCGTGAAGAAGCCTGGCTCGCTCGACAAGCACGAGCGGAAACTGATGGAAGCGCATCCGGTAAAGGGCGCAGAGCTGCTCATGGAACTTGACGGCCTTGCGCCGCTGACGCCGCTGGTCGCGCTCGAGCATCATCGCAGCGTCGTCGGCGGCGGGTATCCCGACCTCGGCGAGGGGGTCGTCCCGCACGTCCTCAGTCAGATTGTGTCCGTCGCAGACATTTATGAAGCCGTGACAGGGGCCCGCTCGTATCAGACGCCGACGCCCCCCGAGCGCGCGTGCCTGATGCTGGCGCGGCTCGCGGGCACGAAGCTCAATACCGCGCTGGTGAAGGCATTCGTGAATGCGATTACGTTTTTTCCGGTGGGATCAATCGTGCGCACGAGCCGCGGCGAGCTTGGTATCGTGCTGCGCGCAACTGCCGGCGATCCGCTTCATCCGGTCATTCAGCTGCTTGACGACGACTGGCGGACACCGCTCGGCGTGCTGGACACGAGCCGACGCGGGAACGGAGACACCTACGAGTGTCACGTCGTCGAGACCGTGTTCCCATCCAATGATTTTGATGTGAGGCAGTTTCTTACCGCCGCGTAGCGGTGATTAACTGACGGTCGCTGTGGCGCGTCCGGCAGTGAGGCGCGGCACCCGACGCCGAATCGGCGCATTCGCTTCAAGATAATCTACGCCGTCGGCGGTGATGGAAAGGCGTGAACCGTCGCTGCGGTCAATGTATTTCTTCTGGCTCAAGTACCACAGGGCGAATTCGATGTGTTCGCGAGGACAGCCGACGAGGCTTTCCAGATCGCCGAAGAAGACCCCAGGTGTTCGAGGGTCAGTACGACGCTGGGCGTAGAGCAATTCGAGGACAGTTAATCGGAGCAGCTGTTCCGCGTCCACATCGTTGGCGGCGCGAACGGACTCGGAAAGCAGCTGCGAGCGTTCCTGCTCGCGTTCGGGGCGATGGATATCGTATCGGGCGCGCTTCTCCGGATCCCCTAGAACGGTGTAGGCGTCCGTTAGCAGGCGGAATTTCTCAGCGTCGCCAGTGACCTGATTATCGGGGTGAAAGCGTTGGGCCAGGAGGCGGTAGACGCGCTGGATAGTATCCAGTTCAGCGTTCGGGCTGATCTGGAGCACCTCGTAGTAATCGAATTCCTGAGACATCCCTCACCGCCTTATCGGCAAGGGAGACAGAGGCTTTAGAGAGCCGGAGCCGGTCCGCCGCGCCGGCCTGAATATGCGTCTGGCGGTGCTGTTCGCGCTCTGAATTCCAGCAATTCGACCCTCCCATAATCAGTGCGGGCGACGGTGAACCGGGAGGGCCATTTGGAGTTGACCCACCCGGCGAACAGATCCATGTAGCTGCCGCCACCCGGGTCAATTCTCGTTCCGAGTACAAAAAAATGACCCGCGGAATCGATCAGCGGAGCGATGCGCTCGTCAAAGTAAGTCTCGCGGAATGGGTGCGCCCACCGGTAATTCAAGGGAATAACCGGCGCGCGGAACGGTCTCTCCCCTGGGCTTCTCAAAGGCGCGAGCGTCGTCGGAGGTGGAGCACCCAGAGGGACGTTGTCCTCTTCCACAAATCCCGAACGGAAGAACACCAGCGGCTTAGGCTCGTTCTGGATTCGCCCGGAGACGTCTTGCACGGCGTCGCCCCAGTTCTGGATTCCTAATCCTGAAAACGTACCGGTGAGCTTTTTTGCAACAATTAACGGTGTGGCCGTTGCGAGCGCAAAAACAGTCAGGATCGAAACCACCGCGGCCGTGCTCACGCGAGCCAACGTCACAGCTACGAATAGAGTCGCTGGAATCAGAATCGACACGAAGTATCGGATGTTCAATAAGTTCATTCCCAGCATCGAGGCAGATTCGATGACGACAATGTGAAACAGCACACAAATCAGAAGCGCATTCGCCAGCGCCGCCTTGATGGGACGGGAATCGTCACGCCATGGCTGCATCAGGCCGATAACGATTCCGCCGGCGAGCGGCACGAGCGGTTCAAGAAAAACGGCGTAGTTCGGTGTGTCGATCCATGACAATCCCGCTCGGCGGTTGAATAACGCGACGATCTGCGGCGCGCACAGACCGACGAGCGCAAGCTGCAACGCGGCGTCGGTGATAAACGCCCGCACCCGATAGTGCACGCGCAGCGGCGGCAGCAGCGCGTAAGCGACGTACAGACCGACGATTACTGGAAAATGCACGTAATGGGTCCACGCGACTCCCGCACCGCCCAAGATCCACACGATACGAGGACGCCAAGTGCCAGAGTGCACGGCGCACACAAAGCCAGCGATCGCAACTGCAACCGTGCAAAGAACCAACATGTAGGGACGTGCCTCGACACTGTACCGAACGCTGAACGCTGGCAACCAGAACAACGCAGCAGCGTACAGACCCGCACCGGGGCCGCTCCACCTGCGACCACACACATAGAGCATCACCGCCGTGAGGCAGCTGAGTAGAAGTGACGGAGTCCGCAGAGCGATTTCAGACTCACCGAGCGCTTGCACCGACAACCACGCGAGCGAGTAATAAAAGGGCGACTGACCCTGGAATTCCCACGTGCGATGGAGCATGGTGGCAAAACTACCTTCGACGACCCAGAGAGTGCCGAATTCATCCAACCAAAGGCTCGTGGAGAGCGAATCGATACGCGTGAAAACGCCGAGAATGAAAACGGCGCATACCGCGACGACAATGAAACGTCGCGGAAGGTCAGGTGAGGGGCCGATCGTCGTGAACGCGTCGTTCGCGGCCTGTATGGTAACCTCGCGGCGATAGTACCACGGTCGATTGAACGCAACGCCCAGACTGCTCATCTTCGTTATCGCCTATTACGCCGAGGACACGCTGAAATCTGTCCTCGAGCGGATACCCGGATCTATCTTCGACGACTACGAATGCGAGATTCTGATCGTGGATGACGCATCCGATGACCGGACCGAGGAGATCGGTCGCATGTATCGAGCGGCGCATCCCGAAATCCCCGTCACGGTACTTCGCAATGAGTTCAACCAAGGCTATGGCGGCAACCAGAAAGTCGGCTACACCTTCGCCATCCGTGAACGCTTCGACTTTGTCGCCATGCTGCACGGCGATGGTCAATATGCGCCGGAAGAACTTCCTAAGCTCGTAGAGCCGTTGCGGGAGGGGATTGCCGATGCAGTATTTGGCAGCCGAATGATACGCCCGCTCGAAGCGCTGAAAGGCAGGATGCCGCTTTACAAGTTCTTCGGCAATCGGATTCTGACAGCGCTGCAGAATCTGATGCTCGGCACAGAGTTCAGCGAATTCCACAGTGGGTATCGCGTCTACACCGTCGACGCGTTGAAACGAATCGCCTTCCCACTGAACACAAACGTTTTTCACTTCGATACCGAAATCATCATCCAGCTGCTCCACGCCGACTTGCGTATCCGCGAGCTGCCGATTCCCACTTATTACGGCGACGAGATTTGTCGTGTGAACGGGATCAAATATGCGAAGGACGTCCTGGTCGTGACAGCTCAGAGCGTCTTTCACGATGCGGGGCTGCTCTACCAGCGACGCTTCGATTCCATCAGCGAACAGGAAAACGCACATTACGACCTGAAGTTGGGCTACACCAGCAGCCATCAGCTCGCTCTCGACACTGTTCCCGAACGCGCCTCGGTCATGGATATCGGCGCTGGCCCAGGCGGTCTCGCGTGCGAGCTGCTCAAGAAGGATTGCCGCGTCGCGGTGGTCGATCAATTCCCGATGCGTGAGGTGTTGAACCCGAATGTCAAGGTCTTCACGCAAGACCTTGACCAGGAACCGGCATTCTCCGTCGCTGACTACGAATACTTACTGTTGCTTGATGTCATAGAGCACCTCAAGAGTCCAGAGAGATTTCTGACACGGCTTCGGTCGCAGTTCGACTACTCAACCAAGACCCTGGTATTAACGACGCCAAATATCGCGTTCGTCGTTCAGCGCGCAATGCTGGCGCTCGGCCAGTTCAATTACGGGAAAGCGGGCATTCTCGATCAGACACATACCCGCTTGTTCACGTTCCGTTCGCTGCGCCGCCTGCTGGTCGATCACGGTTTCCGAATCAGGGAGATACGAGGCGTGCCAGCACCGTTTCCCAAAGTGTTCGGCGACGGTCTCGTAGGAAGATTCGCACTCGCGCTCAATCGATTCCTGATCGCGCTGAGTCCGTCACTCTTTGCGTACCAGATCTTCGTGGTGGCGGACACAACGCCGAACGTCGATTTCGTTCTCCACGACGCGAAGCGACGAAGTGCGTTGCGCGATGAGCGCGCCAATCCAGCCGTCGCGCGCAACGTGAGCTCTCGATGATGACCATCGTTGGCTGCGACTTCACGAAACAGTGCGCCGGATGACTTAAGGTGCTCCTGTAGCAGAACACGGGTCGCCCCGTGTTTCGCTACTCCAAGAAGTTCCCTTATTTACCGCAAATTTACAAAACGGCTGAGATGGCAGGGCAATTGCCATACCCCGCCTTCCTCGGATCGGCGCGGCGCGATGTTGCAGCCGTCGTCGGTCCACGCGGAGGACTCTCTTGCGGCTGCGCAAATCTCTAGTCGAAGTCCTTCTCCTGCTGCTGGTATTTAGTGTCTCTTCGGGCGCACAGCCTTCCGTCGCGGGACGATTCGTACCCGGCCAAATCCTCGTGAAATTCAGGCCCGGCGCCGCGGCGACGGCAGTAGCGGATGCGCACAGAGTGGCTGGAGGACTGCCGGCGCTCGAAATCGCTCGGACGGGCGTGCATCTCGTTCGTGTTCCCGCAGGGCGCGAAGCAGCAGCTATCGCGCTCTACACACGTAACCCGAATGTCGTCTATGCCGAACCGAACTACATACGCACCATTCCAGCCCTTGACTCGAATGCCTCGGTAGCCGTCCCCGGCGACGCCTACTTCAACGAAGAATGGGGATTGAACAACACGGGGCAGTCGTTCTACTGCGTACCGTGGTTTTCATCGAGTCTATGTTTCTACAGCGGTACGCCTGACGCGGACATCGACGCGCCTGAAGCATGGGCGATCTCCACAGGCACGTCCAACGTGACGGTCGCGGTAATCGATACGGGTGTCGACTATACCCATCCCGATCTGGCGCCGAATTATGCGGGCGGCTATGACTACGTGTTCAACGATGCCGATCCGATGGACGATCACGGACACGGAACCCACGTCGCAGGAACGATTGCGGCAGCTATGCAGAATCTCACCGGCAGCCCCGGGCAGGCTGAAGGCGTTGTCGGCGTGGCGCCGAACGCCCGCATCCGTGCCTACAAGGTGTGTCGCTCGGATGGCACGTGCGACGATTTCGCCATCCAGCAGGCGATCGCGCGCGCGATTAGCGACAAAGCCAACGTGATCAATATGAGCCTGGGGGATCCCTCGTACTCCCAGTCATTGGATAACGCGGTGCAGGATGCCTGGAATGCCGGGCTCGTGATCGTCGCCGCAGCGGGCAACAGCGGCACGACCGATCCCTTGTATCCCGCGGCGTTCGACAACGTCATCTCCGTCGCCGCTTTTGACGAGGACCATCAACGGGCTTCGTTTTCGAACTACGGAGATTGGGTCGACATCTCGGCGCCGGGCAACACGATCATGTCGACCTATCCAATGACGATGTGCGGGGCGTCCACGGTGCCCGGCCAAACAGGATGCTACACATGGCTGTCCGGAACTTCGATGGCCACACCTCACGTCGCCGGAGCTGCTGCGCTGGTCTGGTCGCGAAGCGATGTGCGGCGCAACAGCCAGGTTGTCGACATCCTTCTGAGCAGCGCCGACCCGAAGGGCACCTCGAACCAACGGCTCGACACGTGGACCGTGCATGGCGGTCTCAATTTGTACAACGCGATGACCTATATCTCAACGAAGCCTGTCGCTGATGCTGGGCCGGATCAGAGTGTCATCGACGACGATCATGACGGAGCGGCGTTGGTGACACTCAATGGCACGGGCTCGAACGATCCGAACGGCAGCATCCTCAGCTACAACTGGACAGAGGGCGGCGCCCCGGTCGGCGGCGAGGCAACGTCGGATGTCTCGCTATCGGTGGGTATCCACAAACTCATACTTGAAGTGACTGACAACGATGGTGAGACCGCCACGGACACCGTTGTGGTCACGGTCTACGCATCGGCCCCCGTTTCCATCACGGCCACAACGCCGATTGCGGCAGAGACTGGTCCAGCCGCCGGTCTGGTCACGGTCGTGCGCGGCGGCAGCACCAGCGACGCGCTGACCGTTCACTATGTCGCCACAGGTACGGCGACTGCGGCCAGCGACTATGTCGAGCTGCCTGGCAGCGTCACGATTGATGCTGGTTCGTCCAGCGCGACGGTCGCGGTGACGCCAATCGATGATGCCGTGTACGAAGCTGACGAATCGGTGATTCTCACGCTGACCGCCGACGCGGCATACAGCCTCGGCTGGCCGGGTGAGGCTACTATCACGATCGTCAGCGACGATCTTCCGTCGGATCTGATTGTCACCGCGGCCTCCGCGCCCGCTACCGCAGGCGCAGACAGCGACATCGTCGTCACTGAATCCACGAAGAATCAAGGCGGCGGGTCGGCGATGCCATCGCATACCGGCTTCTATCTATCGGCGAACACCATCCTTGATGCATCTGACGTACTCCTCGGCAGCCGACCAGTACCCATGCTCGCCTCAGGAGCAGCAGAT
>JBKPTT010000185.1:0-15291 GCA_046735635.1 Acidobacteriota bacterium | reverse complement strand
GTGCAGCTCCGGCAGGGAAAGCTGCAGGTCAAGACCGAGGACATGGGAACCGTCTCGATCGAATGGGACACTATCGCAGCGGTTACCACGGCGGGCGAGTACGATGTCACGACGCGCGACGGCACCCATCAGCTCGGTCGGCTTCGACCTGCCGCGGCCCGCTCGCTTGAAATCGTCGGGTCTGGAGGCCTCGCGACGGCGATGTCGATGGACGAGATCGTATCCATCGCGCGCGTCAAAACAGGATTCTTCGATCGCATTGATGGGTCTCTCGATCTGGGCGGGAGTTACACCCAGTCGAGCGGGGTGGCACAGGTCGCCTTCGACGTCGATGCGAAGTACCGCCTTCCGCGCTCGGTGTACTCCGCCGCGTTTGCCACGAACTTCACGCGTCAGCCCGATGTACCCGACACCTCGCGAACGGCCCTCGATTTCACGTATACGCGCTTTCGAGCCAATCGCTGGTTCACATCGCTGCTGATGTTGCTCGAGCGCAACGAAGATCTGGGGTTCCGGTTCCGAGGTACCGGCGCCTACTCGCTCGGGCGCTATCTCGCGCAGACTCAGCATGCGGAGTTCTTTGTTACGGGAGGCCTTGCCGCCGGCCGCGAAGCGCCGGTCGATCGTCCGACCGTCTGGAACGTAGACGGGCTGGGCGGCGCAAACATGTCGGTGTTCACGTACGATTTTCCGACGACGAGGCTGGACTTCGCGCTGCTCGTGTTTCCAAGCCTCGACGATCCGGGCCGCGTCCGCGTGAACGCGGACGGCAAATTCAAGCGCGAGCTGTTCAGGGACTTCTACTTCTCGGTCACGCTTTACGACGCGTTCGACAACCGACCCAAAGCGGAAACGTCGCAGCGGAACGACTTTGGCGGGTCGGTGTCGTTCGGCTGGACGTTCTGACTGGTGGCCTGCCACTGGCGTGCCATCGGCCTGCCGATTCCGCATAGGCTCGACTCCGCCGACACAATATCGTCATCGTCGAATCGCTGCGTCCCCCTGTCGGAATATGCAGCCGATCCTCTCGGAGATGTCAGCTGGGGGCGCCGCTGCCGCTGCGCAGCGTCTCGGATGGACGTTCGCCGAAGAGCGACGCGTAGGTCGCGGCGAAGCGCCCCAGCTCGAAGAAGCCATAATCGGTGGCAATGCGCGTCACCGTCGCCTGCCCTGGCCTCGCCGCAGCGAGCGCGTCGCGCACGGCTTCCATGCGCCGTCGCGTCAGGTATCGCTTGGGGCTGGTGCCGCACACGGCGTGGCAGGCATTGCGCAGACTTCGCTCGCTGACGCCAGCCGCGTCGCAGAGCTGCGCGAGCTGAATGGGCTCATCGAAATGTTCCCGCAGGAACTCTTCTATCCGATTGACGATCTGAGGACGTGTAATCCGCCTGCGCACCGGCCGCTCCGAAGATACTGGGTTCATAGTGGCTGCCTCGTCGTGATGCTTTCGACGGTACGGCGGCGGCGCTGCACAGAGAACTGTGAGTACTCCGAGGGGCTACGGACAAAACTGACAGTAATTATCGAGTGCAGTTGCCGGGAAGGGGCGCGCCACACGCGTATCGGGCGCTCGGATGGGGGCCTACGCGAGTGTGTGGGTGTGCGCGTCGGAATCCGAGACGAACTGGCGGTGCGCGAGCGCGGCGTAAATGGCTGGAACCAGGTCGGCCGCCAGACACGTCTTGTTCACATAGCCGAAAGCGCCCTGTGCGAGAGCGGCCTCGATGACGTCCTGTTCGTCGTGTGCCGTGAGGTAGACGACCACCGCATGCGATCCGCGGCGCCGGATGCGCGCCGTCGCTTCGAGACCGGTCATTTTCGGCATGGAGATGTCGACCACGAGGACGTCGGGGAGCAGGGCGGCCTCGGCGTCGACCAGTGCCTGACCGTCCCGAACGGCGCCGATGACTTTGAAGTCTCTCGCGAGCAGGGTGACGACGCGTTCGAGGAGCGCCTGGTGATCGTCGGCGACGAGCACGCGGACTTCGCCCGGTTTCTCACGCGCATCGACGGATTGCTGGGTCGGGACCACTGCAGCCTCCGCACTTTCCACGAGCCTGCACCTACGGTAACGCCGGCGTGACGGATTGTCTATTGGGCAGAAATAGCAGTGTCCGTACTGCCTCGCGTCGCGTATGAAATTGCGACGTGTCGCCCGCCCGAACGTCGGAAATGGAGCGATTGATGGATGCAAAGGCACGTGCCGCCGCGTCGATCGTGCAGGCGCGCATCGAGCTCGATCGCGCGCTCCTCGCGATGGACTCGATTCGTCCGCTCGATCCGACGCTCATCGGCGCCGTGGCGCACGCGTTGAGCAACTACATCAGCGTGACGGCGGCGACCGTGGAGATGCTGCAGCTCACGCTGAAGGACTATCAGGACGGCGAAGTTCCGACGTGGCTCGATGGGATTCAGCACGCGGCCGATCTCATGCAGCACTCGGTCGGCCGTCTCGTGTCGGCATCGACGCCGCGCGACTTTCCGCTCAAGCTCGAACACGTCGACCTCAGGATCCTGATGGACCGTGCGTGCCAGTACTACCGCCGGCGTGCCGACCCGCGCGAGGTGACGATCGCGTACCGCACAATCGGCCGGGTTCCAATGGTATGGGGAGACCGCGTCGCCATTGCCGTCATCGCCGACAACCTGCTCGCGAACGCCGTACAGGCGTCTCCGCCGCACTCGACGATTGACGTGCAGTTGATGGCCGAACCCGGATATGCTGTCTGCACCGTCCGAGATGTCGGTCCCGGGTTTACCGGCGAAGAACAGGCCGCGCTGCTGCAGAAGCCGCTCGAGGGCGGTGCGGGTAGTTCGGACACGCGCGGATTAGGGATCGCGATAGCCCGGGAGTTCACCCGCCGAATGGATGGTGATCTGTGGTGCGAGAGCGAGGCCGGACGCGGCGGTCGGTTCTCATTCAAGCTCCCCGCAATCGAGTGATCGCTCGGCAATGCTCATGGACCTGAGCACTTTCCGTGTACAGCTACGGTATGTTTGACAGGGATCCAATCATGAGCGACACGGCTACAATCCCCGAATACTCGCGCACCGCCGAGCGGCAGTCTATGGCAAAGCCACGGGTCATCATCGCGGACGATCACACACTGCTCGTTGAAGCGTTCGAAAAGCTCCTGGCGCCCGAATGCGATGTGGTCGCCAAAGTTCCGGACGGCCGTGCGCTGGTGACGGCAGCCAGGAAGCTGCGCCCCGACGTCGTCGTACTCGATTTGACGATGCCGTTGCTCAACGGGCTGGACGCGGCCCGGCAAATCCGCGAATTCGACAAGTCCATTCGACTCGTGTTCGTCACGATGAACGAGGACCCAGACCTCGCCGCGGAAGCATTCCGGGCCGGGGCGGCCGCGTACCTGCTGAAACGCTCGGCCGGCTCGGAGCTCCTCACGGCCATCCGCGAAGCCATGAAACGGCGATCGTATGTGACACCCCTCGTGACAGAAGCCATGCTCGGCTCCCTCATGGAAACGAAGTCGGAAACCCCACGGCACCTGACGGCCCGCCAGCGGGAGGTATTGCAGCTCCTCGCCGAGGGGAAATCGATGAAGGAGGTGGCCAGCATTCTCAATGTCACTCCGAGAACGGTCGCCTTCCACAAGTACCGGATGATGGAGCAGTTGAAAATCAAGACCAACGCGGAGCTCATCCAGTACGCCATTCGTCAGCACGTCATCTAGTCGCTCGGGAACACTGCCGGCGCCACTGTCAATCTTGACAGTGGCGTCTGGTATTTATCGCGTATAGATTGGCCGCTTCTCGCGAGGATTTTGGCGCGGAGTGTCGGCAGCGGACGCTGCCTGCTCTTCCATCCACGCGGGGACCGGCGGCATACCGGCGGCGCTTCCGCCTTCGGGGTCGCTGACACGTCTGGGGGATTGATGAAGGATGGCGAGGCACCGTTTCGCCGAGCCGCGATCGTATTCGCCGTCCTGGTGTGCATCGTCCTTCTTTGGTGCGCCGAAGCGGCTGCCGCGCCGACTCGAACGATCCTGATCATCAGGGCGGAGTCGCCGGGACTCCAGGGGGGCGCGATCCTGGTGAATTCCATCCAGTCCGGCATCCGCAAACTATCGCCTGCGCCGGTGGAATTCTTCACCGAGACGATCGACCCCGTTCGTTTCTCATCCGAGCTATACCAGCGGCGGCTCGTCGATTTGCTCGCCGAGAAGTACGCGTCGACGGTTCGACCGGATCTCGTCATTGCACTGACCGATCCGGCGGTGCAGCTCGTGCTGCGCGAACGACGGGAGCTATTTGCTGGTATTCCGCTGCTTCTGGGACTGCTCGAGAAGCGCGAGACGGCAACGCTTCCCTCAGATGTCAGCGTCGTGTTCCTCCAAGGTGACGCTGCCTCCACGTTGCGTCTGGCGCTCGCGACGTATCCGCAAGCCAGGCACGCGCTCGTCGTTGGCGGCACGGCAAAATTCGACCGCGAGTGGGAGCATGCGATCCGCGCAGAGTTGGCCGGGTTCGATTCACGAGTGCCGGTTGCGTATGACGTCGACTCGCCGCTCCCGAGCCTGCTCCACAGAGTGGCCACGCTGCCTGCGGACACCGTCGTTCTCTATGGATGGATGACGCGCGACGGGGCGAATGCACCGACGCGCGCCATAGACGTCCTCGAATCACTTCATCAGGTGTCGCCGGGTCCGATCTTCAGCTTGTCGAGCACCTTCATCGGGCATGGCACGGTCGGCGGCTTCGTCATCGACTTCCAGGCCCACGGAGCGGATCTGGCCCGTCAGGCGGCGGGCCTCCTCGAGAACAAGACCCAAGCGGCCCGCATGACGACGCCCGCGGTGCCGATGGTGGACTGGCAGGAGGTGCGGCGCTTTCGCATCTCGCCTGCGAGCCTTCCGCCGAATACCGTCATCGCGAACCGGCAGCCGAGCCTCTGGGAACGAGGGCGGCTGACGATTCTCATCGCGAGCCTCGTTCTGATGGTTGAAACGGCGCTCGTCGTCGCGCTCATCCGACTGGCGCGCAGGCGGCGCGAAGCGCAGCGCCTCCTCGAAGCCCGGCTGCGTTTCGGCCACGTCCTGTCGGAGCTGTCGCTGTCGCTGACGAGCGTTCCGCCGGAGGAGATCGACGCTGCGATCGATGCGAGCCTTCGGCGGGTTGCCGCTGGCGTCGGGATCCAATGGGTGCTGCGGTGGGATGCCGGCGATCCGCGCGACGAAAACTGGCAGTCACCACAATTGCGCGCAGGGGAGTACGCATATTTCGAGTCCGCTGGTGCGCTGCCGCCGACGGTGCAGCACAAGCTCCGACATGCGAGCGCGTCGGCCGGCGCATCCGTCGCGGTTCCGTTGACGGGCGGCGATGTGGTCGGCGCGATCTTCTGGGCACGCGGCAGCGCTCCGGCATGGTCGGTAAGCATCGACGAGTTGCGTACGGTTTCAGCCGCAGTCGCCACGGTGCTCCAGCGCAAGCAGGCCGAGCGCGGGCTGCAGCAGAGCGACCGGTTCAAGGGTGCAATCCTCGCCTCGTTGCCGGCACACGTGGCGGTGCTCGACAGGGACGCAAACATCCTCGCCGTGAACGGCGCCTGGCTCGAATTTGCGCACGCCAATGGCATGGCGTCGGATACGCCGATTGGGCCAGGGGTGAATTACCTCAGCGTCTGCACCGACGGGATCTGCGCGGGTGACCAAGCCGTCGCCGACGCCCGCCGCCTGATCGAGACGACATGCGCAGGCGCCCATAGCAATTCACAGATCGAGTACCGCTGCGATGCCCCAGGTGAACAGCGCTGGTTTTTGATGACGGCCGAACCGCTGCGCCGCGCTGAAGGCGGAGCGGTCGTCACTCACTCGGACATCACGGCGCGCAAGATCAACGAAATCGCGCTTCGCGAGAGCGAAGACCGGTTCCGACGCATGGCCGACGCGCTGCCGATGGCGATCTGGATGTCGGGAGCGGACGGCAAATGCACCTACTTGAACCAGCAGTGGCTGAACATGACGGGGCGGACGCTGGCGCAGGAAACCGGCGAGGGATGGCTGCAGGCCGTGCACCCCGAGGATCGCGAAGCCTGCATACGCGCGTATCTCGAAGCCTTCCATGCGCGCCGTCAGTTCCGATTCGAATATCGGACGCGCCGCCATGACGGCGAGTATCGCTGGCTGCTGGACACCGGCATCCCGCGTTATGGCAGCGACGACGCGTTCCACGGATACGTCGGCGGGTGTATCGACATCACGGAACGGCGCGAGGCAGAGCAGACGCTGCGCGATGTCAACCGCCGCCTGCTGCTCGCCCAGGAAGACGAGCGCCGCCGCATTGCACGCGAGCTCCACGACCACTTGAACCAGCAGCTTGCGCTGCTCGCGATCGATCTGCAGCAGTTGAGCATCCATCCGCCGGATACGCCGGAAGCGCTGGCCGTTGCGCTGCATGCGGACTGGCGAAGGACGACGGAGATCGCGAGCGACGTGCACGCGATTTCGCACCGGCTGCACCCGTCGAAGCTCGAGGCGCTGGGTCTCGTCGCGACCATTCGTGCGCATTGCCGCGACATGGTGCGTCCGTCGTTCGACGTACGATTTTCCGACCAGGACGTGCCGACAGGGATTCAGCCGGACGTGGCGTTGTGCCTCTTCCGCGTGCTCGAGGAAGCGCTGAGCAACGCCTCGCGTCATAGCGGCGCGCGATCAGTCGATGTCGCGCTCCAGGGCACCGACGCGCAGATCGTGCTTCGCGTCGCCGACGACGGCCGCGGGATACCGATGAAGCAGCATGCGATGGGGCTCGGCCTGGTGAGCATGCGCGAGCGCGTCAAGCTCGCTGGCGGCACGCTCTCGATCGCATCGCGACGCGGCGGAGGAACGATCGTCGAGGCGAGCGTGCCGATGTCAGCCACGGCGTCCGAGGCTGAAGATACGCCGGCGAGTACTGCCGCCTCTGCGGGGGCCGCGGCATTGGGGCTCGTCGCGGATGGGCGGCGGCGTCATGCCGCCCGGCGATCACACGTATCGAAGGTACGCGGCGCGCTCAAACTCGTCCGCGACGAACCGGTGGATGCCGACGACGCCGGCCGCGTGGATGCCCGCGACGTGAAGCGTCCGGAACAGACGTGAAAGAAGGCCGCGAGCCGCCGGGCGCGGCTCAGGAAATCTTCCGCGTGACGCTCACGAGCGTGATGCGCTTTCCGGCGTAGTCCTCTACCTCTATCCCCGTCGGGCCGCCTGCCTTCACGCGGGCGGCGCCGGCCATCGTCCCCTTACCCAGTCCGACGCTGTCCACCGTGAACTCCAACACTGCGACGTCGTACCCGGCGGTGGACTTGGCGTCAGGTGCGCCCGCGCCGGCAAAGAACACCGGTGCTTCCGTGACGAGGCCGATGCGGCGGCCGTCGCCTTCCTGGCGCTCGCGCGCCCACCGGATCGGAACGGATCGCGACCCCAGGGTGACGGATCCGACGGTCGGCGCGCGGCGTAGTGCTTCGAGAAACGCGCCGTGATCGGCTTGCTTGAGCGCGGCGACGATTGCGTCGTGTTCAGCCTGTGTGCTGTAACGATCAATCTGGATCCCGACCACCGACGCGACGCCGCCGGCGCCGCCCGTGATTTGCGCGTTCGCCTTGAACGACTCCGGTGCGGTGTTCTTGTAGGACTGCGATCCCGCACCGATTGCGGGTGCGGCAAGCAGCAGCGCGAGAGTCAGCGCACGAGTACGCACGATCGGCCTCCTCATGAAACGTTCCTGAACACGGATACGAGCTTCACAGGTTCCGACGCGTAGTCTTCGACCTCGACGCCCGACTCGCCACCCGGCTTTACTCGTGCGGCGGCAGCTATCGTGCCGCGTCCGACGCCGGAAGAATCCATTTCGAGCTTCACGACCGCGACGTCGTATCCCGCTCGCGGTTTCGCATCCGGTACGCCGCCGCCGACGAAGTACACCGGCGAATCGATGACGAGCGAGATGACCCGACCGTTCGGGACCGGCCGCTCGCGGGCAAACCGGATCGTGAAGGTCCGATCGTTGACCTTCAGGCGTCCTGCGGCGGGCGCTTTCCGAAGCGCTTCGACGAACGCCGCAGATCCGCCCGACTGCAGCGCCTTTTGCATCGTCTGCACGTCGCCTTCAGGCGTGTAGCGATCGACCTCGATCGACAGGTGTGCGTCTCCGCCAGCCGTGTCGGTCGAGACCTTTGCGGTGGCGCGGAAGACTTCAGGCGCCGTCTTCCTGTTCTTGCTGTTTTTCGATTGCGCGGAGCCGCCGAGCGCGGGATATGCCACAACGAGCAGCAGCGCCGCTGCACACAAAGCGCGTCTGTTCATAGCCGTCACCATGGCGCCCTCTCAGCGCCGTCTGCCGCCGCCGCGGGACATGCCGCCGGAACGCGTGGCGCCGCCACCGCGATAGCTCCCGGTCCCCTTGTTGCCGCTCCCCGAGCGGTAGTTGCTGTAGTCGTTGGTTCGCTGGGTGCCTTCCCGGCGCGCCGCGGAATCGCGGTTGAGTTGATCGGTCGTCGGCTGCGGCCGGTCGCCGGGCTGTCGGTCGGTGTTCGACCACCCGCCGTTGTCGTACTTCTGCCACGTCCCGTTTTCGCGTCGATACACGTTGCCGTCGTTGCCCGCGTACACGTTGCCGCCGGAGCCGACGCCGACGGTGCCGCCACCCGCGCCACGACGCGTGACGGCCGATCCTTCATCGGTCCGGATCGTCCGCGTCGTCGTTCCCGTCTGCCGGTTCGTGTACCGATTCGTCTTCGCCCAGTCGTCGCCGCGCTGCACGGCGGTGGATCCCCAGCTGCCATACACGTTCGATCCCTGGCGTGTTGCCGCGTACGTTCCCGTGCGGGGGTTATACGCCTGTGCAACGCCGCGCGCGCCGTACGGTCCGTACGCGGCCGCGCCTCGCGCGTACGTGCCGGTGCGCGGGTTATACCGGGCCCCGACGCCCGCACCACCATACGGCCCGTAGACCGCCGCGCTGCGGCCGTACGCGCCCGTCCACGGGTTGTACCAGGCGGAGTAGCCGTATGTCGGAAAGTAGGGGTAGTAGTACGGATAGTATCCGCCATATCCATAGTAGGGCGGGTAGTACCATCCCGTGCCCCACACGGTGCAGCCCCAGGCAACCATCATCCCGGTGTAGCCTGCGGCGGCAGCGAACGTGACCCACTCGTCGTCGTTGTCCTCGACGGTGACGTAGGTGACGTGATGCGACGGCGAGCTTGCGGGAATCTTGTAGATCACATCAGGGACCGAGCTCGCGACCTCCCAGGGACCCGACGCGCTCTTGCCGACGAACCAGACGCCCTGATAGCACATGTAGTACGAATCGCCGACCTTGAACACGTCTTTGTCGGTGTTCACCGCCCGCTGTACGGTCGTCTGCTCGATTGGCGTGAACTGCGGGTCGCCCTGGAAGGCGACCTCCGGCGCTTTCACGTCCTTCTTCTTGACGCGCGCGGTTTGGGGAATCTGCGCCAGCAACACTGCTTCGGCGGCCTGCGGAGTTCCGGGCACCGAGGCGAGGACGCGTGAGCGGTCGTGCTCCAGTGGAATCTTCCGGAAGTCTTCAGGCAGCGACGGCGTCGCGAACGTCCAGGGGCCGGTGAAGTCCGGGCCCGAGAACCATCGGCCCGCGACGAGGTAATAGACCGGCCCTGTTTTCCCCATCCGGAATACGTCGCTGTCGGTGTTGCTGACCCACAGCAGTCCCGTACCCGGAACCTGCAGGTAGTTCGGCGCGCCTCTGAGCAGGATCAGTTCTGCGGGTTTGAGGCTCACGAACACCTTCGGTGTCGCGGCCGCGGTGAGCGATTTGCCAGGGAGGTTCGTTCTGACGTCGTTCCAGTTGTCGTCCGGCGGAAGCTTTTTGAAGCTGTCGGGAAGCTTGCCCGCCGGCGACCACGGTCCATTGATGTCGGCGGCTTTCAGCCACGTGTCGTTGTTCCGCAGGTAGTACGAATTGGTCGGTCCGTGTTGAAACAGATCCCAGTTGGTGTTGACCGCGAATTTCAGGTCGTTGTCGCGAATCGGGCTCCAGATCGGCTCGCCATCGAGGTTCACGATGACCGCCGGCGCCTTGCTGAAGAAGATGGCAGGCGGGTCCGCTTTGATGCCCTCGACGTTCTTCGGCACGATCTGGCTCTTGTCGAGATTCGCGAGCACGCGATCGAGCGCGATGACCCGATCATCGTCCGGGATAGCTTTGTCGATCGCGGCGGCTATCTCCCGCACTTCCGGCTTCGGGACCGTTTGGATGTTCGCTTCAGTGATCTTCATGTTCCGGAATCGCACCAGCCGGTCCGCCACCGAGACGCTCGTGTCCGCTTCGATTTTGATCGTACCGAGCGCCGGCTTCTCGGCGTTCTGGGTCCGGTACGAGACGGCGCTGTAGGCGACCATGCGGGTCTGCTTGTCCCAGCTCGAGATCTGGGGCTGATAGAGAAGCACGCTGCCGCCGGTCGGCAGGGTGTACACGCGCGGCCATCCGCCGTCGACTGGCGCCGGCGGCGCCTGTGATTTCGCGGGCGCCGTCGTCGCGGGCTGGGGCTTGGCCGGGGACGTCGTCGGGGGCTGTGCTTTGGGCGGCGCCGCCGTCGAGGGCTTGCCGGCTGGCGCTTGCCGAGCGGCGACGATCGGGGACACCGCGGGCCCGAGACCGATGGCCAGCGCGGCAATCATCGCCGCGGTGGCGCGCGAACGCGGTGAATGCGTGTTCACGGTTGTACCTTTCGCGCGGCCACGGGCGAGCGCCGGGTCACTCCGCGACCCATTTGCGTGCGCCCGCGAGATCGTTCTCTGCGAAGAACTCCACGGGCGCGCGCCGCAACCCCGCGGCCGCAAACAACAATGCCTGGTTGCGCCAGCGATCGTCGGCGACGATCGCGATTCGCTCGATCTGGCCGCCGTGCTTCACGTAGAACGTCAGGTCGTTCCACTCGCCTTGCTTCTCCCACCCCTCGAAGTCCCTGAGGACGAACAGCAACCTGACGCTGCCGGCGCGGCGCATCTCGTCGGCGAGCTCACCTTCGCATCGTTGAAACTCCGACTGCCGCAGGAGCCCTGACATTTCGATTCGATAGACGTTCCCGTCTTCGTGCAGTAGAGAGATGGACATAGACGTCGCCGGCCGGTCACTGAGCACGGACTGTGCCGCCGCCTGCCGGAACGGTTTGCCGCGTTCGGTGGCCGTTCGCTCCATTCGACCGGAGGTCCTCCGAAATACCGCGGGGGCCTGTCAACGATCCGAGGCGCGCCCTGCGGATTTGCGTGCGGATCGAGAGTTGCACAATCGGGAGGCAACCAACGTCACGAGCGAAAGGAACGCCCGTATGCAGAAGTCTCGTTTTCTCGCCGGAGTGCTCGCCGTCCTGCTCGCACCGGTCGTGCTATCCGCACAGAAAGTCAGCTACGACTACAACAAGGACGCGAATTTCGCCGCGTACAAGACCTACGCCCAGAAGGATGGGACGAAGGTCGGCCAGCAGCTCATCGACGATCGCATCGCCTCGGCAATCGACAGCGCGATGGCTGCGAAGGGATTCACCAAGAGCAGCACGCCGGACGTCATCGTGATCTACCACGTGGCCTTCGACAAGCAGAAGGACATCTCCACGTTCAGTTCCGGCTACGGCGGCGGCTACGGACCCTATGGGTGGGGCTATGGCGGAGGCTGGGCCGGCGGCACGTCGACGACCCAGGTGCGGGACATCCTGGTCGGGACACTCGTGATCGACCTGGCCGACCCTAAGAAGGGGCAGATGGTGTGGCGCGGGATGGCCACCAAGGAAGGCATCGACGTGCAGGCGAAGCCGGACAAGCGGGACAAGAACATCACCAACGCCGTGAACAAGATCTTCAAGAACTATCCGCCGAAGGTAAAGGGGTAAGTCTTCGGGTGGAGGTCGCAACCGTGACTCGATACATCCTTGCGGTGCTGATGACGCTTGGTCTCGTCGCGCCGGCCGCGTACGCGCAGACTGCGCCGCTCACCGATCAGCAGACCAAGTCGTTGAACCTGACCGCGTACGCCGAGCTGTTGCGCTCGGACGTGCGCGCCGAGAAGGTCGCGATCATCACCGAGGTGATGGACTTCACCGAAGCCGAAGACGCCGCGTTCTGGCCGATCTATCGCGAGTACGACAAGGAGATGGCGGCGCTCGGCGACGAGCGCGCGGCGCTGATCGCCGACTACGCACGCAAGTTCTCGGCCCTGACGGATGCGGACGCCGACAAGCTGGCATCGAAAGCCATCGATCTCGCGGCGCGGCGCCAGGCCGCGGAAGGCAGGCTGTACGAGCGCGTCAAGAAAGCACTGCCCGCGAAAACCGCGTTCCGGGCCCTGCAGGTCGAACACCAGCTGCAGCTGCTGATCGATCTGCAGATCGCTTCGGCGCTTCCGATTGCCAGTAAATGACAGGAGCCGTCATGAGCCGCCGACGCATTCTGTGGGTGACCGCAACGCTCGTGCTCGCATTGGGCGCGTCGCTCTCCGCCGACCGCGTCAAGCTGAAGTCGGGAAAGGTCGTCGAAGGGATGTTCATCGGCGCCGACAGCCGGACGGTGCGCGTGCTGCTCGACAACGGGCAGGTGACGGAGGTTCCGATCGGCGATGCGATCGCCGTCGAGTTCGCAGCGCGCAAGCCCGCGCCACCGCCCGCTCCTCCTCCAAAACCAGCACCGGCCGCGCCGGCAGCCGCGAAGCCAGCGCCCGCGCCGGTGGTCAAGACGGTCTCGGTCCCCGCCGGCACCGTCATCAACGTTCGCCTCACGCAGGGCATCGACGTGGATGCATCCCAGGCGGGCCACACCTTCAAAGCCATCGTCGACGATCCGGTCATGCTGTCGGGATCCATCGTGATCCCGCGGGGCGCATCTGCGATGGTGCAGGCCGTCAACGTGCAGCAGTCCGGCAAGATGAAGGGCAGCGACAAAATTACGTTGAAGCTGAACGCGGTGGGCTTCGGCGGCAACGTGTACGAAGTGGCCAGCGCCTATGTCGAATCGAAGGGCAAGGGCGAGGGGAAGAAAACCGCGCGCAAGGTCGGGGGCGGCGCGGGGCTCGGCGCCATCGTCGGCGGTATCGCCGGAGGCGGTGAGGGTGCCGCGATTGGCGCGGCGATCGGCGCCGTTGGCGGAGCCGCTGTTGCGTCGGGCGGCGAAGAGCATTTGAAGCTGCCGGCCGAAACGCGGCTGCAATTCCAGCTGAGCGCGGCCGTCAACATTAAGTCCTCGTAGGTGCCGCGATGATCGTCGCGTCCTTCCTTTCACCGGAACTCGAAGACAAGCTGGCGACCTTCATCGCACTCGTGGTGATTTTCCTCGTGCCGGTCGTGTTGATCGTCCTGTTCTGGATGGTCCACATCCTGCCAGAGAAGATCGCCCACAAGCGGAATCACCCGCAGTTCGAGGCCATTCGCACGCTGTGCCTGTTGTCGCTCGTGTTTGGCGGACTGCTGTGGCCGTTTGCTTGGCTCTGGGCCTATTCGAAGCCGGTTCTGCACAAGATGGCATACGGCACCGACAAGGGCCACGAGCACGACGACCAAGCGCTCGGGCCTGTCGATGAAGACGCGAGGGAAACGCCACTCGGCCTGCATGATCGGCTCGCGCGCCTCGAGGCGCAAGGGCTTGCGCCGACCGAGTTGAAGACGTTGCGGGAAGACATAGAAGCCCTGGAGGCCCGCGTCAGCGCGACGGGAACCCGGTAATGGAAATCATCCTGCTTGGGATCTACTCGTTCTTCGTCTGGCTGATCTTCATCAAACTCAAGTTGCTGCCGTGGACGACGCCCTGGAAGGTTGGCGTCGCGATTTTTCCGGTCGTCGCGATCGCGGCGCTACTGCTTCTCCTCAACATCTTTGCGCCGACGACGAGCGACGTGTTGGTCGTGAACTACGTAGTGCCGATCGTGTCGCAGGTCCGAGGACGGGTCATCGAGGTTCCGGTTGAGAACAACCGCCCCGTCAAGAAGGGAGACGTGCTGTTTCGCATCGATCCGACGCCATATCAGAACGAGGTTCACTCGCTCGAAGCCGAGTTGATGTCGGACGAGGCCAAGGTCGGCGCCGATCGCGAGCGACTGTCGCAATCGCGAGCGAAGCTTGCCGACGCGCAGTCGAGCGAAAAAGAACTGCAGGAGCAGTTGAACCAGACGGTGGGTGACATCGGAAGAATCACCGCGTCCCTGGAGCTCGCGCGCAAGCGAGTCGGACAGAACACCGAGCTCGTGGCCGTCGGTGCAGGCCCGCGTTTCGATCTCGAACAGGCGCAGACCACCGTTGCCGAACTCACCGCGCAGCTCGCCGCGGCCCGCGCAGCCGAGCAGCAGGTCCGCGCAAAGCTGGACGGCCGGGTACATGGTGATCTCGCCAGCGTCGCGGAGGTCAAGGCCCAGATCGCAACGGCGCAGGCAACCGTGCAGGAGTCAGAGGCACAGGTCAACACGACTCGAGCCAAACTCGAGACCGCCAAGTGGGACTTGACGCAGACGACAGTCGTTGCGCCCGGAAACGGCATGATGGTCAACGTGATGCTCCGTCCTGGTTTTTTCGTCGCGGGGATGCCGTTCAACGAAGTCATGACCTTCGTCGACAACGACTACCAAATCTTCGCGCTCTTCGGGCAGAACGAGCTGCACCAGGTCGAGAAAGGGAATGAAGTCGAGATCACGCTTGACACGTACCCCGGACGGGTCATCAAAGGGCATGTGGACTCGATCCTCTGGGCCCAGGGTCAGGGGCAGGTTCAGGCGTCAGGCGACTTGCCAAAAACCACCTTTGTCCCGCCGCCCGGCCGTTTCCCGGTCAAGGTGGTCGTTGACGAGCGCGATAAGGATGTGTTCCTGGCCTCCGGTGCGCGCGGCGCGGCGGCGATCTACACCGAGCACCTGACGATGGTGCACATCATCCGCAAGGTGCTGCTGAGGGTCGCGTCGTATCTCGACTTCATCATCATCAAGCACAGCATCCACCTGGGCCACTGACATGGCTGCGACGGGCGTGCTCAAAGTCCTCGCGCCGGCGGCGATCGCGACGCTGATCGCGGGCGGCGGCTGCATCTTGAAGAAACCGCCGGATGCCGCGACGCTCAAGGGAGAATCGCTGCCGAAGGTCGCAGTCCCCGACAAGTGGGTCGGCGCCTCTGGCGCTGGCGAAGTGACCGACAACTGGCTGTCGTCGTTTCACGACGATCAACTGGCGGCGGCCGTTGCCGAAGCGATTGCAAACAATCCGGATCTACAGGTCGGCGCCGCCCGTGTCGAGCAGGCGATGCTGTACGCGAAGCTCGCGGGCGCGCAGCTGTACCCGTC
>JBKPTT010000184.1:0-12224 GCA_046735635.1 Acidobacteriota bacterium | reverse complement strand
GCGTGTGCCTCGTGAAGCGGAATCGGCCAGTTGCGGGCGGTGCCGCATTGTCGTACGCCACGCTGCTGCGGATCTTTCCAGGCATCACCATCGCGGGTCTCGCGCTCAAAGCCGGGATTGACATGTGGAAGCGGCGCAGCTGGCGGCTTAATCCTGCACACAGGGATTTTGCCGTCGGCTGTGTCATCGCCGCCGGTCTGCTCGTCGGCTTATCGTTCGTGGTGGTTGGGCGTAATGCTGCCGGCAGTATCGACGCGTGGGAAGGATTCGTTTCGAACAGTCGCAAGCATCTGGCGACACCTGCCACCAATAATGTCGGTCTCAAAACGATCTTGTCGTATGAGTGGACGTCGAGAGCAGCGGTTCTCGGGCCGCTCTGGCTTGATGCGCCGTGGGACACATGGACCGCGGCGCGGCGGCGGGTCTTCGACAGCCGCAAACTCGTTTACTGGGCCGCCATCGTCGCCTCTGTGCCGCTGCTCGCCTTCGTTGTTCGTAACGCGGAGGATTGGGTCGCACTCGTCATGGGCATAGCCCTGATTCCAGTGGCCCTTCAACTCGGTTGCTACTACTACGCGGTTTTTTCGCTGCTTGGTCTTCTCTGGGCAAGATCGAAATGGATCGGACCGACGCTCTGTGGTCTCGCAGCCGCGTCGATCGTCGCCGCGAGCCTGTCGCGCTCCGATGAAAACGTCTATACCATCGAGAGTGCGCTGGTCGTTTTGTACGCGATCGGATTGATCGTCGTCATGATCGCGACTGACGCTGGCACCAAAGTGTTGTTGCGACAGAAGACGCACAGTGAAATTCTCGGCGTCGAAATTGGCGCCAAAACTGTACGTACGATCGAGAACGCGTAATTCTTACTAGTCGTTGCGTATGCTTCGACGTCACTCATCACACATTTCGGATGTGACGACGAAAGAACTCGCAGAAATGTGGTTCAGGCTCCATTCTTGCTGTCGAGTTCCCGCGGGACAGCTCACACGAGCGATTTGTGAGCAACTTCTCTCCTCCCTTGAAATCTAACAAGTAACTCTCGATTCGGGCGTCCTCGAGGAGCACTCGCTGGATCTTTGTCCAGGCAAGTGCAAGCGCCCGAGTAGCTAGGGGTGTATCCATGCCGCTCACGCGCGCTGTCGTGTGCAGACGAACGCTTGCTGCCGCTGTGTTTTCATGTGTTTTCGCCTCAGTCGCACTCGCTTCCGAGGGAAGAGCGGTGCCGTTGGACGAGCGCATTCGAGGAGCCGGTGCAGTCGTCGTCGCCACACCGTCCAGCGTGAGTGCCACCTGGAGGGAGAACGCGTTTGGGGACAAATTGATTGTTTCTCGTTTTTCACTCCACGTAGAAGAAACGCTGAAAGGCACTCCAGCATCGGACGTCGCGTTCGATCTGGAGGGGGGAACACTCGATGGATTTACCTTGCGGGTGTCGAGTCTGCCGACTTTGACGCCCGGCGAACGGGCGGTTTTCTTTCTGGATCGAATGAGCGATGGCACGTTCCAGCCACACCTCAGAGGTCAAGGCATTCTGAAGCTCGATGACCAGAACTTCGTAAAAGGAACCAGCCTGTCGCTCGACGAGATTCGTCGCGTTGCGGCCTCGGCCAATTAGGGGAGCGTGAGCACGCGATGAAACAGACAATCCGCCGCTTTCTTCCTGTCGCAGTTGCCCTTATCGCCACCGTTTGGGTCTTCCGGACCGATGTCGTTGGCTACGTATCGAGTGGCCACGCCTGGGCGACAAATCAAGTTCCTTACTACGTCAATCCCTCGAATATTTACGTGTCGAATTCGGCCGCCATATCCGCCTTCCAGGCCGGCGCGCTTCCGTGGACCTCGCAGACGCTCGCCAACATTCAATTGGTTTATGCCGGCACGACGAACGGGTCGTCGATTACGCTGAACAACAAGAACGAGGTGTTTTTTCGCAACGACTCGAGCAGTTATGTCGCTGAGACGTACTGGTGGTACGACGGCACCGGCCACCTCGTGGACGCCGACATGATGCTTCACGAGAATAACCATTTTTATGCAGGCTCGGGTTGCACCGGAGCCGGTGTCTACATCGAAGACGTTGCCGTCCATGAGTTCGGGCATGCGCTCGGCCTCAATCACAGCACGGTGCTCGGTGCCACGATGTATCCAACGATGCCGGGTTACTGCGATATGACGCAGATGTCGTTGGAATCCGACGACATCTCAGGCATCGAATCGCTCTATCCACCGACATCCACCAGCAAGAACACTGCTCCTACCGTTTCCATCTCGGCTCCGGGCAACGGTGCGTCGTTCGCGAACGGCGCGACGATCTCGTTCGCCGGCTCCGCCAGCGATTCGCAGGACGGCAACGTGACGTCCTCGATTGCATGGACGTCGAGCATCGACGGCGCGATTGGCTCCGGAGGATCGTTCAGTCGCGTGCTGTCCGCTGGCAGTCACGTGATTACTGCGTCCGTTCGCGATTCGGGCGGGTTGACTGGAACCAAACAAATCACGATCTCAGTTGCGGCGGCGTCTTCTTCTTCGTCGTCTTCCTCTGGCCCATCGCCGGACGGGACGATGGTACCGACGACGGCGAGTCAGATCGTTGATAACGCCGGCAACATCTGGACGATCGGCAGCAATCAGCTGATTCTCATGACGGCGCCTAACGGTTCACAATCGGCAAACGGATCTGGCTCGAAGATCTATTGGAAGAGCAGCACGATATACGTCTACGGCACGGATGGGAACTGGTATCAGTGGACGGGATCTGGCTGGAGGAATGTCGGGTCAGCGACGCCCGGTGGGACGACGACGACCACGAGCACGACGACCGTTTCGCCGGACGGGACGATGGTCCCGACGACGGCGAGTCAGATCATGGATAACGCCGGCAACATCTGGACGATCGGCAGCAATCAGCTGATCCTCATGACGGCGCCCAACGGCGTACAAACGACAAACGGAACCGGCTCGAAGATCTATTGGAAGAGCAGCACGATTTACGTCTACGGCACGGATGGGAACTGGTATCAGTGGACGGGATCCGGCTGGAGGAATGTCGGGTCAGCGACGCCCGGTGGGACGACGACGACCACGAGCACGACGACCGTCTCGCCGGACGGGACGATGGTACCGACGACGGCGAGCCAGATTTTGGATAGCGCCGGCAACATCTGGACGATCGGCAGCAATCAGCTGATTCTCATGACGGCGCCTAACGGTTCACAATCGGCAAACGGAACCGGCTCGAAGATCTACTGGAAGAGCAGCACGATCTACGTCTACGGCACGGACGGGAACTGGTATCAGTGGACCGGATCCGGCTGGAGAAATGTCGGGTCAACGACGCCGGGTGGGACGACGACGACCACGAGCACGACGACCGTCTCGCCGGACGGGACGATGGTGCCGACGACGGCGAGCCAGATTTTGGATAACGCCGGCAACATCTGGACGATCGGCAGCAACCAGATGGTCCTGGTGACAACACCGAATGGCGTGCAGTCTTTTTATGGATCCGGGTCGAAGATTTACTGGAAGAGCAGCACCATCTATGTTTACGGTACCGATGCGAATTGGTATCGATGGACCGGCTCCGGCTGGGTGAATATCGGTCCTATCCAACCATAGCGTCGCGAATGCGGTTATCAGGGGTACGACTCCGACTGAGTCGCATACGACGCAGTGTCACCGCATTTTGTATAACAATCGTTTGCGCGCATGCTTCCACGGCATTCGCGCAAACGCCGACATACGGGTACGAAATCGTCAATACGTATCCGCACGACACTTCAGCGTTTACCGAAGGTCTTGTGTACACGGGCAGCGCGCTGTACGAGAGCACGGGGTTGTATGGATCATCTTCGCTCCGGCAGGTCGACCTTCGGACAGGAACTGTTCAGCGTTCCGTGACGCTTCCGTCTCAATATTTCGGAGAAGGTATAACCATCTTTAACGGGAAAATTTTTCAGCTGACCTGGCAATCGCAAACAGCCTTCGTATATGACGCTGCCACATTTGCCACGCTCCGTCAGTTCTTCTACACGGGCGAAGGATGGGGTGTCACCCACGACGACCGCTATCTGATAATGAGCGATGGTACGAGCCAAATCAGGTTTCTCGACCCCGTCACGTTCCAGACCATCAAGACCATTACCGTTCGTGATCAGCACGGCACGGCGCTGACAAACATCAACGAGCTCGAATACGTCAACGGCGAGATCTACGCGAACGTGTGGCTCACCGATTCCGTTGCGCGGATCGATGCGACCTCAGGCGAGATTACTGGATGGATTGACTTCAGTGGCTTGCTCCCGCCAGGCACGACGGCCGATGTTCTCAACGGAATTGCCTATGACAACGCCACAGGGCACCTGCTGGTCACGGGGAAGCTATGGCCGTATCTCTACGAGGTTCGGCTCACCGGAGGCGGAGGCCCATCCGCCGACGGAACGATGGTGCCGACGACGGCGAGCCAGATCGTCGATAACGCCGGCAACGTCTGGACGATTGGTAGCAATCAGCTGATTCTGGTGACGGCGCCCAACGGGGTGCAGTTCGCAAACGGATCCGGCTCGAAGATCTATTGGAAGAGCAGCACGGTCTACGTCTATGGCACAGACGCGAATTGGTATCAGTGGACGGGATCCGGGTGGAGCAACGTTGGACCGGCGACGCCCGGCGCGACCACGACTTCGCCCGGGAGCACGACGACCGTGTCGCCGGACGCGACAATGGTGCCGACGACGGCAAGCCAGATCGTGGATAACACCGGCAACGTCTGGACGATTGGTAGCAATCAGCTGATTCTGGTGACGGCGCCCAACGGAGTGCAGTTCGCAAACGGATCCGGCTCGAAGATCTATTGGAAGAGCAGCACGGTCTACGTCTATGGCACGGACATGAATTGGTATCGATGGACCGGTTCCGGCTGGGTGAATATCGGTCCTACCCAACCGTAGCGTCGCCGAATCCCGCGCCGTCGCTATTGCAATCGAGCGACAACAGTTGGCGGCAGCTGTCGCGAAAACTGAACGAGATGTGTTCTCAGGCTTCCGAACGCGTCCGGGGTGGTCGCGTAGAACGTTACCGTATCACCGCCCCCCACGATGTTGTTACGGATCGTCCAGGTTCCGGCCCGCCGCCATGTGGACGGAATTGCATCGCCGAAGCGTGATTCGTAGAGGATGGCGATGGGAACGCCGGCCGCTTGCACCACCTGTTGGATGTCTTCTGATTCGTAGAGTCCGCGCAGTCTCATCCGAGCCACATCCATATTCGCAAGGCCGAACAGGTCGATGCACTCAATCTCGCCCAGGAAGCTTGCAGCACCGATGTCGTTGAGCGCCACGGGTGTCCCCTCGTAGAACTGCTTCAGGAACAGCCCCATTTGGTATTGCTGTTCGTAGATATTCGTCGTTGCTTGGGGAAGATAGGCGAGCGCCTTGGCCGCGCGATCCGGTAGTGGACTAAGCGCGAACAGCAACAGCACTGCGAGATCCAGGGCGGCGGCTCGCCCGGACGTCCATGTCTCGCGCCGGCATGACAATAACCATTGTCCCAGCGCGCGGCCGACGACGAGGCAGCCGAGAACGATCAGATAGGCCTCGTAGCGGAAAAACCAAAACGCCTGCGGTTGCGCGAACTGCGTGTGGAGCAGCGTCAGGGCGATGAACATGCCAAGCATCCACTGCAGATCGTCGCGGTCGCCGCGTACCAGTTTCAGCGCGAATGCCGCAAGTGCGGCATAGAGAAGGAATCCCAGCGCCGGTAACTCGATCAACCTGGAATAGCTGACATATCCGAACGTCTCGACGATTCCGTGCAGCGACGAGAGATCGGGGCGCGCTCCCTTCAGGAGAACGGAATTCGGCAGCCAGTACCATCCAAGCGACTTCGAAACAGCGCCGTAGAGAGCGACAGGAGCGATGCCTGCAATGACGAGGACGGTCGCCTGCTGCCATCGCCGTTGCACGATCAGAATTATTGAGACGATCGCCACCGCAAAGAGCGCTTCGTAGCGGATGAGAGAAAGAAGGAAAGCCAGCGCGCACAGTCGCCGAAAAATGGGATCCCCCAGGCCACTCCCCCCGGTATTGACGAAAGAGGCCGCGGTCGCGACGAACATCACATTCACGGCGGCGTGAAGGATGTGCTCCTGGCCGACGAACACGAGTCCGGGCAAAGGCGTGCAGAACACGACCGCGGCGAGTATGACGAATTGGTAGCCCGCTGGCAGAGCCCGATCGTCTCGTGACAATTGCCTGAGCACAATAGCGAGCAACAGGACCGCGATCAGCGTATTCACGACAAAGGGAATGAGCTCGTGGACGCCCAGTATCGCGAACAGCAATGCAAGTGCAGCCGTCCACAGCAACGACGATGAAGAGGAGGTGAAGTGCGTGGCGCTGACGCCCCACACATGATGGAGGGCGGCGTTCTTCGCCATCGCCATGTGGATGTACGGATCATCCAGTGCGTACACCACGTGGCCGGCGTTCTGTCTCATCGACGCCGCCAATGCGAATGCCACCGCAATGACAAGCAGTGCAATCGCGGCAAGAAATGGCCACAGGCGGTTGCGTAGAGATGTGCGAATCAGGCAGACGAATATATACGCCGACATCCGACC
This sequence comes from Acidobacteriota bacterium, assembly GCA_046735635.1. Classification (GTDB taxonomy): domain Bacteria; phylum Acidobacteriota; class Vicinamibacteria; order Vicinamibacterales; family 2-12-FULL-66-21; genus JALZOC01. The sequence continues at coordinate 5,605 of JBKPTT010000184.1, read as the reverse complement.
ATTCAACGAAACACGCCAACAACTCCGCGCCTTTTGATCACACTTCCGTATGCGCGGCGCTGGACGCATTGGTGCAGTTGCGTGCACGGCCCGTCGTTCGTCTTTCAGAGATCCTGTTGCGCTTCAGCGAGTTAGGCCTGCATCGCCGCAGCTCGGAAATCTGAGGACTCTGAATTGCTCAACCCTCATCGCTCCCGATTCCAATTCAACGCGTCGACCGCGGCACGGCCAGACGCATTGAGGTGTGTGGCGATGATGTCCTCACGTGTGGCTTGGTCAAAGGTGTCAATCGGTGCGTTTGCTCTGTTCGCCTGTTTGAGCGCGGGTACGGTTTCGATCAGCGCCTCCGGCGGGCCCTTCGCCTCTCTTGATGAACGCATTGACGGCTCCCAGAAGGTGGTCATCGCGAAGGCGCGGAGCGTAAACGCGAGTTGGCGCGAAAACTCGTACGGTGACCGGTTGATTGTTTCGCATGTCCTGCTCGACATCGAAGAGACGCTGAAGGGACCTCAGTCCTCCAACGCCATCTGGATGGACCTCGAGGGCGGCACACTCGACGGTTTTACCCTGCGCGTCTCCGATCTCCCGACGGTCGAGCCTGGCGAGCGCGCCGTGTTCTTCCTCGATCAGAACGAGAGCGGGATTACCACGCCGCATCTGCGCGGTCAGGGAATCCTGAAGCTCGATGACAACAACTTCGTAACGGGCAGCGGTCTGCGTGTCGAGGACATCCGCAACGCAGCGCATGCGCGGCACTAGGGAGGACGCCATGAAGTCATTCGTCACGTCCCGATTCCTGGCTGGCGCGACCTGCACGCTGCTGCTGGTTGGCGCCCTCGGCGTCAAGGTGAAAAGCTACGCGACCGGTGGTCACGCCTGGGCGACCAATCAGGTCGTCTACTACGTGAATCCGAGCAACCTGTACGTGTCCAGTTCGTCGGCCATCTGGGCGTTCCAGACGGCAGCGGCAGCCTGGCACGATCAGACGGGCGCCAATATCCAGCTGGTCTACGGCGGGACCACGAACGGGTCGTCGATCACGCTCAACAACAAGAACGAGATGTTCTTCCGCAACGACGGCAGCTCCTACATTGCCGAGACCTACTATTGGTACGACGGCAGCGGCCACCTCGTGGACGCGGACATGGTTCTGCACGAGAACTACACGTACTTTGCTGGATCCGGCTGTTCCGGTGGCATCTACATCGAGGACGTCGCGATTCATGAATTCGGTCACGCACTCGGTATGTTGCACTCTGATGTCCCCGGCGCAACGATGGAGCCCTCCATGCCGGGATACTGCGACACATCGCAGCTCACGCTCGAGCCGGACGATATTTCGGGCATCCAATCGCTTTATCCCGGTGGCTCGACCGCCTCACCGGTGCCGGCCTCGCCATCAGGGCTGATGGTGGCGACAAATTCCTCGTCAAGTCTGATCGTGTCCTGGTCGGACAACGCGAACAACGAGAGCGGGTATCGCCTCGAACGCAGCTCTGACGGCGCCAACTTCTCACCGCTCGTGCAGCTGGGCGTGACTGCGCAGGCGTCTACAGATGGCGGCCTCTCAGCAGGTTCCGGTTATTACTATCCCGTCACTGCCTTCAACAGCTCGGGCCCCTCAGGTTATTCGAACGTCGGGTGGGGTCAAACACAGGCGGCGGTTGCGAATACAGCTCCATCCGTGTCGCTTACCAGCCCATCGAGCAACTCGTCATACGCATATAACACCTCCATCTCGTTCGCCGCTTCGGCGAGCGACACGGAGGACGGCGTCGTCACCCGTAACTTGAACTGGACGTCGAACATCGACGGTCCGATCGGAAGCGGAGGCTCGTTCTCCAGGACGCTGTCCAGCGGGACGCACACAATTACCGCGAGCGTCACCGATTCGGGCGGTCTGGTGGGATCCAGCCAGGTGGTCGTGACGATTGAGGCTCCGCCGGCGACGAGCAGCACTCCGAGCGGACCGACGCTGACAGCACGCGCTTACAAGGTAAAGGGTAGTCAAACCGTTGACCTGAGCTGGAGCGGTCTCTCAGGCAGCTCGGTTGATGTATATCGCAATGGCGGCGTCGTCTCGACGACGGCAAATGACGGAGCCACGACCGACAGCATCAACAAGAAGGGCGGAGGGTCGTACAGCTATAAGGTGTGCGCCAGCGGGACGTCTACCTGCACCAACACGGTATCCGTCAGCTTCTAGTCAGCCTCTTCCAAGGGGGAGACGGTGTCCGCGAGGCACCGTCTCCCCGTCGCCCGTTCATCCCACTAAAGTCCGTGTCAGCGTGAACACTAGTCTGCCTCAGGCATGACTTCTGGTGCCGAGGTGCCATTGGTAGCCGACTCGAAGATCACATTAAACCGTTCGTTCAGAACGAGATATCTGCCTTTCTGATGGCAGATTGGACTCGGAGAGCGCGTTGCTCCCGAATACCATCCGAACGGACTAAGTCTGCTTTCCCGAGTGAGGTTTCACCAATGATCCGCAGATCCCTGAATTGCGTGCTGATTGTCGTCGTCGCCCTTGCTCTCGGCGCATGTGGCAAGGATCCGGAGGTCGCCAAGCGCGAGTTCCTGAAGACCGGCCAGCAGTACGCGACCAATGGCAAGCTGAAGGAAGCGATTATCGAGTATCGCAATGCCATTCAGCAGGACCCGCGGTTCGGCGAAGCGCGACTTGCGCTTGCAGGTGTCCTCCTGAAGACCGGCGATAATCAGGGCGCGTATCGGGAGTACCAGCGCGCCGCCGACCTGCTGCCGAAAAACGCTGACGCACAGATTTATGCCGGCGAGATGAACTTGGTGGCAAGCCAATTCGAAGATGCGAAAGCACACGCTGACAAGGCGCTGGCGATCACTCCGAAGAGCGTGCGGGCACAACTGCTAAAAGCAAATTCGCTCGCAGGATTGAAGCAGCTGGATGCGGCCGTGGAAGAGGCCCAGGGCGCCGTTGCGTTGGATCCTTCCAGGACCCGCACGTTCAGCAATCTCGCTGTTCTTCAATACGCGAAGGGAGACCGGGCGGCCGCCGAAAAGACGTTCAAACATATCGTCGATACCGACCCGAAGGCGATGGAGGCGCGCGTCGCTCTGGCGAACTTCTACTGGTCTACGGGGCGGCGGGACGTCGCCGAGACGGTGCTTCGAGAGGCGTACGCCTCCGACCCGAAGAACATCGTCATCAACCGAGCCCTTGCGTCGCTCTATCTCGCGTCCAGCCGTCTTGCCGAGGCCGAGAACCCTCTGAAGTTCGTCGCCGACGAAACCAAGGATCCGGATGCGGTGATCGCGCTATCCGACTACTACCGTGCGACAGGGCGGACCGCCGAATCTCTCGAGTTATTGGATAAGGTTGCCGCCGATCCGAGAGCGTTCTCGATTGCGACCGGTCGAAAAGGTGCCCTGCTGTACGCAACCGGACACAAGCCGGAGGCATACGCCGCGCTCGATTCGGTGCTGCAGAAGGAGGAAACGGATACCACGGCCCTCGTCCTCAAGTCGCAGTTCCTTGCGCAGGACGGGAAGATAGACGAAGGGCTGGCTGCTGCGCAGAAAGCAGCGTCGGCCAATCCCGGCGCGGCGTCGGCGCACTACGCGATCGGCCGCATTCAGGAAGTGAAAGGGCACAACGATGAGGCGATCGCGGCTTACAACGAGGTACTAAAGATCGTTCCGAATTCACTTGACGCCCAGCTCGGCCTTGCGCGCGTACATTTCGCAGCAGCACGCCCTGACGATGCTCTTCATTTCGCGCAGCAGGTTCTGACGGTGCAGTCGGCCAATGAAAACGCGCTGCTTGTGGAAGCGCGCGCGCACCTGACCAAAGGGAATCTTCAGGCAGCGGAACAGCCGCTGAAAACGCTTGAAGCCCTGGATCCGAAGTCAGCTGCGGTGCAGGTGACCCGCGCCACCTACTACGCGCTGAAATCAGATGGCAAGAGTGCGCGTGCCGCCTACGAGCGTGCCTTAGCCACGGACCCGTCGAATTCCGAAGCGCTTGCCGGCGTCACACTCCTCGATGTCACCGAGAAGAAGATGCCGGAGGCGCGTACACGGCTCGAGGCGGCGCTGTTGAAGTATCCCAATTCGGTTCCTGTTCTCTTTACGGCGTCTCGCACCTATCTAGCGATGAAGGATTACCCACAGGCCGAGAAGACGCTCAAACACATCCTCGAACTTGATGCGATGAACGCTACGGCGAGCCTGCAGCTTGGTCAGGTCTACGTGGCGCAGAATCGAACCGACGAAGCCCTTGCCGAATTCGAGGCGCTTGCGAAACGCGACCCGAAGTCCGTCGTCGCGCATACGATGTCCGGAATGCTCCTCAACGCCAAGAACAAGCGTGAGGAGGCGAAGAAACATTACGAGCAGGCGCTGAGTATCGACGAGCGCTCACCCATAGCCGCCAACAATCTTGCGTGGATGTACCTGGAGGATGGTGGCAATCTGGATCTCGCGCTGCAGCTCGCACAGACAGCGAAGAGCGTCGCGCCGAACTCCGGCGACATCGACGACACACTGGGCTGGATCTATTTCAAGAAGGGACTGATCAGCCAGGCTCTCGCGTCGCTGAAGGAATCCACAGGCAAGGCGCCGGATAACGCCAAGTTCAAGTACCACCTGGGCCTGGCGTACGCGAAGAGCGGCGATGCTTCTTCTGCACGTCAAACGCTCGAAGCAGCACTGAAGCTCGATCCGCGCGCGAGCGAAGCCGACGAGGCACGCGCGACCCTGGCGAAGCTCGGCTCGTAGGCTCGATTTGGGGCACCATCTGCGCCGCGCCGCTCCGTTTCTTCTGCTCGCCGCCAGCGTCTGGCTGCTGTACGGAGGTGTCATCCGCCGCCTGGTGCATGACTGGACTCGTGACGAGAACTACTCTCACGGTTTCCTGATCGTCCCACTGGCGCTGTACTTCGTGTGGGAGCGACGCAAACGCCTCGCCGTCACACCCGTCGCGCCGAACAACCTCGGCTTGATCATCGTGATGGGGAGCCTTGCCGTCATGCTGGCGGGCGTTCTCGGCGCGGAGCTGTTTCTAACCAGGGTGTCGATGATAGGGCTGACGGCCGGCAGCATCGTCTTTCTGCTTGGCTGGGGCGCTCTGCGAGTGCTCGCGTTTCCGGTAGCCTTGCTGCTGCTGATGATTCCGATTCCCGCCCTCATCTTCAATCAGATTGCCTTTCCGTTGCAGCTGCTCGCGTCGCAGGTCGGAGAGACGGCGCTCCGTTCCCTGAATGTGCCCGTACTGCGCGAGGGGAATGTGATCGTGCTCGCCAACACTTCGCTGGAAGTCGCCGAAGCGTGCAGCGGAATACGCTCTCTCATATCGCTTCTCACCCTGGGGATCGTCTACGGATACTTCTGCGATCCGCGAGGCGGCGTGCGCATCGCCATCGCCTTATCGACGATTCCGATCGCGATCGCTTCCAACGGTATTCGTGTTGCGGGGACGGGCATCGCGGCTCATTACGTCGGCCCGGAGGCGGCAGCAGGGTTCTTTCACACGTTTTCCGGATGGTTGATGTTCATCGCCGCGTTTCTGATGCTGTTCGTCGTCGTGAGGTTGATCGTCTTCCTTGCACCGCGGCGCACGGTTCAGGAG
>JBKPTT010000183.1:0-8857 GCA_046735635.1 Acidobacteriota bacterium | reverse complement strand
CCAGCAACTCGCCCAACGGCTTCCCACTGTCCTCGCGCCCCTCTCGCGACCTCCGCAGCGTCACCCCCTCGTGGCAGCCGACTCGGGCCGCCAGCGAGGCAGCACAAGCGGAGTCATAACCGCTCGAGCAGGTGGTCAGTGGGTTGTAGGCGACGTCCCGAGCCGGCGCCGCGGCGCTCCTAAACGCAAGCTCGAGGGACTCCCGCAGGTGCTCGGCGTATTGGCCGAAGCTTCGAAAAGGTGGCGGCAGAACTTTCGGGATCAGTCGGAGTTCCCCGCTGAACGTCAGCTCGACGTTGTCATGCGAGACCCGGATCATCTCGCCTTGGCCCGTCCGCCACAACGTTTTGTCGTACCTCTCGAGGCCAAGACAAATCGACGCAAACTTTGCCCCGTAGTGCGGATCCCAAGGAGGCTCTATTCCGTGTAGGGCTGCGAGGAAGGCGAGTGAGTTCGAAGCACTCCATCCGCCGGCATGGCGATAGAAATAAAGGCTCTCCAGCGTGTGTGACGGGGTGACGAAAAGCCAGGAGTTGCGCCGCCTGCACAGCGCCGATCCGAACACGTTCGTCGCGTCGCTGGGATCCGTATCAGGTTGATTCCCGAGACACCCCTCAAGGAAGCCGTCGTCGTGTGCCCATACGGCCGGTCCGTAAAAGAGCCTGCCCTCGCCTTCCCCCAACGGTTGAAACAGCCACGCAAGAGGTGGGAGGCCAGGTTCAATCAAACGCTCGAGCTTCATCTATTCACATGGCTCCCAAGCGTTTAGCCAATGCGTCCTACCCGACTGGAGTCCTAGGTCCTCTAACGCTGAATCGTGTTTCGCTAATCTGGAGAGTTCCTGCAGTTGCAGCGGTGAGCGCGGTGACACAGGGGCGCCACACAGCCTCAGGCTCCAGGGCCTCCGACTTCATCGCAAAGGAGGTAGCGCTCCGTGAGGTCGTTCAAGGCACCCCACAATGTTCGACCGAAAGCGCTCCAGTGACGGACGGAGTGTTACGCGTATCCACCAGCACTCCAGCCAAGTCATCGGAAGAGCAAACTTGATCATTGGAAACGAGCAAAAGGCCTCCAGGTCGACAACCCGAAGGTTGGCTTGCACTGCCGCTGCCAGAATCGCCTGCGGGGAGTTTGCCCGATAGAAGGTCGGGAAAACCTCTTTGAGCTCGCGATTCTCGAGGATCGCGGCGACGCGCCGTCGTGCGGCGCGGGACAAGGTTAGTGACAAGAGACGAACGGCCGGGTGCCCACGATTCGGCGTCACGAAAACGAAACGGCCGCCTGGCCTGAGCACTCGGGCTATTTCCTTAAACACCACGAGGGGATCACTCAAGTGCTCAAGAACCATGTTCGCAGTCACGAGATCAAAAGTCGAGTCAGAAAATGGGAGCGTCCCGCCATCGGCTACCGTCCCTGCGGTAAGATAGGGGTTCTCACGCAAGCTATAGGCTTCCATGTCGCAGCCCACCAGTAAACTCGCCCGCCCAGCAAGGTCCGCTTGAGACCTTCCGCCCCAGCCTCCGTGCAGGCTGGCGCCCGCGCCGAGATCCAGCCAACGGTGGCCCGCCCCCAGAAATGTGTCCAACTTCTTGGCGTACTTGTTCTGGTGATACTCGACTTCGGGCAAGAGACGGGTGACGAGGCGGTAATAGGCGGAAGCCATGAGTCAGGCACGTGAAGAGCAGCTCAACCCGGAGTCAACGGGGGCGTCTCGTGGGAGAAGAATCAGGTCCAGGTTCGCGAGGACCCGGTACGTGTGAAAAGCGGCAAGCACGTTCTCGCCGCTCCCTATCAGTATGAGGCGTCAGACTCGGAGGTTCCAGCAGGCTGGATCAAATCCGAATTCGTCCCGAAGCCGACGCAGATCGGGCGTCAGGACAGCCAACAGCGCCTGTCGCTCCTGGGGGTCAAGCCGAGCGTGCTTGTGGGATTGGCGCCTGGCCAGAAGTCGTCGGACCGCCTGTTTGGCCGATTTCGGGACTAACCGGAGCACCCGACTCACACCCGGTGAACGCGCAATCGCCTCCGCCCGCAGGTGGGTTCCTGGCGCGTCATCGAACCGGTTGTGCCGCCGATCGGTTCCGCTGAATTGGAAATCGGGATCCACCCCGAGGAACTGGCAAATCCGCCGCAGCACAACCAGCGGCGTGGCAGAGAGATCATCGAGATTGAGCAGCAGGATATCTCCAGCGGGAAACCGTTGGTAGTACTCATCGAGTTGGCGAGCATATTGAGATGTCGCCACCATGTGGGGATCAAAGTCGGTCAGCGCCCGATTGAGCTGAACTCGCGCACGTCGGAGCCCAGCTCGCACCTCTTCGTGGCCGGAATCCGGCTTGACCCAATCAACTGGGCTGCGCTGGCCAGCATACCGCGCTCTCCCGACCAGAGCATGGCCGAAATCTTTCAGAGCCTCTTTGAGTGAAATTCGGGCCTGCTGAAGCTCCTTCCGCGCATCTTTGTGGCTGTAGTGCGACTCGTAGCGATCCAGCGGATTCCGCATGATATAAAGGAACTGGAACTTCGCCGGATAGGTCGCGATTCGCGCAGCGGCGTTTGGCATAGTGGGCACTTTGGTGTAGCCCGTGGATGCCTCCAACGCCACCCGGTGTTGTGCCGGGTCCCAGCGCCATGCGGCCTCGTACCAGTCTCGTCCACGCGCCCAGTGGTCGTCGTTGTCAAAGAACCCGATCTCTTTCGGGCGCGATTCAGCAATCTCCGGGTGTTGCGCTAGGTAATTGAAGAGGCTCGATGTGCCGCACTTCATCGCCCCGATGATGAGGGCAAAACGCTCGATCATGCTGCACTCCCAGCGTGCGTCGCATCCCGTCAAACAATACGGTTAGCGCGGCTTTAGTTCAAGCAGAAGACCAAGGCAAGCCATTGTCCTACAGCATGTTATCAAGACGATCTGCGGGCGGGTTTTCTTCACCGACCACCTACCAGTCATAGCCGGTTTCATACCCGAGCTTGATAAGTACCTCGCCAAAGGCCTCCTTGCAGCGGGCCTTATGAGTCGCACTCAGTATATCCCGCCACTCGCCCGGCCGACCTGACCGGAGGTGCGACTTTGCCTCTACCTGTCCGACCTTGCGCTTGGTCTGCCGCTCAAAGCTGAATTGTTTTGCGATTTCGACGGAGCGTTCGATCGCTTCCGGGCGGAATCCATAGTGGCCGAACAGACGCCGGAAGACAGCCTCTTCGTCCTTGATGATCGCCTCGTAGCGAAGCTCGAGAAAATCAGGATTGGAGTAGTTCCAGTCTCTCATATGCGCCAGGCCGTAGTCTATGAATCGATCGATCTCAACCAGAATCCCTTGTTCCTGGTCGAGCGAGTTCAAGTACTCCTGGTAGGTGCGACCGCCGTACTTTGCGTCCGGGACATGAACCCACGTTTCGACAGTCCACAGGTGAAAGAAGTACCGCGATACGATGACATCTCTCGGATCGCGGATCATGTGCGAGCCGCGATGCCGCGGCAGCTGGGTTAGGTCCACGAGGCTGTGGTCCTGCAGGAACACGTCCGTATCGCGGCGAAGATCAGCCTGGGTGCAGTTCTGAAAATGCAACCCATACTGCTCCGCAACGGTCCTGAGCACCCTCGTAAACCAGGCGCTACCGACCCGGTGGTGGGCGCAATGGACTATCAGCCTCCGATCGTGTCGGCTGGGAAAAGGTCCGCGGCCGGCGCGCCGAAACTCCCGGGCGATCCGCCCTGCACCCCGCTGCACGAAATTTCGAAGGCTCATAGTTGGGCGATCCAGGTGCGTTGCCTGCTGTCGAGGTTCATGCGTGAATCTGAGCGCATGCAATTAGCCGAGGCCTGAGGTACTCGTCCAGCCTCATAGCGACGCACTAGTCCTTGGTCGGAGCAAGCAGCACCGCCAGCGCACGTCGACTTTCGTCATTCAAGAGTCCATGGGTTGGAAGGGTGAAAAGACGCTCTGCCAGGATTCGTGCGCCCGGCGTTGCGTGCTCCGGATCACGCCGACGGGAGCCGAACCCTTTCAGATCCGGCAGCGCAGTGGGATATCCACGCCAGACGCCTACACTCCGCAACTGCTCGTCCCTAAACCGGGATAGGGCCGCCGGGTCCACAAGCAGAGGCAACCTAAGGAAGCCCGGTAGGGCGCCGGTAGGCATACGCGGAGCTGAAGCCAACCCGTTGTCGGGAAGCCGCTGGAGGAGCCACGCCGCATTGACCCTGCGTTGCTCAGCCTCGGCCTCTCCGAGGTGGAGCGTGCGCGTCAGGGTACCGAGCGCGAATCCGGACGGCGCCGCTGGCGCCGTAGGCTCGCGGTAGACTGTTTCACCCAAACGCAAGAACGGCAGACTCAGCGGCACCCCGTAGAGTGAGGGCCGAGCGAGGACCCACTGGGCCAAAAGCAGGGCTGCATCCCGCCCGCTGCCCGAAGCCCCACCTGACACGCCGCCCATCCCCGTCAGACGTGCGGCAGCATCCGGAGCATTGGTGAGGAGGGCACCTCCCCTGCCCCCGGTCATTCCCTTGCCGCGACCAAAGCTAAGCACGGCGTATCGACCGAAGCTTCCGACAGGTTGACCGTTCAAGCGCGCCCCCACGCCTTGGGCCGCGTCTTCGATGATGATGACGTCCGCCGGGGCCGTCAGTGTTTTGATGGACGAGAGATCAACCGGGATCCCGTAGAGGTGAACGACGACGACCACTCGGGCGCCTCGATCGAGCGCCGCGCGGAGCGACTCCGGATCGGGGCCGAGCGTCGCCGGGTCGATATCGTAGAGCACGAACTCGACCTGGGCGGCGTCCGTAGCCGTGGCGATGTCGTAGCAACAATATGCGGGAAGAGCAACGGGTCCCGGGCGTTCCGCCACAGCCAGCCGGAGCGCAAGACTCAGCGCCGTCGTCCCGCTGTCGGTCAGGATCACCCCGCGGCTCCGATACCGATCGAGCAGGAGGCGTTCAACACGCGTTCTCGCGGTCGCGCTTCCGAAAACAGCTGCGCGAAGGCCGGCGAGAAGTGCTGCTGGCCCAATCGGGGAATGAACCGGCGGCTGCGCTCGCAGCCTCACGGGATCAGGCGAACGACACGCGGACCGAGCGCCGTCGCAAGAGGAAGCGGCAGACGGCGCCAGAGGCGAGGTCCCCAAGCGAACGCTGGGTCGTCCGGCGAGGGAGTGGCGGCGGTTTCTCGCCCCCGTTGATACCACCATAACGGCTCGTCTCGCGACCCCCATTGCCGCTTGAAGCGGTGTGTACCGACACCAGGCGTGCAGCGCCCGAAATTGAAGAGAGCCAAGCGGTCGGCTACCGCCTTTTCCATGAACGACCAATAAAGCAGCATGTTGGGCGCGATCGCGTTGTAGGCTGTCAGGGAAGAAGCCCAGGTCATCTCGATCTCCTGAGCCCATCGAAACGCAACTCCACCGGCCACTGGATGGCCCTGGTGGTACGCGCAGCCGAACCAGACGCTATCGGGAAATGCGTCGGCCACGGCGCGGAACAGCCTTTTAGGTTGCGTCGGGGTCCCCAGATCACGCATGTGTCGAGCGAAGACAGCGAAAAAGGGCTCAACCTCCTCAAGGCCAAACCGCATCTCGACACCCTCCTTCTGGGGTCGCTTGACCTGGCTCCGCAGTTTCGAGCCGAGCTGGCTCCAGAGCTCAGGGGCCTTCTCCGGGAGATCGAGCACAACCGTGATCTTGCGGTGCGATACGGGCAGCTCGAGCGGTAGCGGCACGCGGCTTCGCATCTCGAGCAGCTTGACGCGGTCCTTGTCAGCCAATGCGGTGGCGTGGTCCGCTAAGGCGCGAATCGCCTCTGCTGAGCCGAGTGGTCCTCCGTAGTTGAGGAAAGGCATCGAGACCAGAAAGTGGCCGAAAACGGCGCTGCGTACTCGAACCAGCGGCAGCACACCCTGCAACATTCCGGAGCGATCGCGGGCCGCCAAGTACAGGCATTCGTGCTCGAGCACGCTTTCCATGATTCGCTTCCACCCATACAGGTGAAAGTGGGTCCAGCCCTCGTGCTGGCGTGCGAAGCCATCCCAGACCTCCGCAACCCCATCGAACTCGGAGACCGTAAGTGTCATGCGGCGAGTTCGTAGCGGCGTTCGGCCGACACGAATCGAAATGTGGCGAGCAGGCGCTCGAGTCGTGGAAGGGTTCGCGACAGGCCGCCGTAGTGTCGGAACCGAGTGATCGGCGAAACGGGAATACGCGGCTGCTCGGTATCGATCTCCCACGGATGAATGTAGAACATCGCCGCACTGCCACGCGCCTCATGGTCGCGCAGGGCACGCACCGTCAGCGCATACGGAAGATGCCTGAAATATCCGCCGCCGGCGGCGGGGAGCCGCACGCCAGCAGCAACGGTCGTGGCCATGGGCAACTCGAGCAGTACTCCTGCGGGGCGCCGAATTTGATAGGGGTCGGGGCTCGCCCCCGGATATCCGTAGTCCGGCCGCCGGATCGGGAATACGCTCGAGTCGTAGCGGTACCCCTCTTCGATGAGCACGTCAAACGCCCATTCGGTTCCAGGCACGATGGAAAAGCTCGGCGCGCGAAAACCTCTCACCGGGCGGCCGCTCAGATCCTCCAGCACGCTGCGGCAGCGACGGATGTCGTCTCTGAACTCGCTCGGGCTCAGTGCTGTGACCCGGCGATGCCACCAGCTGTGCGACGCGATTTCATGCCCGAGCTCAGCCACGCGCTTGATCAGTCGGGGCTTGCGCTCCGCAACCCAGCCGACCGTGAAGAATGTCGCGGTGGCGGAGTGCCGAGCCAGCAGCTCGAGCAACTGGTTCACGCTCGCCTCGACACGGCTCGGCATTGAATCCCACTGGGCGCGTGGCACGGCGCGCTCGAAGGCAAGCACCTGGAAATATTCCTCGAGATCGACCGAGAATACGTGGCAAGCGGGCTCGGGCATCAGCGGAATATACGAACACCACGCGGTGGCTTGTCAGCGGACTCTGTCCTGAGGATCTTCGGTGCCGATCATTCTTCCAGGCATGCACGTGACTCTGCCGACGACGCGGTGACACACATCAAGCAGCATGAAGCGGGTGGCCACGTGCCACGCTGGGCGGCTTGGGGAATCACGCTGGCGGCACTCGTCCTCATTGCCGCCGCAACGCTGGTCCCTCATCCCGAACGCGTAGCCCTGGTCGAACAGACGCCGATCTGGTGCCTCGTGTGCGGCGACCTTGGGATGGTGGATGTTCTCGGCAACGTTGCCCTTTTCATGCCGCTGGGTGCGGGGCTTGCCCTGCTGGGCGTGCCGCGGCGACAAGCAATAGCGCTGGGCGCGTTGTTGAGCTTTTCCATCGAGCTTGCGCAATATGTCGCGATCATCGGGCGCGACGCTTCGCTGAGTGACCTCATCACCAACACGATCGGCACCGCGCTTGGGGCCATCCTGGCCGGTTCATGGCGTGCGTGGGTCATCCCCAACCGTTCGACAGCTCGTGTGCTCGCCTCCGCAACTGCCTTGATCTGGCTGGCTCAGGTCGCCCTGACCGGCGCAGCAGTGCGACCCGCCTTGCCTACCACTGTGTACTGGGGCCAACGTGCCGCCGACCTCGGTCAGTTCGACACCTTCCCCGGCCGACTTCTCGATGCGCGGATCGGCACGGCCACCTTGCCGGGGCATCGCCTGACCAATTCTGCCGAGGTCCGTCACCAGCTTCTTAGCGGCGAACTGGTCACTGCGGTCGCCGAGCCGGCCGGCCCTACGAAAGGGATCGCTCCGCTTGCGAGCATTTTCGACGACGAGCAACGGGAGATCCTCGTGCTCGCTCAATGGAAAGACGATCTCCTGTTCCGACTTCGTGCACGGGCCATCGACTTCGAGCTTCGGCCGCCGGCAATTCGGTTGCCCGGCGTCTTTCACAACACGACGGGGCGTACACTAACCATCGCGGGCGGCGTTCGGGACAACCGGCTCATCATCGAGGCGAACGGGCCCACTGGCCGACGGTCGCGTGTCCTGCCCTTGAGCGCTCAATGGGGATGGAGCCTGCTGCTGCCATTCGACTACGCCTTCGGATCCGAGGCCGGCTGGGTCTCGGCCTTCTGGGTGGGATGCTGGCTCGGGCTCGTGAGCTTTTGGCTGCGGGGTACCGGCACAAAGCCCCTATATGCCGCAGCCATTCTAGTTCTACTGCTCCTACTTGGACTGCTGGCGATTCCCGCACTGTTTGGCGAAACCACGACCCTAGCTGAGTGCTGCGTCGGTGTGGTTGCGGCGACCCTGGGCTGGCGGCTCAGATCGGTCCTGAGCTCTACGTAAGCAGCGCTTGAGGAACTGGTGTACCAGTTCCCCAACGCCGGAGCCGCATCAGGTCGGTGGAGGCCCCAGGACGTGCTGGGGCGTGTGTGCCCAATACACTCCTTTGAGGCCCAACCAGAGGTACAACAAGGGGTAGATCGTGGCGCGCCAAGCGGCGCGGTTGATGATGCCGTCCTTCAGGCTGAAGCGCTCGACCGGATCCTCCCCCGCGTACCAGGCCGTCACCAGGCCGGAGATGTACAGGAGGGGCGTAATCAAGAGCAATGTCCCAAAGGGGATCAGCACACAGACCATCACGAGCACCAGCCTGCGCCTTCCGCTGGCTATTCCGGCGGACAGAGGGAGCACCAGTCCGAGAGTTATGAGCGGAAGAGTCTCGTAAGCCCGCGCTACGGCGCTCTGCTCCCATTGTTGCAAACCAACGGCGCGGGGAATCGCCGCGAAGCCCAGCAAATCAAAAAAATTTGTCGCGAGCAGGACAAAGCCAACACCGGCGATCAAAGCCCAGGCAAGGTCTGCGCTTCCGGCGTAAGAAGGAGGGGCCTTGTCTTCACGGAGCAGGATCTTTGGTGCGGTCAGAGTGTCCTC
>JBKPTT010000182.1:0-8562 GCA_046735635.1 Acidobacteriota bacterium | reverse complement strand
GAACGGCACCGCGGATTCGGGGACGGGTACGACGCGCGACACCAGCGCGGCACTCAGGCCATCTCGCCGGGCCGTCAGGATCCGCGCGACGAACTCGTTTCCTCGTCCATCGAACACCGCGATCGACTGGCCCGGGCCGAGCCGTAACACGCGCGTGGCGTGCCGCGCTTCATCGGGCGGCAGCGTGACCTCGGACGCGCGGGGATCGAGATTCGGGGCAAGAAAGCGTGGCAGCATCTCCTCAGGTTTCCGAACCATTCGCGTTATACTGCCACTCATTCACCGTCGCGCTGAATCATCGCGCGTCGGACGGTCGATCATTCAGCAGCGCTCATCGGGAATTGCTCTTCAGAGGCCAGATCCTCGGGAAGTACAAGATCCTGACGCCGCTCGGCAGCGGCGGTTTCGGAACTGTGTACCTCGCGCAGGACACCTGGATCGACAAGAAAGTCGCGATCAAGGTCCCCCACCGCCAGGGCCTCGACTTCGGCGAGTTGCTGCGCGAGCCGCGCCTCCTCGCCAGCGTCAGCCATCCCAATATCGTCGCCATCACGACCGCCGAGAAGCAGGAGAACGTCTTCTTCATCGTCATGGAGTACGTCCAGGGGGAAACGCTGGAGAACGTCATCGCGGCCAAAGGGTCGCTCGATCTGAACCGCGCGCTCGACTTCACGTGCCAGATCTGCAACGCCGTCGATCACGCCCATGCCCAGGGGGTCATCCATCGCGACCTGCGGCCGGCGAACGTGCTCGTCACCGAGAACGATATGGTGAAGGTCGCAGATTTCGGGACATCCCGTTTCCTCGAGATCGCGGCGCATGGAACAACCGTGATCGGCAGCCCGCCGTACATGGCGCCGGAACAGTTCTACGGGAAGGCGGTGTTTGCGTCGGACATCTACTCTCTCGGCGTGACGATGTATCAGATGCTGACCGGCGTGCTGCCGTACGACACGCCGGCACCCGCGGATCTGGAGAAGCTCATGTCGGGCGAGCTCGTCTCACCTCCGCGGCTGAAGAATTCGGCGATTCCAAAGGCCATCAACGACATCGTGCTGCGCGCGATGGCTCCCGAGATCACCGACCGTTACCAGCGCGCGGCCGACTTGCTGGCCGACGTTCTCGCCGCGAAGGCGGCGGCGACGCCGCGACGGACGCCGCAGGCCGTCTCCACACCTGAGCCCCCGCGCAGCCGTGACGATGCGCACGGGATTCAGACGAGACTCAAGGCGCGCGAAGCCCCCGCCGCACGCTTTTGCTGGCAATGCCGCAAGCCGCTCCACGCGCGGACCGACCAGTGCCCCTTTTGCGGTGAAAGACAGTAAGAATCCCTCATCCCTCATCGGCGAATCCCTCATCGCCGAATCGCCGAATCGCCAATCGCCGAATCGCGAATCCTTTTAATCGTCAATCGATTGCCAGATTTGAGATCGACGAGATCGAGCAGATCAGGGATTCACGATCACGGGGATTCACGATCAAGGGGATTCCCGATCAGGGATTCACGATCAGGGATGAGGGATTCGATTCCACTGATGGAATGGACTGGCAAGCGCTATGCTAAGATCCTTGTTCACTTCATTTTAAGGAGCAGGAATGGGTTTCTCGGAGACCGGCACGATCTGGATGAACGGCAAGCTCGTGGCCTGGAAGGACGCCACCATCCACGTCGCCTCCCACGTGGTCCATTACGGGAGCGCTGTCTTCGAGGGCGCGCGCTGCTACAAGACGCCTCTGGGATCGGCGTGTTTCCGGCTCGACGCGCACATGCGGCGGCTGTTCGACTCCGCCCGGATTTATCGGATGGAGCCGCAGCTCGATCGGGACGCGCTCACCCAGGCGGTGCTCGAAACCATCCGGGCCAACGAGTTCAAGGCCTGCTACATCCGGCCAATCGTCTACCGCGGCTACCACGAGCTCGGCGTCAATCCGTTTCCCTGCCCGGTGGACACTGCGATCCTGACGTGGGAATGGGGCGCGTATCTGGGGAAAGGCGCACTCGAGGATGGCGTCGACGTGCGCGTCAGCTCGTGGACGCGCGCGCATCCGAACACATTCCCCACGCTGGCGAAATCGTCGGCCAACTACGCCAACTCCCAACTGATCAAGATGGAAGCGGTGGCCGAAGGCTACAGCGAAGGCATCGCGCTCGATACGACAGGCAACTTGAGCGAGGGGAGCGGTCAGAATCTCTTCCTCGTTCGCGACAGCGTGCTCTATACCCCGCCGCTGAGCGCCGCGGTCCTGCCGGGCATCACCCGCGACACCGTCATGACTCTGGCGCGCGATCTCGGGTTCGCGGTGCAGGAGCAGCAGCTGCCGCGCGAGATGCTGTACATTTCGGATGAAGCGTTCTTCGTGGGTACCGCCGCCGAGATCACGCCGATTCGTACGGTCGACAAAATCACGATCGGCACGGGCCGCCGAGGGCCCGTCACCGAGGCGCTGCAATCGGCGTTCTTCGACATGATCAACGGCGAAACGCCGGACCGCCACGGGTGGCTCAGCTACGTGTACCCCGGCGAGCCGTTGCAGCCGGCGGTCGCAACCGGCGCCGCAACAAACGCCGCCCGCTGACCCCTGGCCCCGCATGCACATCGACGAACTGCTCGCCACCGCGGTGCAATACGGCGCGTCAGACCTGCACCTGAAGGTCGGCAGTTATCCGATGATGCGCATCAATGGCGCGCTCGCCGTCTGCTCGGAAGAGAAGCGTCTCGACAGGGAAGACACCGAGACAATGGCCGACGGGCTGTTCACGCCGGAGCAGCGGGAGAAGTTCCTGCGCGTACAGGAAGTCGACCTTGCCTACAGTGTCCCGGGGCTCGGTCGCTTCCGCTGCAATGCCTTCCAGCAGCGCGGGACGGTCGCCCTCGTGCTGCGCGTGATTCCCACGCGCATCAAGAACATCGACGAGCTCGGCCTGCCGCCGGTGCTGAAGAAGATCGCGCAGGAAGAGCGCGGGCTCGTGCTGGTGACGGGCACGACCGGCTCGGGCAAGAGCACCACGCTCGCCTCGATGATCGACTACATCAACGCCAGCCGGAACGCGCACATCATGACGGTCGAGGATCCGATCGAGTATCTGCACCGCGACCATCACTCGATCGTGAACCAGCGCGAAGTGAACGTCGATACGTCCTCGTTCTCGCACGCGCTCCGCAGCGCGCTGCGCCAGGACCCTGACGTCATCCTCGTCGGCGAAATGCGCGACTTCGAAACCGTCGAGACGGCACTGCTCGCGGCGGAGACTGGCCATCTCGTGTTCTCCACGCTGCACACGCTCGACGCGACCGAGACGATCAACCGCATCATCGCCGTCTTCCCGCCGCATCAGCAGCGCCAGGTCCGCATCCAGCTTGCGAGCGTGCTCAAGGCGGCCATCGCGCAGCGGCTGCTCCCGCGGGCCGACGGCCTCGGCCGTGTCGCCGCCGTCGAGGTGATGGTCACGACAGCGTTCATCCGCGACTGCATCATCGACAAGGACCGGACGGCGCAGATTCACGGTGCGATTGCGTCGGGCACGTCGCAATACGGGATGCAGACCTTCGATCAGTCGATCTTCGGCCTGTATCAGCAGGGATTCGTCACGCTCGAGGAGGCGCTCCGCTGGGCGTCGAACGTCGACGAGTTCAAGTTGAAGGTGCAGGGCATCTCCACGACCAGCGATCTCGCGCGCGACGAAATGGCGAGGAACGCGGCGCGCGGCGGCACGCCCGAAATCACCCGCTTCGGGGGGTGAATTGCCAAAATTGCCAAAATCACCGTAATTGATTCTCAAATTCACGGAACGAAATTTTGGCAATTGTGGCAATTCCGGCGATTCTCACATGTCAGCCTACCTGGACGGTTTGCGGCTGCTTTCGCGCCGCGAGCTGTCGGTAAGCCAGCTCCGGGCGCGTCTGCTGGATCGCAACCACCCACCCGACCAAGTCGATCGCGCGATCGAACGCCTGCTGGACAGCCAGGCGCTCGACGATACGCGCGTGGCGCGGGCGTACGCGCGGACCGCCGCCGGGGTGAAGGGGCGCGGCCGGATGCGCGTCGCACGCGAGCTGCAGGCGATGGGGATCGCGAAGGAGACGGCGAGCGAGGCAATCGCGGAAGCGTTCGCGGACGTCGACGAGCGCGCGCTCATCGCCAAGGCGATCCAGAAGAAGCTGCGAGGAAAAACGACGCTCGAGACCGCGGGCGAGCACGCGCGGCTCTATCAATATCTGATGCGCCAGGGGTTCACGCCGGCTGGCGTCGCCGCCGCGCTGCGGCGCTTCCGCCGCGCGAACGCCTCGAACGACGAGTAGGGACGAGCCATCCAGTAAAATAGAAGGATGCTCTCGCGCGAAATTCGCAGCAGTTTCCTGGAGTATTTCCAGCGGAACGGCCACACGATCGTTCCGAGTTCCTCGCTGGTCCCCGGCGACGATCCCACGCTCCTCTTCACCAACGCGGGGATGAACCAGTTCAAGGACACGTTCCTCGGCAAGGAGAAACGCGCCTATACGCGGGCGACAACCGCGCAGAAGTGCATGCGCGTGAGCGGGAAGCACAACGATCTCGACAACGTGGGTCCCTCGCTTCGCCACCATACGTTCTTCGAAATGCTCGGGAACTTCTCCTTCGGCGATTACTTCAAGAAGGATGCGATCCCGTTTGCGTGGAAGCTGCTCACCGACGTGTGGCACCTTCCGGCCGATCGGCTGTACCCGACCATCTTCAAGGGGGAATCCGGCATTCCGCGCGACGAGGAGGCGTTCGGCGTCTGGACGAAGTTCGTCCCTGGCGACCGCATTACGGAGCTCGGCCTCGCGGAGAACTTCTGGCAGATGGGGGACACGGGGCCCTGCGGACGCTGCTCGGAGATCCACTATCACCGCGGCAACGACGTGCCGTGCGAGGAGGAGAGGGCCGGCGGGACGTGCCGCGGGCTGGATTGCAGCTGCGATCGCTT
Source organism: Acidobacteriota bacterium (assembly GCA_046735635.1). GTDB lineage: Bacteria > Acidobacteriota > Vicinamibacteria > Vicinamibacterales > 2-12-FULL-66-21 > JALZOC01. The sequence continues at coordinate 3,614 of JBKPTT010000182.1, read as the reverse complement.
CGTCGAAATCTGGAACAACGTGTTCATGGAGTTCGATCGTCAGTCCGACGGTACGCTGAATCCGCTCCCGGCGCCGTCGATCGACACCGGCATGGGCCTCGAGCGCATCACGGCGGTGCTCCAGGGGAAGATCTCCAATTACGACACGGACGTCTTCACACCTTCCCTCACGGCGATCGGAAAGCTCGCGGGGGTGAGATACAAGTCCACGCTCGACGATCCATCGGACGTCTCCATGCGGGTCATTGCCGATCACCTTCGCGCGATGACGTTTCTGATCGCCGACGGCGTCGTGCCCTCGAACGAATGGCGCGGGTACGTCCTGCGCAAGATCATGCGGCGCGCGATGCGGCATGGGAAGAAACTCGGGTTTCACGAGCCGTTCCTGCACGCGCTCGTCGATGTTCTCGTGCGCGAGATGGGGTCCGCATACCCCGAGTTGCCCAACAACCGGGATTCCATCGTCCGCGTCGTTCGCGCCGAAGAGGAACGGTTCGATGCCGTGTTGACCGCGGGACTGCCCCGCCTCGAGGAAGCACTCGATCGCGCAGCGGCTGCGGGGACGAGCATGAGCGGAGAGGAAGCCTTCCGGCTGTACGACTCGCTCGGGGTGCCGCTCGACTTCATGGAGGACCTCGCCAGCCAGCGAAACATCCCGCTCGACCGCGAAGCGTTCGAGCGTGCGATGGAGGGGCAGCGCAGCAAGGCGCGCGCGGGCAGTGCATTCAAGGAAACGGAAAAGAGCCTGTCGCTTTCCATGCCGCCCGACCTCGAACGCGAGCTCCAACGCATCGGCGATGCGTTCGAGGGATACGAGCGGACGACACTCCAGGGCGTACCGATCGTGGCGCTCTTCGATGAGAACGGCCGCTCGGTGGAACAACTCGGTTCGGGATCGAAAGGGTACGTTGCCCTCGCCAAGACGCCGTTCTACGTGGAAGCGGGCGGCCAGGTGTCCGACTCTGGCCGCATCATCGGAGCGAACGGCGCGCAGGCGTCCATCGAACGGATCGTCAAAGCGGGCGGCAACCGTCCGCGCCTTCACCTGGTTCGGATGGAGAGCGGAACGCTCGGACGTGGCCAAATCGTCTCGGCCGAAGTCACCGATGAGGTGCGGGATGCGACGAGGCGCAACCATACGGCCACGCACCTGCTGCATGCGACGCTGCGCCAGGTGCTCGGGTCGCATGTCAAGCAAGCAGGCTCGCTCGTGGCGCCCGACCGGCTGCGCTTCGATTTCGTCCACTTCGCGCCGATTCCGCGCGACGAGCTCGAACGCATCGAGCGCATCGTCAACGAGCAGATCTACCGCAATACGCCGGTGCAGACCGACGTTCGCTCGACTGAAGAGGCCATCGCCGCAGGGGCCATGGCGCTCTTCGGGGAAAAGTATGGCGACCACGTGCGTGTGGTGTCCGTCCCGGGATTCAGCCTGGAGTTGTGCGGCGGCACGCACGTTCGCGCCACCGGCGACATCGGCTTCTTCCTCATCACCGAAGAGAGCGGGGTCGCCGCGGGCGTGCGCCGCATCGAGGCGCTGACGGGCGCGGGGGCGGTGGAGCGCGCGCAGCAGGATCGCTCGGTGTTGACGGCAATCCTGGGTGGCCTGATGACGACGCCCGGCCACGCGGTCGACAGCGTGCAGCGGCTGCAAAGCGATCTCAAGCGGCTGACACGCGAAGTCGAGCAGCTCAAGATGAAGGTCGCGCTCGGAGGCGGAGGCGCCGGCGGAAGCGCCGACGAACCCATCGACGTGGACGGCGTGAAACTCATCACGAAGCGCGTAACGGGTCTCGAGAAGGGCGCTCTGCGCGGCATTTCCGACTCGTTGCGCGACCGCCTCGGCAGCGGTGTCGTAGTCCTCGCTTCGGAGAACGACGGCAAAGTAAGCCTCGTCGTGTCCGTCACCAAAGATTTGACGGGTCGGATACAGGCAGGCCGGCTCGTAAAGGAGCTCGCACCTATCGTCGGAGGCGGAGGCGGCGGCCGGCCGGACTTCGCCGAGGCCGGCGGTAAGGACGCATCAAAGATCGACGAGTTGCTCACGAGAGCACCCGAGGTCCTCCGCACGATTTTGTAATTCCGGCACGAAATCAGAACACGCCACCGTAGTCGAGTGCCCGTAAGTTATTGAAAACTGCGGGCACTCCCATTGCCTTCCTTCCCTCGACAGCTGGCGCTAAGCCGCTGTTTTTCAAAGCTTTTCATGCTCTCTCAGGTAACGCGCGTTGTCATTCTGGCAGCCACGGTTGCGGCGCTGCCCGCGGCCGCGCACGCGCAGATCTATACCTGGCGCGACGCCGCCGGCAATCTCGTGGTGTCGGACAGGCCGCAGAACGCCGCCGCGCGAACCTTTGCCGTCGCCAGCACCGGTGGGATTCGCTCGACGCACGCGGCCGCCATCGACACGGCGCGGTACGAGCCGCTCATCTCCGAACACGCGGCCGCGCACGGCATCCGCACGGATCTCGTCCGCGCCGTCATCCAGGCCGAATCGGCGTTCAACCCGTTTGCCAAGTCCGTGAAGGGCGCGATGGGGCTGATGCAGCTGATGCCGGCGACCGCTCTCGCCTACGGCGTCACCAACGCATACGACCCCGCCGAGAACATCCGCGCCGGAGTCGCCTACCTGCGGAGCCTGCTGGACAGGTACTCGCAGAACGAGGAGCTCGCGCTCGCCGCCTACAACGCGGGCACGGGGGCGGTCGAGAAGTACGGCAACGTTGTTCCGCCGTACCGCGAGACACGCAATTACGTGTCGAAGATTCAGAAGCAGGCGGGCGCACGGCGGCCAATGAAGGTCTACAAGATCGTGGAGATCAAGGACGGCCGCGAAGTCGTTCGGTACACCAACACACCCCCCACACCGCCAGACGTCAACTCCGCGAAGCGCTAAGATCGAGCGGTGGAATCCGTTCGGTTGGATATCTGGCTCGACGTCGCCTGCCTCTTCCGCACTCGCTCCGAAGCGCAGAAAGCGTGTAAGGGCGGCAAAGTCGAGGTCAACGGCCAGGCCGCCAAGCCGAACCGCGACATCAAGTCAGGCGACGAGATCGTCATCAGCCGCCCGCTCGGCCGCAAACAGCGAGTCGTCGTCTACGAGGTGACCGACAAGCACATCGCCCGCAAGGAGGCCCGCGGGCTGTACGAGGACGTCACTCCACCGCCGACGCCAGAAGAAGTCGAACAGCGACGTATCGATCGGCTGGCGCGCGCGTTCATGCAGCCACAGCCCACTGGCACGCCGGACCGACGCGAACGTCGCACGCTGAGGCGGATGAAGGGGAAGATGTGAATGGACTACGATCCGGCGGCTCCCGACCGTTGGAATCGCACCCCGGCACTTCGCCGCATGTCAACGGCGGTTCCAAAACCCGTTTCAGGCGCGGGTCCTGCCGCCGAACAGCCCCACCGGGTGCTCGGCCAAAAGCGATGATCACGGGAGAGGCCTGCGCGCCCGGCGGGGCGCCCCCTTCGGCGTCACCCGCGTATCGGGTTTTGAAACGTGTCCTCTACTGGCCGGTTCGCTTCAAAACCCGTGTTACGCGCGGGTCCTGCCGCCGAACAGCCCCACCGGGTGCTCGGCCAAAAGCATGATCACGGGAGAGGCCTGC
>JBKPTT010000181.1:0-7263 GCA_046735635.1 Acidobacteriota bacterium | reverse complement strand
GTGTCGGGTACGTCGGGCTGACGCGTGAAGTTCGTGGCAAACGCGGCGGAGTACACCGAGCGCGGAAGGCGGTACTTCGCATCGACATCGAAGGCGACCTGTGCCACCCCGCTCGACTGCGTGTAGCTCCCGCCCAGATCGAGCGACCCGTCAATGCGATCGAAGAATCCTGTTTTGACGCGCGCGATGGACACGATCTCGTCCATCGACATCGCCGTCGCGCCGCCTCCCGACCCGACGATTTCCAGCGAGCGGGCCGCGGCAGGTCGAAGCCGGCCGAGCCGATGGGTGCCGTCGCGCGTCGTGACATCGTACTCGCCCGCCGTGGTAACCGCTGCGATCGTGTCCCATTCGATCGAGACGGTTCCCATGTCATCGGTCTTGACCTGCAGCTTTCCCTGCCGGAGCTGCACGACTTCGACCGTGATGCGGTCGCCGTTCCGCAGAACGACGATATCGGTGCGGGCCGCCGACGCCTGATGCGGAGCTGCCGCGGCGAACACGAAGACCGCGAAGCAGACGCGACCGACTCGCGCGGTTCTGTGTCGATCGCGCGTCACTTCCCGCCAGCGGGCACGATCGTCAGCTTCACCGGCTCGTCGGCGTAATCATCGATACGCACGCCGCCCTCACCGTCGGGTTTGACACGCGCGGCCGCGGCCATGATCCCGTCGCCGTCGCCGCCGGCGCGAACGTCGAGCCTCGCGACCGCGACCTCGTACCCCTTGGTCGATTTCGCGTCCGGCTGCCCCAGGCCGATGAAAAAGACCGGCTTATCGGTCACGATCGTCACGGTTCGTCCGTTCGCACTGGGTACCTGATGCGCCCACCTGATCGTGTATTCGCGGCCCGCCATTGTGAGCGTTCCGGCAATTGGCGCTGCACGAACGGCGCGCAGGAACCCAGGATACCCTTCGTGCTTCAGCGCGTCGGTCACCGTGACACGGGCGTGCTCGCGCGTGTATTGGGTGATCGCGATCGTGATCGGTACCGACACGCTGCCCTTGCCCTGCGCGGTCACCGCCGTCGCGTTCACGTGAAACGTCTCCGCCGTCGGAGCGGACTGATTCTGCCGCTGCGCGCCGGCCGCACCAGGCGGCTGGGCAGCAACGAGCGGGACAAGGACCAACGACAGCAACACAGTCAACATCGGCGCCCCCTTTTCAGCCTTTCGAGCCTAGGCGCGGCCGAGCAGCAACGCCTATGCGGTTCCGGCAGCCGTGTCTGTGCCGGATCCGCATAGGCGCTGCCTGGCACGACCGGTACGGTGGAGTGCAACAACCGGGAGAGCATGCCCTCGAGCACTCATCATGTGAGCGTAATCGCCGCTGCCTGCCTCGTCGTCGCCTTGAGTGGTACGGCCGCGGCCCAGAACGACGCACAGCCGGCGAGCAGGACCGCGCAGATCGAGCAGGCGCAGGTCGAGAAATCGCACAGTTTGCGCCCGTTCGAGCCGGGCAAGGCCGAGCGAGTCTTCGAGAGCGTCGAAGAATCGTTCCTAACCGGCGCGATTCACCTTCACCCGTTTTTCGACAGCGCCTACGCGGGCGGCGGTTTCACGCTCGGCGCAGGATATGCGACGCATGTCAGCTCGTACAACGTCCTGGATGTCCGCGGCAGCTACACCATCAAGAGCTACACACGCCTGGAGGCCGCGTTTCTGGCGCCCCGTCTGTTCGATCGCAGGGGGGTGTTGACCGCCGTGGGAGGCTGGCGCGAGGCAACGCAGGTCGGCTTCTACGGGACCGGCACGCACAACACGTCGGTGCACGACCGCACGAACTATGGGTTCACCGAGCCGTACGCCTCGGCCACGCTGGATTTCTGGCCGACCCGAAAACTCTTCGTGATCGGCGGCGGAGTCGAGGTTGCGACCAGAGATCAACAATCGGGCGAGGGCTCGGCGCCGTCGGTCGAAGAGAAATACACCGAACAGACGCTTCCCGGGCTTGGTGCGAGCCCGACTTACCTGCACACCCAAGCGAGCGTGGGTCTGGACTCGAGGCCCTCTCCCGGATACGCCCGCCACGGAGGTCTGTATAACATCACCTTCCACGACTACCGTGACTCGGACAGCCACTTCGGATTCCGTCAAACCGATTACGAAGCGATCCAGCACATTCCAATCCTCCGAGACACATGGGTCCTTTCGCTGCACGGACGGCTCGAGCTCGCAAACGCCGCCGGTGGTCAGTCCATTCCGTTCTTCATGCTCCCCGCGCTCGGTGGCGGATCGTCGCTGCGCGGGTTTGCGAGCTGGCGCTTCCGCGACGTGAACAGCCTGCTGATGCAGGCCGAGTGGCGCGTGCTGGTGAACCGCTTCGTCGATTTGGGGTTCTTCTACGACACCGGCCGCGTCGCCAGATACCGCAGCGATTTGACGGACGGACCGTTGAAAAGCGACTACGGCTTCGGCTTCCGCTTCCACGGTCCGCTTGCCACGCCGCTTCGGATCGAGCTCGCCAGGAGCAACGAAGGAACGGCGCTCGTCTTCTCCGCGAAGCCGCCGTTCTAAGGGATCCCCGATGCGCAATCTCCGTCCACCCGTGGCCGCCCGCAACCTCCTCACCGGTGCAATCATGGTTGCCGCTGTCTCGGTCGCCACAGCAACCGGGCCGCGCTTTTTCCCCGACGATCCGATCGCCCGCGAGCCGGAGTGCTGCGACGCGTCCGGCGCGGTAGAGGCGGATGTCAGTCTGCTCTACGATCTGTCGTACAACCTCTTCGCCACCTCACGTCGAGAACCGTCGAACACTCGCGCGCAGAACATCAACACGATCGACGAAGTTCTGGACTCCGGATGGTTCACTAATCGGATCCTGCCGCGCCGCGGTTCGGCTGCGGAGTTGACCCGCGGCCCGAATACCGGACCCGCGCCGAACCCGGAGCGCTGGGTGCTCGTCCGCGAGAAATCGTCGGGGTACGCCCCAGGCTTTACCGCGCGCGACGGCAACGGGGAGACGTGGTTTCTGTCGTTCGATCCCCCTGACGCGCCGGAGGGAGCAACCGCCGCGATGACGATCGCGTCCAAGATCTTCTGGGCGCTCGGGTACAACCAAATCGAGACGTTCATCACGTCGGTCGATCCGCGGAAGCTGACGATCGATCCCACGGCAACGATGCGGAGGCCGAACGGCAAGCGCACGCCGTTCACGAAGAGCGATCTCGAAGCGGTCTTCGAGCGGGCAGCGCGCAACACCGACGGCACCTATCGCGTGGCCGCCGGGCGGCTCCTGCCCGGCAAGGTGCTCGGGCCCTTCCGCTACGAGGGCACCCGCTCCGACGATCCGAACGACATCGTCCCCCACGAGCACCGCCGCGAGCTCCGCGCGCTGCGCGTCTTCGGCGCCTGGACGAACCTGACCGACCTCAAGGCGGGGAACACGCTCGACACGCTCGTCACGGTGAACGGACGCGCCGTCATCAGGCACTACCTTCAGGACGTCGGATCGACGTTCGGCGTCGGTGCGAACGGCCCGCACGACTGGGACGAGGGGTTCGAGTATTTCTACGAGGGCCCCGCTTCACGCCGAAGACTGGCGTCGCTGGGTTTCGCCCGCAGTCCGTGGCAGCGCGCGCAGTACGCGTCCTATCCGTCGGTGGGCCGTTTCGAGAGCGAGGAATTCGATCCGCTCACGTGGCGCCCTCACGTTCCCACGGCCGCATACATCGAGATGCTCCCAGACGATGCGTTCTGGGCGGCGCGGCGGGTGGCGGCGTTCGACGATGAGTTGATCCAGGCCATCGTTCACACCGGAGAGTTCAGCGACGCCGCGGCCGAGCGTCATCTTGCGACGATTTTGATCCAACGGCGTGACAAGGTCGCGCGCGCCTACCTGACGAGCGTGAACCCGGTGGTCGACCCCAGGCTCGATGCGAACGGCACCTTGACGTTCGCGAACGCCGCCGTCGACGCCCACGCCGCCGGCGCGCCTGATGGATATCGAACGTCGTGGGCCGAGTTCGACAACGCGACCGGTGCGACGCGTCCACTCGGCGAAGTCGAGACCTCCACGGCTTCAGCAAAGGCGCCGCGCGCGCTGCCTGCCAACGCCGGAGCAGTCGTCCAGATTGAAGTGACGGATGTCGCAGCCGCTGGAGCCGCCGCTCACGGCCCGGTGCGCGCGTACTTCCGCCGGGCGAACGACGCATGGACACTGGTCGGACTCGAGCGGTAGCGGAACCAGCTCTCGAGGCGCCGGTTGACAAGGGTGCCATCGAGCGGCTGCTGTCGCCGTTCGCCGACGTACGTCGGGGAGAGGCCGCGAGCGCGCTGCTCCTCACACTGATGATGTTCCTCATCCTGGCCGGCTATTACCTCTTGAAGACGGCGCGTGAGGTGTTCATCCTTTCGGAAGGCGGCGCGGAGATCAAAACCTACGCGGCCGCCGGGCAGGCCGTCCTGCTGCTATTTCTCGTCCCCGCCTACGGCGCGTTCGCCTCGCGCGTCAATCGCATCCAATTGATTACGTGGATCTCGCTCTTCTTCGCGTCGAACATCCTGCTCTTCGCGCTCGCCGAGTCCGCGGGGCTGAAGGTGGGCGTGGCCTACTTTCTCTGGCTCGGCATCTTCAACGTGATGGCGATTGCGCAGTTCTGGGCGTTTGCCAACGACCTCTACACGCAGGAACAGGGCAAGCGGCTCTTTCCGCTGATCGGCGTCGGCAGCAGCCTCGGTGCGTGGCTCGGATCGATCCGGGCGGGCTCTCTCGTGCAGACCGCCGGGCCCGGGCGCCTCCTCATCGGCGGAGCGGTGATTCTGGTGGCGTGCGTGGGCCTCGCACGGATTACGAATCGGGTGGTGGGAGGGACGCACGCACAACGGGCGGCCGCGGACGAGGCGCTCGGCGAGAGTCCCTCGGGGTTCAGCATGATCCTGTCCGACCGCTACCTCATGCTGATCGCCGCGCTCGCCGTGCTGCTCAACGTCGTCAATACAAGCGGCGAGTATCTCTTCGGCCGCTATGTCGTGCAGCATGCTGCCGCGATGTACGGGACTGGCGCGGAATCGGAGGCGGCCCGCGGTCAATTCATCGGCGAGACGTACAGCCGCCTGTACAGCCATGTCAACTTGATCGGTCTCCTTCTGCAGATGTTCGTCGTCGGGCGACTGTTCAAACTGCTCGGCGTCGGTCGCTCGCTGTTCATCCATCCGATCATTGCGGCGGGCGGGTATTTGTTGATGCTGCGCGCGCCGTCGTTCGAGGCGATCGGCGTCCTGAAGACGCTCGACAACGCGGTCGATTACTCGCTGGGTAATACGACGAAGCAGGCGCTGTGGCTGCCTACCAGCCGGCAGGCGAAATACAAGGCCAAACAAGCGGTCGATTCGTTCTGCGTGCGTGCGGGTGACGTGTTGACGGCCGTCATCGTATTCGTCCTGACCAGCGCGGCCGTCGCGGTACCTGTGTTTGCCGCGTTCAACGTGGCGCTCACGGCAGGCTGGCTCCTCGTCGCGCGCGGACTGAACGCCCGCCTGCGCGCGCAGGCCGCGGCCGGCCGCGGCGCGCTGTAACGGCCCAGCATGGGCGCGACCACGCACCCCCGCGTCGCGCCAGCGATCCGCCGCCTGGATGGATCCACACAAGTTGTCGTCGGTCTCGTGGCCGGGATCGCCGTCGGGCTGTTCGTGGGCGAGCGCGCCGCCGTCCTGCAGATTGGTGCCGACGCCTACATCAAGCTGCTTCAGATGACGGTGCTCCCCTACATCACGCTGTCGCTCGTCGGCGGGCTCGGCGCGTTGCGGAAAGCCGATGCCGCCCGACTCGGTGTGCGTGTCGGAATCGTTCTGCTTACGCTCTGGGTTATTGCGCTCGTCGCGGCATTCGCATTCCCCGTGATGTTTCCGCACGTGCAATCAGCGTCTTTTTTCAGCACGACGCTCCTCGAAGACAACTCGTCGCTCGATCTCGTTGGTCTCTACATACCCGCCAATCCGTTCAATTCGCTGGCGAACAACATCGTTCCCGCCGTCGTGCTCTTCAGCGCGCTCCTCGGCATCGCACTCATCGGCATTCCCGACAAGGATCGCGCGCTCGAGATAATGGACGTGATCAATCGTGCGGTCGGCCGTGTCGCCCGGTTCATCGTGGCGCTGACGCCCTACGGCCTGTTCGCGATCGCGGCGGTCACGGCGGGCACGTTCGATCCGCACCAGGCCGAACAGCTCGAGATGTATCTTCTCGCGTACGTCGCGGTATCGCTGCTGCTCTCGTTGTGGGTGCTGCCCGCATTCGTTGCCGCATTGACGCCGGTACCGCATCGTGAGGTGCTGGCGCGAACGCGGACCGCGCTGCTGATGGCGTTCACAACCGGTAGTCTTTTCGTGGTGCTGCCGCTCCTCACAGAACAGACGCGCGAGCTGCTGCGCGCGCATGCGCCCGTCACCCCCGCGGACGAACGGCTTGCGGAGGTGATCATTCCAGCCTCGTTCAACTTCCCCCACACGGCGAAGTTGTTGTCGCTCAGTTTCGTGCTCTTCGCCGCGTGGTTCACCGGTACCCCGATCATGCCGGCGGGCTACCCGGCCCTGGCGGCGACGGGGCTGCTGGTGCTCTTCGGGAACCTGAACGTCGCAATTCCGTTCCTGCTCGACATGTTCAGGATCCCGGCCGATACGTTTCAGCTGTTTCTGGCGAGCAGCGTCGTCAACGCCCGCTTCGGGACGCTGCTGTCGGCGGTTCACACGGTGACGATCGGCGTCGTGGGCACGTGCGCGGTCATCGGTGTCGTCCGCCTCGAGCCGCGCAAATTGCTGCGTTTTGCGGCGATGACGATCATGTTGAGCATCGTGGTGATTGGCGGTACTCGGGTCGTCGTCACGCGTTACATCACCAGGCCGTACGACAAGGACAAAGTGCTCGCCTCGATGCAGGCGCTTCGGGATCGAGGCGATGCGCGCGTCTACACGACGGCCGCAGCGCCGCTCGGACCCTATGCGGGGACGCTCGTCGATCGCATCCGCGCGCGCGGCGTCGTGCGCGTCGGCTACATCGAGGGCAGTCTGCCGTTCGTTTTCACGAATCTACACGGAGATCTCGTCGGATTCGATGTGGAGATGGCGCTGCAGCTCGGACACGACCTCGGCGTCGAAGTGGAGCTCGTGCCAATAGGACGCGACGCGTTCGAGCACGGGCTCGATCCATCCCTGTGCGATCTGGTGATGTCGGGGGTTCTGGTCACCGCACCACGCGCAGTGAACGTGCTGTTCTCGACGTCATACCTGGACGAGACGCTCGCGTTGCTCGTTCCGGATTACCGCCG
>JBKPTT010000180.1:0-14937 GCA_046735635.1 Acidobacteriota bacterium | reverse complement strand
GTCCAGGACCGCTCCGCCGCGGATGGCGAGCCCGATGCCGGCGCCGATGAAAAACCCGCCGAAAATGGCGGTCAACACCAGATCCGGTGTGACGTCCGGAAAATGCACGGTCGCAAGCACCAGCGCCAGCCCCCCAATGCCCGCGGCACTGCGCAGTGCAAATGCAGCGCCCATTTGACGATACCCGAGCGCGACAAACGGCAGGTTGACGAGCGGAATCCAGAGCGCCAGCGGAAAGCCGGTCATCTGGGACGCGAGCATCGAAACGCCCGTGACCCCGCCGTCGATGAAGCGGCTCGACAGCAGGAATCCCTTCAGTCCCATCGCTGCCGAGAAGATGCCGAGGATGATGAGAATGAAGTTGAGGAGTTGGCGGCAGGCCTGCTTCATCCGATCATGGTACTCGCCGCATCTGGGTTCCGCCCGACGCGTTCAAGCATTCTGTTCGAGCCGGAACTCGAACTCGATCTCGTCGTCAATGGGACGTCCGCCGATGCCGAACCGCGAAATTTCCGGTTTGAGCTTGCGTGATTCCGCAATCGCACCACGATGAACGGCCGCCAGATGCATTCCCGAGCGTGAATAGAACGTGATAGCGGGCTCGTTGTCGTTCGTCGTAATGAGCCACAGTCTTCGGCACTTCAGGTCGCGCGCACGGTCCCTTGCCGCAGCCAACAGACGTGAGCCGAGGCCGTGTCCGGTAATGCCCGCATGAAGTGAGACCACCTGCAGCTCGCCGTTCATCACGCTGTAGGTGAGCAATGCACGTGGCTCGCCGGCGAACAGACCGATGAATCCCGGGAGTCCGTCGGCTTGATGCATCACGCCGCGAGAAACGACCTTTGTCGAGCCGAAGTGTTGTCTTAGAAACGACCGGACCCAGTCGCGGTCCGCTGGCCCGATCTCACGAGTGGCGATCTGTCTGTCGTTCATCGCCGCCGCCCTCGGGTCAGTGCGGGCGAGGCTGCGAACGGTCCTGGATCTCGTGCAGCCGCATCTCGGCATCCCTTCGGGCGCCTTCGGTCTCTCGCAGCAGCTGACGGACTTCAATCTCTCGCATCGCGATCGCCGCGAGATCGCGAAGTATGTCCAGATCGCCGTCAGTCCATTCACGGGGCTTGGTATCGACCACACAGAGGCTGCCGAGGGCATGGCCGTCCGTCGTCACCAGCGGCGCGCCAGCGTAGGCGACGATTCCCAGATCCTGGATGGCCATGTTGCCGCACAGCAGGGGATGCGCACGCGCGTCGTTGACGACGAGCTCTCGTGCAGTCGCGACGACATGTTTGCACACCGAGTGTGTGAGCGGCGTTCCGCGGCGGGACCGCCACGGCTCCGCCAGTCCAGTCGCGCTCTTGAAGAACTGCCGATCACTGTCCACGAGCGAGACCAGCGCCACAGGTGCGCGAATAATCTTGGTGGCCAGATTCGTGAGCCGGTCGAAGGCTGCCTCAGGCGGGCTGTCAAGCAGGCCTGTTCGCTGCAATGCGGCGAGGCGCGAGATGTTCCGGACGACGCGCAACAGGTCTTCCACGAAAGCCCTCGCGTTAATCGACCAGAAGAATACACCTTCCGCCGGGATTACGCCGCGCGTTTGTCGATCCGGGCACGAAGTGACGCGAGCTCGGCGCCGATTTCCTTCAGTTCCTGTTCGGTCGTCCGCAGCTTCTCCCCCTCCGCCCTGACGAAGCGGCTATACGGGGCGATGCTCTCGCGGATACGATCGCCGCTCTTGCCAATTTCGCGTGCGAACTGATCTTTCAAGGCGCCCGCCAGTCTCTCGCGGACCGCCCCGACTTTCCTGCGCATCTCTTCCTTCGCCTTGTCACGTCTCGCCGGCAGGATGAAAAAGCCCAGCGCTGCCACAACCGACGCCATGATGATGCCGGTGACATCGGCTGCTGCCGTGGTCGCGACAATCGTGATGAGCGCGCCAAGGCCCACCGCACCGGCGCTCACAGCCGCTGCCGCTGCGACGGCATTTCGAGCCCCATCGGCCAGTTCCCGCGCCTCTTTGCGGCGGTCGTAGGACTCCACGACCTTCTGCGCCTCACGGCTGACGGCCTCGATCAGCCGCGTACGGTCGTAGTGAAAGCGCCCGGAGTCGGAATCGCCGACGATTCGGTTCTCGTACTGGCGGCGGCGCTCGGCAAGGTGCTTCGTGACGTCCTGCCATTGGCGCAGATCGGCGTCCACCAGCCAGTCCACGAGCTCGCCGACTTTCTTTTCGATTTGCTGGGGTGCGTCCGCCACAACCTGCTGCTCGAAGTCCTGCTGCACGCGGCTGCGGTTCAGCAGATCCATTACGCGGCCGATGCGGAAAGTATCGTCGAAGAATTGATGCCCGCGTTTTTCCATCTCGAGCAGAATCCGATCGATGTCGGAGACGCGGAAATCGAAATCTCGCATCAGGTCCGTCTGGTACACCGCGAGCTGGCGATCCACTTCGTCGAGCATCGCGAAGTCGTCGCGCAGCAGCGCCGCGCGATCGCGCACCGCAGCGGCGTGCCGGTCGGTCAGCGCGGCCGCCACGCCGAGGGGGTTCAACAGCTTCAACTGCACACGGCCGGGAGCGTCGAGCGCCTCACGGATGTACTGCTCGAGCGCCTCGAAACCGCTCGCGGCCCACGCCGACGGCTCTCCCTGCTTCGCGCGCAGCGCCAGACGCGCGCTGACGGGAAAGATCTCCGGATTGAATCCCAGCAGGACCCGCGCGTTGTCGGCAACAAATCCGCGGATCTCCTCGATCTGCCGCTCGCCTTCGAGGATGTCGATCTTGTTGATGACGATGACGACCTTCTTGCCCCAGCCGCGGACCTGCTCGAGGAACGCGCGCTCCGTTTCCGTGAACGGCCGATCAGCGGACGTGACGAACAGGACGAGGTCGGAACGCGGGACGAAGTCAGCTGTGATCGTTTCGTGCTCGCGAATGATGGCATTCGTCCCGGGCGTGTCGACGATGTGAATCTCGCGGAGAATCTCGGCGGGCGCCGTGATGACGTGCAGATGTGCGTCGCGGACCGTGCGCCCGACAGCGTCCCCGTACTGCAGGACGTTGATCTGGGCGGTCGTCGGCGTGACACCTTCGAGAGCAACCTTCGACCCGACCAACGCGTTGATGAACGCGCTCTTCCCGGAATTGAATTCGCCTACGACGACGAGCAGGAAGAGCTCGTCGAGCTGCTCGATTGATTGCTCGAGAGCCTGCTGATGCTCGCGCGCGGCATCGAAGCGCACGAGCGCCGTCCGGAGCCGCGCCAGAACGCGCCGCTCCTCGCGGACAAGCTCATCTTCAGCGCCCGACAGAATCCTCGAGAGCACCATTTGGCCCGTGCAGAAGTCGCGCCAGTGTTGCGACCCCCTCAGCCGGACCGGGGTCTGACCCCCTCTGCTCGCGGGACCGGGGTCTGACCCCGGGCGCTGTGGCGAGGCTTCGGTGGAATTGCTTGAGTCGACATGACTTCCTGGAACGTTGCCAGAAAGGGTGGGGTCAGGCCCCAGCCCCTGGGTCCACCCCGCTACACTTCAGGGCTCGGATTCAGTGTCCGAACCCGCGTCAGCGCGACGCCGATGAGGACCGCCGCGGCACCCAGAATCTTTCTGGCGTTCACGGGCTCCTTGATGAACAGGATGCCCGACACCATTGCCACGATGGGCACCAGGTTGGAATACACCGAAGTTCGAGCGCTGCCGATCTCGCGAACTCCCGCGTACCAGATTGTGTAGGACACTGCCAACGAGAACACGGCCGAGTACACCAGCGCCACCCACGTGCCCGTGCTCACCGCCGCCCAGTCCAGACGGGCTACGTGTCCGGCGACCGCCGGCACGTAGAACAGCGTCCCGAATGCCATCGAGATGCCGGTGACGGCGACAGGCGAGTGCCGCGTCATCAGCGGCCGCGCACCGAGCGTATACGCCGACCAGCAGCCCATCGCGGCCAGCATCAGCAGGTCCCCCCGCGTGGAGCTGCCGCCGATCTGCACCCCCGGTCCCACCACGGTGTAGATGCCCACGAGCGAGAGTGCCGCGCCGAGCCAGTGCGTTGTGCCGAGGCGCTCCTCGCCGCCGAAACCGCTGACGAGCGCAATCATCACCGGTGCCGCGGCCGCGATGACGGCGCTGTTGGCAATGCTGGTCCGCGCGAGACCGGCGATGAAGAGATATTGATAGAGCGACTGTCCCACCATCCCGAGCGCCGCAAGGCCGAACAGCTCTCGCCCGGTCATGACGTGCGGCGTGTAGAACACCCCCGGGGACGATCTGCCTCCGCCGCGCTCGCCGTGCCTCACCGCGAGCATGATCAGACCGAACACGGATGTCGCCACGATCATGCGGATCGCATTGAACGCCTGCGGATCGATTTCGCGAAACGCGTGCTTGACGATGGCGTAGTTGGTGCCCCAGATGAGGGTCATCAGGAGCAGGAGGAGATCGATACGGGCGAGGCGGGGAAGGCTCACGACCGGGGGCGGGACCGGCGCGCCGGTCCCGCACTGAAACGATGGAACGCCGGCCCTGCGGCCGGCGCCACCGAACCTACGGCTTGAACGGGTTCACGAAGAAGAGAATCAACGAAATCAGCAGGACGTAAATGACGAGCGACTCGATCAGGACGAGACCGAGAATCAGCGCGCCGCGGATGTCGCCGGCCGCGCCGGGATTACGTGCGATCGCCTCAGCCGCCGCGCTGACGCCGCGCCCCTGGGCGAGCGCGCCGAGTCCTGCCGCAAACGCCAGGGCGAACCCGGCGGTGATGATCGACCATTTCGCGACCACGTCGGGCGCGGCCACGCTGCCACCGGCCGGCGCCTGGGCGAAAACCGGCGCGACGATGCCAGCCGCCATCACTATTGCGAACGTCATAAGCAAACGTCTATTCACGACCCACGCCTCCTCTGAATCTCGAGCCGGCCTGACGGCCGGCGCTACCGAAAATCACGCCGCGGCCGGAGCCTCGCGCCCGTGCGGCGCGTCGTGTCCGTGCTCGTCCTCGTGATGCTCCACCGCAACAGCGCCCTGAAGATAAATGATCGACAGGAGCACGAAAATGAAGGCCTGCAAACCGCCAGTCACCAGACCGAGCACCATCATCGGCAGCGGAGCGAAGAACGGGATCAGGCTGAAGAGAATCAGAATGACCATTTCTTCGCCGAAGATGTTGCCGAACAGCCGCAGCGAGAGCGACAGCACGCGCGACAGGTGGCTGATGATTTCGATGACGAACATGAGCGGCGCCATCGCGACGGGCGATCCTGGCGGCAACGCAAAATGCTTGATATAGGCGACGGGGCCCTGCGTCTTGATGCCCTGGAAGTGGTAATACACCCAGGTCGTGATCGCGCACCCGAGCGTAACGTTGATGCTGCTCGTCGGCGACATCAAGCCCGGAACGAGTCCCATGTAGTTGCCGCACAGGATGAATATGCCGAGCGTGGCAATGAGCGGCAGGTAGTTCTTCCCGGTCGGCCCGATCCACTCTTCCAGCAGGCTCACGATCGCGCCGACGCCGTCTTCCATCACAATCTGGAGACGGCCGGGGTTCTCGACGCTCAGGCGCGATTTGACGATGAGCGACAGCACCGTCAATCCCACCACGATGAGCATCACCATCACGAGATAGGGCGGAATGACCTCGTGCCCTGTGAAATGGAATCCCGTGCGCTCGCCAACCGCTCTGACGAGCGGCCCAAGCAGGGCATTCACCCACTCCACGATGAGCAACGGATGCTCGAGCTTTTCCACTAGGGTGTCTTCTTCAACAGGAAGCGGACGGCCTCGATCGCAACCGCCGCCACAACCGAGGACGCGCCAACCAGCAGCCCCAATGGGTGCAGGCGCAAACGAGCAATCATAACGTACGCCAGAAGAGCGAGTAAAGCGTACCGGCCCGCCAGTTTCGCCGTGAGTCCCGCGCGTGCGCCAGCCGTCAGCCGCGCCGCCTCACCGCGTTTCGGCAGCATCACATCGACGACGCCGGTGACGCCGGACGCGAGCATCCAATAGCTGATGCCGGCAAGCGATCCGCCCGCCAGCACCGCGATTGGCGGCCAGACGTCTCCGCGCGCGAGCATGAACGCCAGCACGGCGAAGACGAGGCAGACAATGATTGCGGTGGTCTGGACGCGGTGCAGGATGGCTTCGGTCGTCACGCGCGTAGGGTTTGGGTTTTCGGGTTTCGGGTTTTAAAGTTTTACGTCGGCGTTGTCGGGTGTGCGTTATGCGCGTTCGTTCTCCGTTATTCATTATTCGACCAAGGACGACAAACGACGAACGCAAACGTATAGCGCAAAACATAAAACGAATAACCGACGACGGACGGTTGCCCTATTTCAGAAACCGTCCCGCCGTGCGGTACACGTTCAGGATTCCCGCGACGAACCCCAGAATGAAGAAGACGAAAAAGAAAATCCGATGCGTGCCGAACACGCGATCGAGCCACAGGCCGACGAGCACGCCGATAACGATTGCGAGGACGAACGACAGCCCGACCGAGCTGAGTGCTCCGATCGTGCGCACCGAATCGGCCACAGTGCCTCGTTTGGGAGGGATCGGTTCGTCCACCCCCTATCGTAGCCCGACAGCCGGCGCGGCGCCGAGGGTGCTCGCCGAAACCTCCGCGAGTCCGAACAGCAGCCGCGGATAGATGCCCAGCGCGATCGTGCCCACCGCGGCCGCGATGAGAACGGCGGCGAGCGCAGGGCTGATGCGAAGCGGCGCAGTCTGGCCGCCAGGGTCGGGCGACCACATGAACACGACCACACGGATGTAGTAATAGAGCGACAGCGCGCTGTTCGCGACACCGATGACCGCCAGCCAGACGTACCCGGCGTCAATTGCCGCGCCGAACACCCACAGCTTCCCCATGAAGCCAGCGGTCGGCGGGATCCCCCCCAGCGACAGCATGAAGATCAGCATGGCTATCGCGGCGGCGGGGTGCGCCGTCGACAGCCCCGTCAGATCCTTCAGCTCGTCCCCCGCACTGTTCGCGCGTCGCATGATGACGACGATGGCAAATGCCCCGAGTTGCATGAAGGCATACACCATGAGGTACACAAGGGCCGCGGTCACGCCTCGCGTCGTTCCCGCCACGATCCCGATGAGCACATACCCGGCGTGCGCGATCGACGAGTAGGCGAGCATCCGTTTGATGTTGCCCTGGGTCAGCGCTCCGATATTGCCGATCGTCATCGTCATGACCGCGAGCACGTAAAAGAACGCCGTCCAGCCGAAGGGAACGCCCCACGCCACCCCCACGCCCGCGAGCCGAAAGCCCGGCAGACCCTCGACGAAGATGCGAAGGAGCATCGCGAAGGACGCCGCCTTCGATCCGACCGACAGGAACGCCGTCACCGGCGACGGAGCGCCTTCGTACACGTCCGGCGCCCACATGTGGAACGGCACCGCGGCTATCTTGAACCCGAGCCCGGCAACGAGCAGCATCACCGCCAGCGGCAGCAGCAGCCCGCCGTCGCCAGCCGTCAGCGTCGTCGCGATCGTGCGCAGGTGCGTCGTGCCAGTGAGTCCGTACAGCAACGACATCCCGTAGATCAGGATCGCCATCGAGAAAGTGCCGAGGACGAAGTACTTGATTGCCGCTTCGTTGGAACGTCGATTCGGCCTGATGTAGCCGACGAGCACGTAGAAGGAGACGGCCATCGTCTCGAGGCCGATGAAGAGCGTAATCAAGTCGATGCCGCCCGCCATGAACATCATGCCGAGCGTTGCGCAGATGATCAGGAAGTAGTACTCACCGGGCCGAACACCCTCGACCGCGAGATAGCGCGACGACATGGCAACCGTCAGCAGCGCCGCGAGCAGGAAGAGGATCTTGAAGAAGAACGCAAACCCGTCGATTGCTACGAGACCGCGGGCCACCGTCGTGTTCACGCCGTCCACAGCCATCAGCGAGACGCCCGCGACGCCAAGGATTCCCATCGTCATCCACGCGAGCAGGCGGTTGCTGCGGGGAACACACACGTCAACCAGGAGCAGCAGACATGCCCCGCCGGTGAGCACGAGCTCGGGCAGCAGGTAATAGAAGTCGCGCGACGTCAGTCCGGCCGGCATCAACGTTTGTCCCGGGCCGGCTGCGGCGCGGCGGGGGGCGACTGAGTTCCTGTCGTGCAGGGCGCCGACACGATGAGCCCGGCAGGCATGCCGGGCTCCTGCACTGGAGCGGACGGCCGATTGCAATCGGCTTCCGCCCTGGCGATCGCCGGCCCGTACACGGAATTGACTCGCACGATGACACGTCCCACCGGGGCCTGCAGCCGGCGCAGGATTGGCGTCGGATAGATGCCGATCCAGACGGCCAGCGCGACCAGCGGGACGAAGGTCGCGATCTCACGCGCATTCAGATCCTTCAGCCCTGCATTCGCCGGGTTGTCCACCGTCCCGAACATCGTGCGCTGGAAGAGCCACAGCATGTACGCCGCGCCGAGCACGATGCCGCTTGCCGCCACAGCCGCCCAGACTTTGTGAACGACGTATACGCCCTGCAGAATCAGAATCTCGCCGATGAACCCGTTCAGCGCGGGAAGTCCGATCGACGACATCGTCATCACCAGGAACACGGCTGCAAAGACCGGCATGATCTTCGACAACCCGCCGTATTCGGCGATGTCGCGTGTGTGGCGCCTCTCGTACACGATCCCGACAATGAGGAACAGCGCGCCGGTCGAGATCCCGTGATTCAACTGCTGAACGATGCTGCCCGTCAGTCCGACCGGCGTCAGCGCGAACATGCCGAGCATCACCATCGCCATGTGACTCACGCTCGAATAGGCCACGAGACGTTTCCAGTCGGTCTGCGCGAGCGCCACCAGCGCGCCGTAGACGATCCCGATGATCGACAGAGCTGCCATGAACGGCACGAAGTCATGGCTCGCCTGCGGCAGGATGGGAAGTCTGAAGCGGATGAAGCCGTAGGTCCCCATCTTCAGCATGACGGCGGCAAGGATCACGGAACCGGCCGTCGGCGCGTCGGTATGCGCGTCAGGCAGCCACGTGTGGAGCGGGAACATCGGAACCTTCACGGCAAAGCCGAGGAAGAACGCGAGGAAGATCCATTTCTGCGCCTCGGCGGGCACGTCCATCTGCTGGAATTTCGTGATGTCGAACGTATAGTCGCCCGTCTGCGAGTGATAGATGAAATAGAGCGCCAGAATGCCGAGCAGCATCACCACGCTGCCGACCAGCGTGTAGAGAAAGAATTTGATCGCCGAGTAGAGCCGGCGGCCGCCGCCCCAGATCCCGATGAGGAAGTACATCGGGACGAGCATGACTTCCCAGAACAGGAAGAAGAGGAGGAAGTCGAGCGAGACGAACGCTCCGATCATGCCGGTTTGGAGGACGAGCAGGAAGATGTAGTACTCCTTCACCCGTTCCGTAATAGCCGTCCACGACGACAAAATGGCGATGGCGCCCATCAGCGTCGTCAGCAGAATGAGGAGCACGCTGAAGCCGTCGACGCCGAGGTAATACGACGCGCCAATCGACGGTATCCAGTCCGCACGTTCCACGAATTGCCACGCGTCGCCGAACGGCTCGTAGCGGAACCAGAGCGGCAGCGAGATGAGGAATCCCGCGACGGCAAACGCGTTGGCGATCCAGCGGATCGCGTCCGCCCGCTTTTGTGGAACGAACAGCAGGAGCACCGCGCCGGCAAGCGGCGTGAAGAGGACGATCGAAAGCAGGTGATTGTGAAACATCATCGCGCCAGGAGGAAGACGGTCAGAAACGTAAAGATGCCGAGCACCATCAGCAGCGCGTAATTCTGAACGAGCCCGGTCTGAATCCGGCGGACGAGGAAGCTGCCGCGACCCGCCGTCCACGCGAGCAGATTCACAGCGCCGTCCACCACGTATTTGTCGGTCATATGCGAGAGCCACGAACAGATCTGCGTGAGCGACGCCGAGCCATTGACAGCGCCGTCCACGACCCGGCGATCGAACGTGAAGAGGCCGCGGGCGCTGGCAAATGTGGCGCGGATGACCGTGGCGCCGTAGAGCTCGTCGACGAAGTACTTGTTGTAGAGGAGCGCATGCACGCGGCGCCAGCGCTCCGCGACACGCACCGGCAGCGCGGGTTCCAGCAGATACGCACGCCGCGCCGCGAGGATCCCGGCGACCGCGATGACCGTTGAAAGGAACATCAACTCGAGCGCCTTGAGATTCGATGTCGGCGCTGTTTCGGCCGCGTGTCCTGCTGCATTCACTCCTGCGGTGAAGCTCGGCTCGAGAAACGCTTCGATCGCGTTGTTGCCGCCTAACGCGTGCGGCACGCCGACGAACCCGGCAACAATCGCACCCACCGCCAGCACCATGAGCGGGACCGTCATGGCCGTAGGGCTCTCGTGCGGACCGTGCCAGCCGTGCGCGTCTGCATCTGCATGGCCGTGCGTGACCTCGTGATCGTCCTTGTCGGCCTGGCCGTGCGCGTGCGAGTCGAGCGGGTGCGGCGCCCCGTGAACGGCGGCCTGCGCCGCTGCGGGAGCCGAAGCCGTCGCCGCCCACGCGGGGCCGCGGTACGCGCCGGAGAACGTGAGCAGCATCAGACGGAACATGTAAAACGCCGTCAGCAGCGCGGTGACCGGCGCGAGCAGCCACAGCACACGTGTACCGACGAACGCGCGGTACACGATCTCGTCCTTGCTGAAGAACCCGGCGAGCGGGGGGATGCCGGCAATCGCGAGCGAACCAAGCATCATCGTCACGAAGGTCACCGGCATGTAGCGGCGCAGGCCGCCCATCTTCCGCATGTCCTGCTCCCCCGCCATCGCGTGAATCACCGAGCCGCTGCCGAGGAAGAGGAGCGCCTTGAAGAACGCGTGGGTCACCAGGTGGAACACCGCCGCAGCAAATGCGCCGACACCGGTCGCGAGGAACATGTAGCCGAGCTGCGAGACGGTCGAGTACGCGAGCACGCGCTTGATGTCGTTCTGGACGAGGCCGATCGTTGCGGCCATCAGTGCTGTGAACGCGCCGACGACGCCGACGACCTGCATGACGAGCGGCGCGTGCAGGAACAGCACCGCGTTTCTCGCCACCATGTACACGCCTGCCGTCACCATCGTCGCGGCGTGGATCAGCGCCGACACCGGCGTCGGCCCTTCCATGGCGTCGGGCAGCCAGACGTACAGCGGGATCTGCGCGCTCTTGCCGGTGGCGCCGATGAAGAGAAGAAGACAGATGGCCGAGAGCGCCCCGAAGCTCGCCGTCTCGGCCGGCATCGCCGCCGCCGCGGTCGCCACCTCGCGAAAGTCGAGCGAACCGAACGTGAAATACACGAGGAACATGCCGAGGATGAAACCCCAGTCGCCCAGACGATTGGTGATGAACGCCTTCTTCCCCGCATCCGACGCGCTCTTCTTCTCGTACCAGAAGCCAATCAGCAGATACGAACAGAGGCCGACCCCCTCCCAGCCGACGAACATCACGAGGAAATTGCCTCCGAGCACAAGGACGAGCATGAACAGGCAGAACAGGTTCAGATAACAGAAGAACCTGGCGTAGCCGCCCCGCGGCTCGTCTTTCATGTACCCCGTGGCGTAGAGATGAATCAGGAACCCGACGCCGGTGACCACCAGCAGCATCACTGCCGACAGGGGATCCAGCCGCACGCTCCAGTCCACCGAAAACATGCCGATGTCGTGCGCGGTCGCGAGCGGAATCTGCGGGATCCAGGTCGCCACCTTGATTGCCGCGCGAACGCGTTCGTCGGGCGGAAGGGCAACGAGCTGGGCGAACGCCACCGCCGACATGACGAACGCGGCAGCCATCACGACGCACGCGAGCGCGCCCGAGATCCGCCGGGTGAACCAACGGATCCCCACAAGCCCGTTCAGCGCCGCACCGACGCCGGGCAGAAGCGGAATGATCCAGACGTAATTCATCAAGTCGTCAACGATCGTTCAATCAGCATTCAGCACTCGAAATCAGCATTTCTGTGTCACCACCGCATCGAGTTCATCTCGTCGATGTTCAGCGTTTCCTTGTTGCGATAAAACGCGAGAATGATGCCGAGTCCGACCGCGGCCTCTGCAGCCGCGACCGCGATGATGAAGATGGCGAACACCTGCCCGACCGTGTTGTGCAGCTGATAGGAAAAGGCCGCGAGGTTGATGTTCACGGCATTCAGCATCAGCTCAATCGACATCAGGACGATGATGATGTTGCGACGGACCATGACCCCGACGATCCCGATCGAAAAGAGCGTAGCGGAGAGGACCAGATAGTGGTACGGCGTAATCGGCGCGAGCGACATCACGCCTCCTTCCGCGCGAGAATGATCGCCCCGACCATCGCCACCAGCAGCAGCATCGACGCCACCTCGAAGGGCACGAGATAGTCGGTATAGAGCAGCAGCCCGACGGCCTGCGTGTTGCCGATGCTCGCGGGGGCAGGCAGCGCATTCACCGCAGCGTCGGCCGGACGCGCCGCCGAAAACACGACTATGGCGCAGATCTCGGCGAGCATGACCGCAGCGAGCACGAAGCCGGCGCCCGACTGCCTGCGGCGCCCCGGCGCGGCATCCGGTGGGCGCTGCAGGTTCACGAGCATCACGACGAACAGGTAGAGAACGACGATGCCGCCCGCATAGACAAGGATCTGAATGATGGCCAGGAACTCCGCGGCAAGGAGAACATAGACCATGGCGACGCACAGGAAGTTCGCGACGAGAAACAGGACGCAGTGGACGGGATTCTTCGCCGTGATGACGAGCACGCCGAACCCGACGATGAGCGCCGCGAGCGTGTAGAAGACGAGTGCTTCGAGCATATCCTTTGCCGGGTTTGAAAACCCCGGCCTACCTCAAGACTTTCAGCGTCGCCGTCACGATCAAGTTCGCGATCCCGAGCGGGATCAGCACCTTCCATCCGAGCCGCATCAGCTGGTCGTAGCGGTAGCGCGGCAGCGTGGCCCGGATCCACAGGAACACGTAGATGAAACAGAACGTCTTCAGCAGAAACCAAATCCAGCCTGGCACGTAGCCTAAAAACCGAAGCCATTCGACATTAGGAAACGGCCGAAGCCACCCACCGAGGAACAGCGTCGTGGCGACCGCCGAAACGACGATTATGTTGGCGTATTCGGCCAGGAAAAACAGCGCGAACCGCATGCCGCTGTACTCGGTATGGAACCCGCCCGTCAGCTCCTGCTCCGCCTCCGGCAGATCGAACGGCGCGCGATTGGTTTCCGCGAGCCCTCCGATGAAGAGGATCACGAACGCGATCGGTTGGATGAAGACGTACCAGACGCCCGCGTTGTACTGGGCGTCGACGATCCCGACCATGCTCAACGTGCCGGACATGACGACCATGCTCACGAGCATCATCGTCACCGCGATCTCGTAGCTGATGAGCTGCGCCGAAGCGCGCAGCCCGGCAAGCAGGGGAAACTTGCTGTTCGACGCGTAGCCCGCGAGGATGATTCCGTAGACGCCAATCGACGCGATCGACACGAGGTACAGCAGGCCCACGTTGATGTCGGCGACATACAGCGGTACGCGATAGCCGAACAACGACACCTCGCGATCGAACGGGATCACGGCGAACGCGATGAGCGCCGGCACCATCGATACGATTGGAGCGAGCGTGAACACCCACCGATCGGCGCGCACCGGCGTGATGTCCTCCTTCAGCAGCAGCTTGACAGCGTCGGCAATTGGCTGCAGCGACCCGTAGGGGCCGACGCGCATCGGCCCGAGGCGAACCTGGACCCACGCGATGACCTTGCGCTCGAGCAGCGTCAAGAACGTGACCGACAGAAGCACCACGTTGAGCAGGACGACGATCTTCACGAGCGGCAAGACGTAGGTGGACATCACCGATCCACTTCGCCGAGGACGATGTCGATGGAACCGATGAGGGCGACGACGTCGGAGACGAGGTGCCCCCGGACGAGCCGCGGCAGCGCCTGAAGGTTGCAGAAGGACGGAGGCCGAACGCGAAACCGGTACGGCGTGTTCGACTTGCCGTCGCTCACGATGAAGTACCCAAGCTCCCCCTTCGGCGACTCGATCGCGTGATACGTCTCGCCCGCCGGCGGTTTGATCAGCCTCGGCACCTTGCCGACGATCGGGCCGTCGGGCAGGCCGTCGAGCGCCTGACGAACAATCCGAAGCGACTGGTGGAACTCCTCGATCCGGACCAGATACCGGTCGTAGGTGTCGCCGGCGGTCCCGACCGGCACGTCGAAATCGAATTCCGAATACGCCGCGTAGGGCTCGTCTTTCCGGATGTCGCGCGGTACGCCGGACGCGCGGAGCGCGGGTCCGGTCAATCCGAGCGCGATTGCCTCGGCGCCGCCGATCACGCCCACGCCGGTCGTCCGATCGCGCCAGATTCGGTTGTGCGTGAGGAGCGCTTCGTATTCGGGGACTTTCGATTCGAGCACGTCGCAGAATGTCCGGACCTTCTTGTCCCACCCCGATGGAATATCGAGGGGCAGCCCGCCGACGCGCATCGCGTTATAGGTCAACCGCGCGCCGCAGTACTCCTCGAACAAATCGAGCACAAGCTCGCGCTCGCGGAAGCAGTAGAGAAAGACCGTCATCGCGCCCAGGTCTATCGCGTGCGTGCCGAGCCACAGGCAGTGGCTGGCGATTCGCTGGAGCTCGGCGAGAATCACGCGAATGTACTGCGCGCGTCGCGGGACCTCGAGCGACATCAGCTTCTCCACCGTCTCGACGTACCCGAGGTTGTTGCTGGCGGCGGCGACGTAGTCCATCCGATCGGTCACGAGCACGATCTGCTGCCAGTCGCGGTACTCGCACAGCTTCTCGATGCCGCGATGCAGATAGCCGATGACGATGTCGCAGCCGACGACCCGCTCGCCGTCGAGACGCAGCACCACGCGCAGCACGCCGTGCGTGCTCGGGTGCTGAGGACCCATGTTCAGGGTCAGCTCGGTCGTGTCAAAGAGAGACACAAAA